>NZ_AP012334.1:0-359572 GCF_001042695.1 Scardovia inopinata JCM 12537 | reverse complement strand
CCGACAACTCTTAGTTTTCGCGGCCCAGGTAGGAACCGTCGCGGGTATCTACCTTGACCTTTTCCCCTTCGGAGATGAACAGGGGGACCTGAATCTCTGCACCGGTTTCAACAGTTGCCGGCTTAGTGCCAGCAGATGACCGATTGCCCTGGAGACCAGGTTCAGTGTGAGAAACAGTCAGAATAACGGAAGCGGGCAGTTCCACTGCCAGGGGCTCATCATCATGGAAAGAAACGATGCAGTCCGTACCTTCCAGAAGGAACTTCTGCTGATCACCAACTAAGGTCTCAGGAATGAAAATCTGATCATAGGTCTGCATATCCATGAAAACAAAGTTGTCTCCGTCACGATAGGAATACTGAAGATTCCTGTTGTCAACAGTTTCAAAGTCCAGTTTGACGCCGGCATTAAAGGTCTTATCAACAATCTTTCCGGTTAGCACTTCCTGCATGGTCGTGCGAACAAAAGCAGGCCCCTTACCCGGCTTCACATGCTGAAACTTAATGACTTTCCACAGTTTGCCGTCCAGATTGATAACGGATCCGTTCTTAATATCATTTGACGTTTGCGCCATAATTAACCCTCAAAAAATTTTCCTGTTGGATTTCTGCTAGTAAAATTCTCATTAATTATGCCACAGGGGATAAACGAGTACAATCCGGTCCGACTCCGGCTGCGCCGACTACTCTTTACTTATCCCCGCCTTCCGCCGGCTGCCGCCGTGAATTCACCTCCTCATCACCGCCAGCATACCTTACCGCCTGAGAAGACGCTTAGCAAAGGCGTTGGCAATCCCCTGCACAATCTGAACCAGAATAATCATGATAATGACAGCCGCCCAGGTTACATAAGGGTTGAATTTCTGATAACCGTATGCGATGGCAAAATTACCGATTCCGCCGCCGCCAATGTAACCGGCCATAGCTGACATGTCTAAAACTGAAATAAAGAGGAAGGCATAGGCCAGAATCAGAGGAGCCAGGGATTCAGGAATCAAGACCGTAGTAATAATGCCAAATTTGGACACTCCCATAGATCGGGCTGCCTCAATTACACCCGGATCAGTGGATACTAGGTTTTGTTCCACCAGGCGGGATGAGGCTACAGTACACATGATAATCATGGGGAACATGGCGGCAGCCGTTCCAATAGAGGTACCGATGACGGCAATAGTTACCGGCTGCATGGCAGCGAGAAAGATGATAAAAGGTATAGGCCTGATCAAATTAATAATAACGTCCAGTATTTTATAGACAACAGCATTGCCAAAAAGATTGCCTGGCCTGGTTCCCCAGAGAACTACTCCCAAAATCAGTCCCAGAATACCGCCGATGAGCAGGGTCAGAAAAACCATCTCCAGTGTTTCCGCAATCGCAGTGCCTAAAGACCCGTCATGTATATAAGAGGTAAAATCCAACCATTTTTCGTTGGCAGCGGCAGAAACTATACCTGTCAGTCCCATCTTTATTCTCCTTCCTGATTTGTTGATTTCTCTTCCACGTACTGATCATAATTCAACTGCCAATTCTGATTGCGGACAGCCTGCAGCCTGTCCTCTTCATTATGCTCATAAGCAGCCAGGGCCTGGTCATAATCAATAGGATTATCTAAGCTGCCAAAATCAACAATGCAGTTAGCCAAACGAAGCTGCTGAATGTATGTGTCCAGCTTCCCATCATCGCTGTGGAAAATATAGGTGAAAGCACCCAGAGATTTTTGGGCTACTTCCTGAACTCCCCCAACCAGAATGGTATTGGTAATTCCCCTGTGGGTAAGCATGGAAGAAATCCTCTGCCCGGAAGGCGTGATTTCCAGGGAAGGATCAGGGTTCCGCATAATAACGGTAACCAGTCTGTCTTCTCTGTCGGAAAGATGGGACCGAAGCTTGGCAACTTCTTCCTGGCTGGGAATGGAGTTGATAGCTGTCGCTACAAAATCTCGGGTAATCTTTTGCCGGGGATGAGCAAAAACCCGGTACAGCGGTCCTTCTTCTACTGCCTTGCCCTGGCTCATAACCAGAACCCGGTCAGCAATGCGGGTGACTACATCCATTTGATGAGTAATGAGAACAATAGTAACCCCAAAATCATGATTAGCTCTTTGGAGCAACTCCAGAACTTCCCCGGTAGTCTGCGGGTCCAAAGCGCTGGTGGCCTCATCCGCCAGGAGAATATCAGGATGAGTGGCCAGGGCCCGGGCAATGCCTACACGCTGTTTTTGTCCGCCTGAAAGTTGGCTGGGATATTTCCTGGACTGATTGGTCAGCCCCACAAAATCCAGCAATTCAGCTACCCGAGCCTGACGGTAATCCTTCCTCCACTGATCCTGAATGAGGGGATACTCAATATTTCCGGCAACAGTCTTGGAGGCAAAAAGATTGAACTGTTGAAAAACCATTCCGATCTTCTGACGAATAGGCCGCATCTTTGACTCAGATAAAGCAGTGACTTCCTGTCCAAAAACCTGCACCTTCCCCTGACTGGGACGTTCCAGCTGATTGATCAGACGGATCAGTGTGGATTTTCCCGCGCCAGAATAGCCTATGATGCCAAAGATCTCGCCCTTCCTGACAGTAAAGGAAATATCATCAACTGCCAGGTGAGAAGGATCTTTCCTGCCGGTACCGGGGAATTTTTTGGTCACATGGTCAAAAACAATAATGTCCCTTTTATCTGAGTCACTGCCAATCTGATCTGTCCTATCAGCTGCCACTGCTTTATCCTTTCGCTCTGTACTTACCGTATGTACAGCATGGTCTGCCTTTATGGTCTGTGCTTCGTTCCCTACTTTTTGCCTGCTGTTTCTTGCTCTCCTGCCTGTCGGGCCTGCTTTTCCACAGTGCTAAGGATCTTTTGCAGGTCTGCGGCTGAATCGTAATTAAGGGTGCCCTGATTGCCGGACTGCCTCATCAAAGCGTCAGTGACAGTTTTCTTGTGGAAAATCTTCACCAGCTTCAGGTACAGAGGATTCTTAGCATCGGCCTTGCGGGCGACCCATACGTTGATGTAGGGTTTGGAAGATTCGGATGCGGCACTGTCCTGGTAAATGGCATCTGTCGGATTTATTCCTGCGTCCTTGACGTAGTCATTATTTACCACTCCGGCAGCTATAGACGGATCGCTGAGGGAATTAGCCACCTTAGCAGCCTCCACAGCCTTAACCTTGACCTTGGATTTGGCTGTGTCTACATCGTTCGGAGAGCTGAAAGCAGTCCAGCCGCCCTTGAGCGTGATTAAACCGGCGCTCTTGAGAACCCCTAGAGCCCGAGCCTGATTTGTTTCATCATTAGGAATGGCAATGGTAGAACCGGCCGGAATCTGGCTCACCTTTTTGTAATTCTTGGAGTAGAGGCCCAGGGGGAAGACTGCCGTGCCTCCAATAGGCTGCAGATTCTGGTTATTCTTGACGTTGTAGTTTGCCAGATAAAGAATATGCTGGAACTCATTTAAATCCAAGCTCCCCTGAGCAAGGGCAGGGTTCTCCGATGTGTAATCGGTAAAATTCTTCAACTCAACATAGATTCCCTCTTTTTGAGCTTCTGCTTTGAAAACTTTCCACTGCTCATTATTAGCACCGACAACGCCAATAAGAACAGGGTTGGATTTCGATCCCTTAGCTGCTGATTCATGGCCACTCCTGCTTACCCGAATGCCAAAGAAAGCAGCCAGAACCACTGCTATAACAAGAATGCCGGCAATCAGCAGGTTACGAAGCCTGTGATTGACTCTGACTGGTTCCGCTGATGATGCAGCCTGAGATGACAATGGTGTTTGATCTGCCTGACCTTCCTGAGGTTCCTGATCTGGAGCTGACATACTTATTCCTGCCTTTCAATTCTATCTGTATTGTCTATCTGTATGTTTCTATTACTTTTGCGCCTGGCTACAAATTTTGAGAGCATGGTCTGTCCGATCCTGCCAATTCCCCTAATCTGAACAGCGCACGGTTACTACCATAAAACATAAATTCTCATACATAAGCAAAAACTCATAATCAACTTATACGTGTTATTTATTACTGCTTCCAATTCCCTTGATTTTAGAGGGCTTTTCAGGCTAGTTACCATCTCAGGGCTTCTAGCTCAGAGAAAAATAAATGCATAAATTCTTATTTTTCTGGCCTTTGTTCTGGTGTGTCGATATTATGGAGAAAACACATGAAGTCAACAGTAAGGATTGCGTTTTGTCTAAAGGTCGCCACGCACCAGAACATACAGGATTCTTTGCCTCACTCAGGGGCCAATCTTCCTCCTCAGCTAAGAGTGTTCTTTCTGTGCCCTCCCATGCCAAAGCCCTTCGTCTGGGAACCATTGTGCCTAGTATTGCGGTTTTGGCAGCGCTGGCAGGGTCTACTGCCCCAGCTATTGCCTCCAACAATGGAATTTTGAGCGCTGACGCTTCTTCCAGTTCATCAGTTTCCCGTTCTACAGACAGGAACGAGCTTCTGGATGAGTCAAGCTCTGTTACCACAGCCAAGAACGCTTCCTGGTCCTTGAGCGACAACAGCTCCAACACCCACGTTCCTTACTCTCCTACTAAAGATCAGCAGACTGCCCGTACCAATCTCGAATCTTTGGTCAGCACAGCCACAACTATTTATAATTCTTCGCCCAAGGCTGATTCTGCTAAAAAGGCAAGTTTGAAATCAGCTCTGAATACAGCTGCTGATCGCCTGAAGAATACTGAAACCAGTACGGCTGATCTTAATTCAGCTGGTGTTGCCCTAAGCTCGGCGGCCACGTCTGTCAAATCCAGCCAAGCGGCAGCAGATGCAGCTGAGAATGCCAATCAGGCTGGCACAACTAACGGGAACACAAGGACTACCACAAACAGCCAGACTGGGAATACAGCTACTCGTTCTACAAGAACAACTACCACCCAGCAAGCTACAGTACCAAGTATTACAACTCCCAGCACAGTGACCGGCTCCGGTACCGGGGCTAAGGTAGCTGCTCTGGCTGTCAGCTATGCAGGCCGCGCTCCCTATCGCTGGGGAGGATCTACTCCGGCAGGCTGGGATTGCTCTGGTATGGTGATGTGGGTTTATGCCCGCTTTGGAGTAGGACTCCCCCATTCCTCCGGCGCTCAGGCAGGGGCAGGAACCGCAGTCCCCTCTTTGGCACAAGCCAAGCCAGGAGATATTCTGGCTAATGGAAGCCACGCCGCTATTTATATTGGAAATGGCAAGATTATCAACGCCCTGAACCCTTCCCGCGGCACCCAGGTAACCCCTATTTCTTGGGGCTTCCCCGGCGGCAACTACGCCATTCGCCGGATCTTCAACTAGAGTTTTGCCGGATTCTCAACCAGACCTGGTAGATCTGGCGAATCCAGAGATCCTGGCACATCCGGCAATCTCGGCAGTCTCGGCGAATCCCGGCAAAAGGTGGTAGACCCTGCTGGAAGATTTATAGCTTCGCTTATCTATAGGTTTGTCAGGCGGCTTTCTAGGCGGCTTTCTGACTAAGGTATGATTCTGCCCAAGTCCTGGTCTCCTTTTCATCGTTCTTCAGCTGGTCAACCAGAGCCTGAGCATCCTTAAAACGGACTTGAGGCCGCATATAAAGACCAAATTCAACCTTAATATGGTGATTATAAATATCAATGCCGTCCTGATCCACCAGGTAAGATTCCACGACTCTTTTCAGATGTTCCTGACCGATCTCATCAACAAACGTTTCCTTAGTCCCAATGGAAATTGCGGCGGGTATTCGATGAGGATTTGAATCATCCTGATCAGTCACAAAGCCGGCATAAACCCCATCTACTGGAATAAAACCTTCAATCAGGCCGCCCAGGTTAGCTGTGGGATATCCCAGGGTCCGTCCGCGCTGTTCGCCATGTACAACAAGGCCGCGGATCTGAGGAAATCGGCTCAAGACAGAGGCGGCATCCCCCATACGGCCGGTAGACAAGGCATAACGCACGAATGATGAACTCCAGCGACGGGCCCGTTTCATCCCATGCTTTTTAGTCCAAGCACGGCGTTCAGACTTGGTCATACCCTCCAAAGGATCGGCAGGCTCACCATGCCCCTGAGGAACCTCGTAGACAATCTTTTGGGGAATCCATACGTCCTCCTGCCCTTGGTCGTCAACGGATTCAACCTCGAAAACACCGGTAGCAGAAGCCAGATTCTTCATAGCCTTCATATCTCCCGCAAGCCCCCGGCCCAGACGAGCGTCATGGCCCAAAACCAGGGTTCGCATACCCAGTTTGCCCACCAGCTGACCTAGGAAATTGACATAGGTTTGATTGGCAAAAGGAAGGGTATAGGTCACGATTATCAGATAATCCACTCCCATGCCTTCAATCCATTCACACCGCTGGCTCACGCTGGACAGAGCCTGATCGTCCCGGCTGGCGGTCGAATCCTGGCCCTGCCCAGCTATTCGTGCTTTTTCCCGGGCATGAACATAAGAAGGGCGGGGGTCGAACATAATGATTACCGAGAAACTGCCTTGCTGGCGGGCTAAATCAGCGACTCGGGAGATAATGGCCTGATGCCCCTTGTGTACTCCATCGAAACTGCCGATGGTCACCACAGACCGTTTTTCCTTATCCAAAAGAGGCCACTCAACCGAGCCATCGGCATGTGGGGCAAGAGTAATGATTTTCACAGTTTCCAGTTCCTCGCAACAAAACTAAATCAACAGCCACTAATCTATAACCTGTACAATACGGGCAGACTCCTTGACAAATTTTCTGTCTGCACAGTTCTTGTACCTGTTCGACAACCTAAGGAATTATAGCGGCTGCCTGCAACGTTTTGCTAAAAGGAAGCTTTCCCTGCCTGAATGTGAAAGAAGATATGTTAAGACAAGACTCGACAGTCACGTTCGTCCATGTAGTTTCATAAACTACTTACGTTGCCATTTTTTAATGAATGCAGAGGAACAACCTCTGTGCAGCATTGGAGACATGCCTGAGTGGCCGAAAGGGGCACCCTGCTAAGGTGTTAACTGCGTAAGCGGTTCGAGGGTTCGAATCCCTCTGTCTCCGCTTCTAGGCTCTGCTAGGTATACTAGCGGAGCTCTTTTTTTATGCGGTTTTTGGCTTGTATGCTAGGTTTCCTGCCGATTAATATCCACTACCCTACCATGCTAGTTTTCATGCTGAAACGTGCTGAAACGTGATATAATTGTTGGGTAAAATGTTAGGTACAGTAAACAAGCCAGAAGAAAATACCCAACATCCTATTAAACGGCAGAAAACTATGAGCAGACGATCATACGGGAACATCACCAGTAGCACGTCATGCACACACTCGACAGTTTGCTAACCGGCAGGACACCCCCCACCAGCAGCAGATGATAGTAAAAACAGTCTCACCGCTTGCATACGCCCTTACCGGAGGAAGAACGCGATCAGATTCTTATCAGCCTACCATTAGAACAAATAATCCACATTATCAATAAACTCCTTACTACACAATGATTATGATTTTTCTTATCTTATTTAAAACGACATGACATATAGTGAGATTTCCATAAATCAGAAAACTATGATTTAATGGGTATGAAGAATGTTACATGGAGGAATAGTATGACAATTAATTACCCCTCTATGAATCCTAAAAAATTAAGCAAGATTCTTCAAGATCTTGGATATAAAGAAATAAGGCAAAGGACTGGTTCACATCGACATTTATCATCACCGGAACATCCATCGTTAACCTTAGCATTACATACTAAAGAAATACCACCCGGTTTAGTTAAGAAAATTCTTAAAAAAGATATTGGCTTAACCGAGGATGAAATAAAAAATATTCTTAACCAAAAATAAGGGGCATTATGGCAGTTATTAAATTAATCTTTCACCATGAAGATGGTATTTGGTGGGTAGAATCTCCTGATATGCCAGGATATACTGCTAGCAGTGATACTTTCAATGATGTTCATAAGCTGGCACAAGAAGGTATTTCCATGTTCGCTAAGGAACAGAAAATGAATGAAAAGTATGATGTTCATGAGTCTCTTGATAATGGTGTTCCCCTGCTTCAGAGCAATACTATGAGTTTTGTTGTCCCTCAACAAAAAGAAGATCGCAAACAACCATTTTTTGTTTCAACACCACAAACAGGCGATACTTTAAATCGTGTGTGCCATGATTCGCAATTAATTGGAGCATAATGAGTATTGCCTCGCAAAATGCCACAATCAAGATTCTCATGGCAGATTATGCTAGTAATGATTCATCTGGGAAAATGAATATTCTTGGAGAAGGTATTAATATATTATTCTATCCAGTACAGGGAGCACCTGTTACTAGCAGATTTTCTGTTATTTTTATTTTCGCAGTTCCAGGTAAATATTGTCCCATTGAAATGACAATTGAATATTCACTTCGTGATAGTAATGATAAGATTGTTGAAATCCCTGGCGCTACTGGGCCTCAACCATTACGAGTAGCAAATGTTATTACTTTAGATACTGAGTCAACAAATCTTGACCTTGGTACAAAAAAATTTTTAACATCGCAATATCATACAGTTATAGATTTTGGTACTGGTATTCCTTTAGCTTCTGGGCAATATAAGTGGACAGCAATGATAGATGGTGATGATGAACGGTCTGTTGATTACCGATTCTGCATCCCAGACACTCCTGCACCGCCAGTATTAGGATAGTTTATTTTAGGGTACTTCACTGAAAAATGGGAGAGACGTTTAAAGCCTTTTACTTGCGAGAAGAGTCTCATAATCTGTAAGAACCTGGCTTGTAATATTTAATGCTACTGCCATCTGCCATTTATTATTCTCATACGCCCTGGCAGTCATCTTATACTCTGTCGGGTTGACGAGTTTCACTGCTGTCAGCCGTACTGTAAAGACTATCAACAGTAACCATAATAATAATTATTACTAGTTCCGCTCTGGCATTTGTAATCTCACTTGATATCTTCCTAGACTCTTATCATTTGCAGAATCTCTAATACGGGCAATCATAACTGCACCTTCAGGCGGAACCTGCCCTTGATGATACTAGTATATAGTCGACGTCAAATTTCCAATCAGCTCACCATCAAGATAAACATCATAAGTAGGCTCACCCTTATACTTACCTCGTTTAATAACACCTGGTATAACATATACCCACAGCCAATCATCATAACCATAATGAGCCAATATCTCCTGGTGATTTTTCCACCCTGTTAGATTTTCACCCCTGTCATAAGATATAATCTCTCTACCTGAAGGTTTCTGATTTATTGGATCACTTGAATTATCAAGATACCTGCTTAAAAGAACATGCTTTGTTTTTATCATTTCGTATTTTGCTATTACGTTGTGATACTGTCGTTACCTGTTCTTGTGAAAGAATAATTTGTTTATTATTCATGCTTTCCATTTTTTGCCAACACTTCCATGTGAGTATGGCATCATCTAATGCACGATGCTTTTCAGTATCACTAACATTAAGTAATATAGCAACTTGTTCGAGTGAATAACTTGGCGAATTTGGTAACGATTGACGTGCAATATCAATAACATCAATAACATTGCTTACAGATATTCCACTCATTCCAAGCCTATTTGCTTCCTCATTGAGAGCATTAATATCAAAGTTAACATTGTACCCTACAATGGTAAGGTTTTGAATAGAGTTAATAAACCATGGTATTACAGTGCTTGCTGGTGGCTCATTAGCAATCATTGCATCATTAATGCCTGATAAATGTTGTGAAAAATGGGTAATATTCACACCCGGGTTGATAAGTTGCTGCCACTCGCCTATCGGTACACCTTTTCTAAGGAAAAGTCCTCCTATCTCAATGATTCTTTGATCAGAAAAATTTCCTGTTGTTTCTGTGTCAAAGATAATTGTGTCCGCTTCCATGCTCAACGTTTGAAGTTTAGCATTATTGGGCAGCGTATTTATCTTTGAGGTTTGCTGTGTATTATTATGAAAACTTAATTTTATACGTTTGATAGCTTTGTCTATGATTCTCATTTTCTATTCTCCTTGATTATCAATTGATAACTTGTCATTCATCAGGTATTTACGCTCCAAGAAGTTTATTCAGATCCCTATCAGCAACAAGAACATAAGATTGTATTTTACTATTTTGTCTCTGACGTATCTCATCTAACATGTCTAAAGCTGAAGCGTAATGCCATGTTTAGCAAAAAAGTCGAGCTCATCTGTGTCTCAACTCTGTAAGCCACTCATTCTTATACTTATATAGCCGGTTGATCTATTAAGATCTTGGGAAATTTTCTTACCAGTATCATTATGCTTTATAGATAAATATCTGATGCCATCGGCTATCTGTCTAGTGAAGTCAGTGACTGATCGTAAATCATCTTTTTAACCATCGATAAATGCTATCGCATTTGCGAAAGGATTGTAATTAAACGGGACACGACGTTTCCATTCGCGAATTGACATGTCTCTTTCATTTTTTAATATAATCATTCGCGAATGCGAAACAAGTTTATAGCCTTAAGCCCGGCTTGCGGCTTAAGGCTTACAAGCTTGGGTCCTGCTCATTTTTTCTTGGCTGAGCTTGAATAATTGCTACTGCCGAAGCAATAGGATCATCGTGGCTAAGAGAAACACTAAAAATTGCCTGCTCTTCCACAATCTCCAGGCTTTCTGCCAGTTTCCTCCTCATCTGAGCAGATAGATACAGGTTGGGCACACCGTGGGCATCATCGAGAATTTCTACTTCTTTCCAGGGAAAATTCTCGATAGTGTAGGGATAATTCTCATTCTGAGATGGAAGCTCCCTTTCCTCCTGAGATTCAGCAAAAGACAAGGCCTGACACCAGGCTTTAATAAAGGCCTCCTTACCAGCCCAGCGAGCAGCAAGATGAAGGGACAGATCATCATTTTTGACAAGACTGCGCCGTCGGGCTTGACGGATCTCTGTGGCTGAAAAGAAATTCCGGATAAAATGCGGGTTCTGTCCGCATTGAGTCGAAAAATCATGAATATTAACCACATCATGCCCAATGCCCTGAATTGTTGCCTGAATCATGGTATATATATTATCATTTTTTGGAATATACGGAATGAAGCAGATGACATATTGCATGGGGGGGGACAGTGTTCTGACTAAAAGGGTCGGTCGTCACAAGGACAACCGACCCAAAATCACAGCTAGCAGACATGCCATGCAAGGCTACTGATACCTGTGAGACATGCGCTGCCTGTCGAGGCCTGGAAAATGTGGAAAAAGTTATGCCTGGTAGAAGCCATCTGCACCAAGCCGGGCCTGAGGATTCATCAGCATAGCCTTCTCCACTTCGTGAGAATCGTATGTGTGCGAATCCTCATGGAATCGCCGGTTCTCAATCTGCTGGAAGAGGGGTTCCCTCCCCAACATGCCATCATGGAAGTGACGGTTACCGTCAGCCAGACGCTGGTTAGCCCTGGCCCGCCAGGTTTCCAGAGCTTCCTGACCATCGGTTTGTGCAATAGCAGCCTCAAAAGCGCCAGGATGGACCAGAGCAACGAGGCCGGAAACATGGCCGAATCCCAGGGAAGTCACCAGGCCAGCCTTAACTGTTCGGCCAGCTGCGGCAATATTGAGCGGGCGACGGAACCAAACCATCAGGTCATCCCCTGCAAGCTCAGGATCCACACAATCCAGAGAAGCATTTGCCGGGATTAAACCAGTAGAAAAGACCTGAGTCAGGCCATTCAGCTGGAATACTGCTGCCCCTCCCTTGGCATGTCCGGTCAGACTCTTCTGAGAGATGACATACAGCGGGTTGCCAGGCGTGCGGCCAATGGCGTGCTGCAGGGTGTTGTGCAGTTCAGATTCATTGGGATCATTGGCATTAGTAGAAGTATCATGCTTGGAAACCAAGGTAATATCATCAACAGTCAGGCCTAGTTTTCTCAACTCACCGGCAAGAACAGAGTCCTGGCCACCCTGAGCTGCAGCAAGAGCTCCCAGCCCCGGAGCGGGAATTGATGTATGAGCTCCATCAGCGAAAGAATTAGCATACGCAACCACAGCCGCCACTGGCAGACCAAGCTTTTCGGCCAAATCGCCCCTGGTAATCAGGATAGTTCCACCACCCTGAGCCTCCAAGAAGCCTCCACGGCGACGGTCATTAGCCCGGGAGAAGAATCGGCTAGAAATACCCTTGGCGTACATTTCATCAGAGTTAGCCGTAGCATTCATGTCGCCAAAGCCATTAACTGATTCCACCCCAATATCATCGATAGCTCCAGTGACCACAAAATCAGCCTTGCCCAGGCGGATCTTGTCAACGCCTTCCTCCAGAGATACAGCCGCAGTGGCGCAGGCAGACACAGGCTGGATCATGTTGCCATAACCGCCAATGTAAGACTGCATCACATGAGCAGCCACCACATTTGGCAGGGCTTCCTGGAGGATGTCAGTCGGATAGGGCTGAGACAGATAACGGTTCACATAAAGCTGACGCATGGAGTGCATGCCGCCAAAACCAGTTCCCTGCGTAGATGCCAACTTGGATGGATGAATAGCCTGAAGAATCTCAGACGGAGAGAATCCGGCAGAAATAAAGGCATCGACTGTAGTCACTATGTTCCAGAGGGCAATGGGATCGACCTCTCCCACCATGGACGCAGGAATTCCCCACTTTTGAGGGTCAAATCCCCGAGGGAACTGGCCTCCCACCTGCCGGGACATGACTGCCCTCCTGGGTACATGGGCACTGGCACCCTTTGTCCGGGTAACCAGCCATTCATCAGCCTGGTCATCATACTGAATAACAGTATGGGCCTCGTCTGCATCGTAATATTCTTTGGCAATTTCCTCGCTGGCCACACTGAAAGTAATATCATGGTCAAGGAAAACTTCAGCTGCCCGTTCGTCAGTTCCATGTTGATAATCAGATCCCATGCCGTCGTCAAAGGGACGAATTCCACTTCGAGCAACGACTTCATCATGGAAATGATCATAGATGTCAGACTCTTCAATCAGATTTCCCTCGGCATCTGTCCAGCCAGGCTGAGGAGAGTCCTGCCAAGAAATCAGACCCATATTCCAGGCTAATTCCAGCACACCCTCAGCGCTCAGATCGACTTGGCCGTCAGGTCTGATTCCCAGCTCTGCATCATGCCGGGTTCGGCCAGAACCCCAGGGACCCATCTCACCTATGGAAACGATAACAATCTCATCTTCAGGACGGGCGGTTACCGCTGTCCAGTCAGACAGGTTTACCGAGGCCTGCTGAGGAATGTGGAGAGTAGGCAAAGCCTTAATGAGGGTATGGTCTGCTGAAGTTACAGAAGAAGCATCTGTCGACGATGGATCAGATGCGGCCTCCTCCTTGGCCTGGCGGGTGGCTTCCTGCCTCAGCTCTGACATATCGAGGCTGACGGATCCCATACCACCGGTCAGATCAACTTCCAGAGGACCGGCCAAAGCCTGCTTCCGGGACTGAGCAGAGGACAGCTTGATCAGCTCCTGGGCAATTTCTTCAGTGCTGTACGTACGAACACCCATTTTTTCCACTGTAGAAACCAGAGGATCATTGCCTCCCATTAAACCAGTCCCTCTGACCCAGCCGATACGGGGATGAGCAAAAGTAACATTGGCAGACCAGTCTTTTTCAACCCGGGACCGGTTAACAATAGCGTCCAAGGCACTCTTGATCTCACCGTAGGCACCGTCTCCGCCCAAGGTTCCCCGGTTGGGAGAACCAGGCAGAACCACATGCAGCTGATGATTAACATCAGTTTCCACGCCTAGAGGAGACAGCTTGGCTATCAGTCTCTCCACTCCCCACAGCATAAGCCGTGCCTGCGATTCAAAGAGCTCCCCCGTATCCGCCATAGTTCCATACATGGCAGGAGCAGCGAAGGGATAAAGGAGAGTGGGAGCATAAGCAGGTTTGATAACAGTCGTTGTTGCGCCGTGTGTCTCCTTTTGCTCAGAGCCCACCCAGGCTGCGAGCGCATCCACATCCCTGTAACTGGACAGGTTGGCTGGCACCAGCCAGAGCTTCGCAGAACCTGCTGCATGAGTGCGGTAGGTTTCTTTTGCCCATTGAATGAAGTCAGGATCAAAGCTGTAACTGGCAGCAATAACGGTAGCACCTTGAGCCAGCAATCCTGCCATAACCTGACCGGCTATTGAGGTCTGCGAAACTCCAGTGACTACAGCAATATCAGCTGACTTAACGCTGGAATCTTCAGCCAGCTTGCTTATCTGCCGGAAAATTTGGACCAAATCCTGACGGCCGGCCTGATTGGCCTGATCGGCATACCAGTCAGCTTGATCAGCTACTGCCTGCCCTGCCCCAGTGAAGGAAGACAGAGAGGAGTTGGCCGGCTGAGTGTGATCGGGTGAAGCAGCAAGAGACTCATAGTAGAGATGAGCCAGATCTTCTCTGGCGCTTGCCCAGCGATCATCCAAAAGTATAGCCTTACGCTGATCAAAGCGAGGGGCTACCAGCTTAGGCCACTTGGGTCCCAGCTCTGCAGTAACCACATCGATGATGGATTCATCAGTGGATTCGCTCTCCCCGCCATCTGCATCCACATCATCAGGATTAAAGCCCTGCTGGGCAGGAGTTCCCAGACCCAGCTTATCCAGCAGATAGCGAGCAGTAGAAGCAAGGAGACCATTGTCGCCGGTTATTCCTGAAGCAAACTCCTTGAGAGCAGCGGAATCGACCATAGCGCCGGATGCAGAAGGTGAAGCAGACTGCAGGGCTATGGTAACGCCGTGAGCTGCGGCCACATCCTGAACTGCCTTATCAATCAGGGCATCTGCTTCAGAAACATTGGAAACAGCTGCGGTTGGCAGGGTAGCCAGATCTCCCCCACGGGTGCTGGCTCCTTCACGAGTGCCCAAAAGAAGCTCAGCTGTGGTAAAGGCAGCCCAGCCATCTCCCAAGCCCCAGGCGTCAGACAAACGCTGTGCGATGTGGGACTGCTTAACTCCAGCAGATCCAAAAAGCTGATGGAGACGTTCCCGGATGGCATCAGAAAGAACGTGGCCAAAGGGCTTGTAGCGAGGGGCAGCCTTGATGACTGTCGGCTTGAGAGCACTGACAGTGGCCTCGGCAGCACCTTCTATGCTGGGAACTGCGAGCTCAGAACTCATATCCATCAGCAGCTGGTTGCGGCGGGAAGAAACACCATTCGTCAGGGTGTCTGTAGTGTCCTGATCTCCAATCTGTTCAGGCCTGATCTTGGCGCTGAAAGCGATCAGAGTCCTGATCCCATCCCAAGCGGTGAAAGGAATATCCTCTGTGGAGACCGGGCCTGACACTGTGGAAGCAGCAGGAGGGGCCGGAACTGCTGGAGCAGCCTGAGCCTGGGAACCCTGAGACCCAGCGGAAGTTTGGTTCTGAGCCTGATCCTGAGAATCATCGTCCAGATTGTCATCCAAATCTTCATCCTGAGGAACCAAGGAATCCGGGTCATCATCGGTCATATAAACCCGGGTTTCATCCCTGCCTACATTGAAAACATTCACCTGAACCCCATCAAACTCAGGCAGAAGAAGGGTCTTCGCCCCCAGATTAGCCAAAGTTGGTGAATTTCCCAAACCAACTTCTACATAGGTGTCAAGGCCCAGACCGCCCTGCTCGCGAGGAGTGAAGAGCAGGCTCTGAGTCTCAATCCAGCGGACTGGGGAGGCAAACTGCCAGGATAGGAGCTCAACGAGGAGCAAACGGCCCAGCTTGCTTTCATCAGCGGCGTACTCGTTCCACAAATCCTCATTTTCTGTCACAGCCTTCAGCCGTTCAGATGGAACTACCTCCAGGATGGAACGGGCAAAATCTCGAGTCAACTCAAAGGGGCGGGCAACCAGATTAGGAATATAGCGGCCAACCAAGCGCTGATAATCAATATTTTCGGGCAAAAGTGAATCCAGCTTTTCCCGGAACTCCGGAACCCCCTTGCGCAGGAGGGTAGAGTGGAAGGGAACATCAATGCCAGGAACCAGCATGAAGGGCTTTTTGCCCCCGGCTTCCTGAGCCCGCCGGGAAGAATCAACATCCAGGGCCTTCAAACCTGCAATAGTGCCAGCCACAGCGTACTGAGATCCTGCCAGATTATAGTTCACAATCTGCAGGAATTCTCCTGATTCCTGAGAAACCTGATCAATATAGGCCTTGACGTGAGCGTCATCCACCCCGAACTGATTGGGTCTCAAGGCGCCCATTCGGTAATTGGACCGTCCCTTAGCATCGCGCTCGATCAAATGATGCATAGTGGAACCCCGGTGGAAAACAAGCTCCAACTCTGTTTCCAGAGGGATGATCTGAGCAAAGGCCGACAGGGCATTGTATTCACCCAGAGAGTGTCCGGCAAAATACGCAGGTTCATAGGTCATGCCGGCTTCGCGCAGACGGGCGGTTTGAGCCTGGGCCACTGTGGCCAGCGCGACCTGAGTAAACTGAGTCAGGTTGAGCAGACCTTCAGGATGGCGATAGGTTATCCCGTTGGCTGTCAGCTCCTTGGGGTTATCCCTGACCACAGCCAGGATGGAGAAGCCCAGCTTGGACCGGGTTAGCTTATCAGCCCGTTCCCATATACGGCGAGCAGCCGGAGAAGCAGAACGCTCATCCAGAGTCATACCCTGCTTCTGAATACCCTGACCTGGGTAAACATAGGCAGAAACAGCCGGACGGCAGACGGCAGTAGCCCGGGAGACGACTTCCTTATTATCCCGGCAGGTTATTTCCAGAACAAGACCGGCTCCCCTGACCTTGCCGACCCGCTCCACGCTAATCTCCACTGTATCTGACAGCTGAACCATCCCATACATGGTGTAAGTCCAGCCAGCCAACTCATAGGAGGCACCCTTTGTGTCCAAAGCCTGAACAATATGCTGGGCCGTTGCTGACAGCCACATTCCATGAACCAGAGGAGCCTTGAGCCCGGAAACACGGGCTGCCCGCACCGATGTATGAATAGGATTGAAATCTCCGGAGACACGGGCAAAGGCGGTCATATTGTCAGGAGCCTGAACCCGGACTCTTCTCAGCAAGCGGCGGGAGGTAGGAACCATGTCGATATTCATGCCGCCATAGTCGGGAGCATCTACCGGCAGTTGAGAGGAATATACCCGGCCACGAATGGCAAAACGCTCCGTTTCATTAGCCAGAACTTTTCCATCTTCAGCCCTGTGTTCCACATGGATAGTCACCACCCGGCCGGCTGATGATTCAGCATAATTTTCAGCCCAACTAACTACATTGATTTTCTGCCCATAGTAGGATTTGAGATTAGCCTCATCACCATTCAAGGCAATGGAATGATCCAGGTGGACAGCATTGAGCAGGCCTTCAATAATAGGGGTTTTCCCTACATAGACAGATCCCAGGGCAGTATAAATAGCAGGCCAAACAGGGCCGACCAAAGCATCAGGAACAATATCAGAAGGCTGCAGGGCCTGAGGCAGGTGGCCCCCAGTTACAGACTCGTGATTCATCCCCAGATCAGAGCTGAAAGTGTAGCTGCTGTGGGCCAGGCCGAAAGGATGATCATCGTCTACCGTTGATGGATCAATAACCGGCATGGCGGTCAACTGATCCCCGGTAATAGCCGTATTCCCTATGCCGGCAGTTTGCTCGAGCATAGTATAAATATGCGCACTCAGCCTATCCTTATCTACAATTGGCATCCGGAAGGGGTGAGCGTGGTCAACCATCAGGGGGATAACAATGTGACGGACAGCATGAGGAGCTTTCTGAACAGAAGAGGAGGGGAAGTCATCCCAGAAAGTATCCAGATGAATATCCAGATCATACAGCTGGCATGATCCCGTGCTCCCCTGAGGAGCAAGGGTGTAATTCTGATCATCATTCCTGCTTCCATATGCAGGATTATCCATTACATGCCCTACCCAGGAAATGGTAGGAGACTGACGGATGAACTCTTCATCGCTGGCAGAACCAGATCTGACAGATATGCTGGTTTCAGGAGAATATCCGGTAGCCTGATCTTCCTGGCGAACTCGGTCGGTTACAGCCTGATCAAAACGGGTCAGAATGTCAACTACAGGCTCATCCATAGTAGTGATTCCTGCCACAGACAGGGGTCCCGGAATAATGCGGACAGAATCGGCACTGTAGCGGTCATCTTCTGACTGCCAGAGCTGATCGCGGCCCCACCAGCGCAGCAGGTCTCCGTCGATCACAGGAACGAAAGGCAGAGGCTTGGGATATTCCTGAGACAGTTGAGGGAACCAGGCCGCATCGGTTGGCGATACCCGCAGCTCTTGAGCCGCAGGATATGCCTGAGCGAGGGCATCCAGGGCCTGCTGAGGCTCTTCTACGATCTGCTGGTCAGACAGTACAGACTGGAACTGCCCCCTGTCCTGCTGGCAGACACGGGCTTCAATCCGGTGGAGCAGGTGCTGATACCGCAGTCCGAAAGTAGTATCTGCCCAGGGATAAGTCAGCTCAATGAAGCGCTGTGCCCACTGATAATAGGTCATATCCTCCAGATCGCCAAAATAAGGCTTGGCTGTTTGGTCCAGGGCCTCAATAATTTCCTGCTTGTGCGCAGGGATTTCCTGAGGATTCTTCTCCATGGCAACCAGAAGACGGCCGGCCCGGGCAGAAGCATTCTCAATCTCATAAATATCAGCATGCAGATGACTCAAACCGGAAGACATGCCCCCAGCAACACCTCCACTGGGGACCCAGCTCTCCCCCAGGGGAGCAAAAGGATCATCTGAAGGGCGGTCAGCTGTAATCCCAGGGGTTTCCACCAAGAATTTCTTAACCTGAGGACTGGTGTGAGCTTCCTTGGCTGTCATCAAGGCTGTACCTACCATGACACCGTCAACCGGCATCTTGGGCAGATCATACCGTTGAGACCACTGGCCTGAAATATAATCAGCAGCCCGATCAGGAGTGCCAATACCGCCGCCGGCAACCAAAACCACATTTGCCATCTGGCGAATCTGGGCATAAGTGGAAATTAGAAGATCGTCCAGGCTTTCCCAGGAGTGATGGCCACCTGCGGAACCGCCTTCCACCTCCATAATAATGGTGCTCTCTGCCGCCTGCTTTGCTATGGTCAGCACCTGCTTAATCTGAGCTACGGTTCCTGGCTTAAAGACCACATAGGGGAAACCATCCTCGTGCAGGCGGCTGATCAGAGTCAGAGCCTCATCCACTTCAGGTACACCGGCAGAAACAATGACCCCATCAATAGGAGCGCCGGAAACCCGAGCCTTGGGAACAATGTGCTTGCTACCGAACTGCAGATTCCACAGGTAGCGGTCCATAAACATGGCGTTGAATTCTACCGATGTACCTTCATCCAGGAGCTCTTTCAGACGGACAACATTCTGATCGAACACTTCCTCAGTGACCTGGCCGCCTCCTGCAAGCTCGGCCCAATACCCGGCATTAGCCGCAGCCGCAGGCAGATCAGGCTCCACCGTAGTAGGAGTCATTGCAGCAACCATAATGGAAGAGCGGCCAGTCAGACGGGTAAAGGCTGTGCTGACCTTGTCGCCGGCTGCTGTGTGAACCAGGTGAGGGGCAAACTGGGACCAGTCCTGACCAGACTCATAAGTCTTGCCAGGAGTGGCCAAATCAAGGCGCTTATCGGAATCAGCCGCGCTGACAATACCAATTCCCTTTCCTTCAACCAGGGCTTCGGTCAGCTTGTGAGCAACCAGGCCAGGCCCGTAATCAATAAACCAGAGCCGCCTGTCGTCCCCGGAACCTGTCTTCCCAAAATTCGCGGGGTCTGTTTCGACTGTTCCCTGAGGATTTTTCCCCTTCCACTCTTCAAAATCCGCAACGATCTGACCGATCTGCTGATCCCAGTCAACTGGATCCACCAGCACACCTTGAGCCAGACGCTGGGCCAGATCTCCATCAAGACCGCAAGAAAGAGCCCATTGCTGAACTAAATCAACAGCCGGAGCCAGAACCTGTGAATGGAAAGGTATAGATACTTCCAGATACTCCACTGTGGGGTTAAATACGCTGCCGCCGCGAACTTTCTGATCGCGCAGCTTCTGCTGGTGCTTATGCTCGGCTTCAATGGTTGCGGTCAGCTTAGCCAAATCCTGGGGATAGCCGGACACCACATAATTGTCGCGGGAATTCTTCACCCCAATGGTCAGCTCTCCTTTAGTCTGAGGAATCCTGGAGATGAGCACCTGAAGCTGCCTGCTGGTAGCACCTTTAACAGCCAGCATTGGGGAAGACTGATTACCGGGAACAATGCCATTTTCCTGGCTTACCTTGCTTCCTGCAGCCCCAATCAGGCGGGCGATGGCAAGAATAGCAGCAATTTGATCATCGGCCTGATCCTGGCTGATTCTTCCTCCCGCCTGTTCTACCAGAACTTTGACAGCGTCAATGGAGAGAAGTCCTTGAGAATGCCCGGCATAAGAAACAAAAGTATGAGCATCAAAAGGCATACCCAGGGCACGGGAGTCCAGAAGGGCAGCCAGCTGGGCCAGAACAACTCCGGGAACGCTGGCCTCGGCATATTTGGCCTGGCCCAGGACCAGGCTGCTGGACGCATAAGAGAAAAGATCCAGGCGATGGCCGTAGATGGTCAGGAGATCGGTGGCAACAGGTTGGAGAAGAGTCTGAGAAGAAGAATCATACTTTTTCAGCTGTTCCATGACTTCTTCATTGTTTTTCACATCGTTGAGCGCGGCAGCCCAAGGAGTGGATTGGCCGGCAAAGAGGAAAGCGTGGGCCTGATCAGTCATAGAGGAGAAGAAGGAGTTATCCATTGTATACCTTTTTCTTGTATATTTATTGATGTTTTATTCTGAGTTTTGAGTTTTGAGTTTTCAGCTTACTTTACGGATCTATTTTTATGTGTTTCATGTCTTGTTGATCGCTGATTTTCATATTTATAACTATTTTTATATCTAGAGTGGTTTTGGGGGTTTGCCGGCAGTTTCTGATTTTTCGGAAATTACAAAGGCTGATTTCCATGCCTCCTCGGGTATTTGGGCGGAGCTTTTTTATCTTTCAGCAGTTCCAGGGAGTGAGAGATGGCATCTCTGGTATCTTCCGGATCAATCATGCTGTCAATCTGGCCAATTTCCAAAGAAAGATTGGCGTTAACCGTAGTTTTCTCATAGTCTTCAATCAATTTTGACCTCAGAGCAGCCACATCCTGCCCGTCATCAGCAGCCCGGCGCAATTCTTTACGGTGGATAATATTGACAGCTCCCTGAGCGCCAAGTACGGCAATCTGAGAATTAGGCCAGGCCAGGTTGATATCTGCCCCCATAGCCTTGGACCCCATGACAATGTAAGCACCGCCAAAGGCTTTGCGAAGAATAACCGTAACCAGGGGAACCTGAGCGCTGGCATAGGCATAAATGACCTTGGCTCCCCTGCGGATAATTCCTGCATGTTCCTGGTCGCTGCCCGGCTTGTAGCCAGGCACATCTACCAGGGTAACCACAGGCAGGTTGAAGGCATCACACAGGCGGACGAAACGAGCCACCTTCTCCGAGGACTCCACATCCAGGCTTCCTGCCCTTACGCAAGGTTGATTAGCAACAATTCCCACACTGCGGCCATTGATACAGGCAAATCCAGCTACAACACTCTGAGCAAAAAGTTCATGGACCTGCACAAATTCCCCGTAGTCAACAATGCAGCGGATGACTTCTACTACATCGTAAGGCTGACGGTCATTTTCAGGAACAATATGGCCAATACGCTGGGCAGCAATATCTTCTGCTCTTCCCTGAGCATAGGCATAGGACGGAGGCTTATCCTGGCAGCTGGATGGCAAATAAGCCAGGATAGTCCTTGCGTAATCTATGGCATCAGCTTCGTTTTCTCCTAGATAGTGAGCTACTCCAGAGACCTGATTGTGGATCTGGCCTCCCCCCAAATCATCCATGGAAATGTGCTCTCCGGTTGCTGCCTTAACCACATCGGGGCCAGTCACAAACATGTAGGAATTTTCCTTGGTCATGATGACTATGTCAGTCAAAGCTGGGCAGTAAACTGCCCCACCGGCGCAGGGACCCAGAATCAGGGAGATTTGAGGAATAAAGCCTGAGGCCTGGCAGGTCTTTTTAAAGATCCGCCCATACTGAGTCAGGGCTTCAACCCCCTCCTGGATGCGGGCTCCGCCAGAATCGATAATGGACACCACGGGCACCGCCAACTCCAGCGCCATATCCATGAGGTGGCAAATTTTCTCTCCCTCGGCCTGGCCCATGGTGCCGCCGCGAACAGAGAAATCCTGCGCATACACGCCAACAGTTCGTCCCATTATCTGCCCAAAGCCGGTGACCACGGCTGACCCGGGAATATCCTTGTTAATATTGCCCCCGCTGAAGCGGCCAATCTCATGAAAGGTACCGTCGTCAAAAAGCAGATCCAGACGCTCCCTGGCCGTATATTTACCTTTAGGATGCTGACGGTCCCGGGCTTTCTGCTCTGCAGCCGTAGCCAAAGCGGCCGCATGAACAATTTCAGCCCTGATGGGCTGATGGCCAGCTGTAGTAATAACGGATGATGATGCCATTGCCGGTAGGGGAAGCTGAATCCCAGTCTGGCTCGCCTGGTCGGATTCTTTGCTGTTTCCTGTTGGCTCTGCTGTCTGACTCACCGCTTGAGCTGATGCCTGGTCAAGAGTCATGATCTGCCTCCTTTTTCTTCCTGCCCATCAGCTTGTTCATCTGCCTTTTCCGCAGGCTGAGAGTTTGCCTTCTCCTCCTCTATAGACTGAGAATGTCCTTCCTCCTGGCTGATAATCACCAGCGGATCCCCTGCATCCACGCTGTCGGAAGGCCCCACCATGATGTCGGTGATTATGCCAGACAAGGGAGCATACACATAGTTTTCCATTTTCATAGATTCAAGAACCACCAAAAGATCACCTTTAGCAACCTTTTGCTTGGTGGCAACATTAACTCTGGTGACCACAGCCTGCATGGGAGCGCTGATCTGCCCATGGCTGTCTGCTAAAGATGTATCCTCAGACTGAGTTTGTGCCGTACTCAAACCATTGCCGCGCAAAGGCTGGGCAGCCCGACGCTGCTGGCGGATCCGTCCCTGAGTCAGGAGGCTGACAAAATCATTAGGCACATTTAGACGGACCCGTTTGCCATTAACCTCAATTGTGAAAGATTGAGGAGCGACATTGCCCAGAATCTGCCCAGATGAAGGTATCTGGGTAAGACTCTGAGGAATTCCAGCCTTGCTGGAAGCTGGATTCTTGCTCAAATACTTATGCTCCAACCAGCGAGTAGTAACGGTAAATTTGCCATCCGGGGCTGTAAAATCCTCGTCCTGGAAAATCTGCCTGTATAAGCTGCAGGGAGTGGTTATACCGGTAATTTCAAATTCATCCAAGGCCCTGAGGACCCGTGCCACTGCCTCCTGCCGGGTGCGGGCAGTAATCACGATCTTGCCCATCATGGAATCAAACTTCGGAGAAACCGTGTTCCCCTCCTGGACGCCAAAATCGATCCTGATTCCCGGCCCCGAGGGGAAACGCAGGTGGTCAATAGTTCCGGACCCAGGAGTCAAATTTTTATCAGGATCCTCACTGGTGATTCTGAGCTCAAAACTATGTCCTCTGGGCTGACCAGCAGGTATAAGACTGCCTCCGTCAGCTATATTCAGCTGTTCACGTACCAGATCGATTCCGCAAACCTCTTCGGAAACTGTGTGCTCAACCTGCAGACGGGGGTTAACCTCCAGAAAATAGACATCACTGGTGGGTGTAACCATAAATTCGCACGTTCCTAAGCCCACATAGCCTACTGAATCAAATAGTCTGCGGGAGTATGTCTTGAGCTTGGCCTCCACCTTCTCATTTATAAAGGGAGCAGGAGCCTCCTCTATCAGCTTTTGATTGCGGCGCTGAACCGAGCAGTCGCGGGTGGAATAGACAGTAAAATTCCCCTGAGAATCACGACCGCACTGAGTTTCCACATGTCTGGCACGGGGAACAAACTTCTCAATAAAATATTTACTTAAATCACTGCCCTGGAGAGAATCGTGAGCACTATAAAACGCCCGGAGCTCATCCTCATCGCGAATCACTGTAATTCCGCGACCTCCGCCCCCGTCTGTCCTCTTCATCATGACTGGATATCCATAATCAGTAGCAAAAGTTACCAGAGTATGAACATTATCCACTGGCTCACTGATTCCAGGAACAGGAGGAACCTGAGCGACACGGGCCACCCGTCTGGCGCTGATTTTATCTCCCAGATCCTCCAAAACCTGCGGGTTAGGGCCTACCCATATCAGGCCAGCATCCTGAACAGCTGATGCGAAGGAATCAGACTCCGACAGGAATCCATACCCGGGGTGAATAGCGTCTGCCCCGCTGCGGCGGGCTATGTCAAGAATGGCATCTTGATTGAGATAAGTCTCGTTATAGGTGTCTCCAGGTAGATAATAAGCCTCTGACGCCTGGTCAACATAGGGAGCGGTCCGGTCAGGCTCGGAATAGATAGCTACGGTTTCAATCCCCATCTCTTTAGCTGTACGGATTACACGGAGGGCAATCTCTGACCGGTTGGCAATCAATAATTTATGCATACTTCCTCGATTATTTCCTACCTATTTTCAACGATTTCCACAGATCGCGCCTCTACTGCTTGAGAATCACCAGTCGGTACGTCTTCCAGCTGGGCATCTCCCCAGTCGATATGTCTCAAACTGCCATCATCAAGCTCAACAATCAAAGAAGCATCAGGGCCAATCCCCCGGCATACTCCCTCAATCACCTGGCCTGAGGCTGTGGAGACTTCTACCCGTCTGCCCGACACGATATCTTTCTCCTGCATTTGTTTGGCTAATTTCCGACAGGTTTGTTCTGGATTTTTGCTAAAAGCATCCAAAAGATCCGATATTTTTCCCCCAATACGGATCAGTAATTCATTGGCTACATCCGATTGATCAGGAGCTCCAGACTGGTTGGGAGTTCCATGCTGATTGGGCAGGCTAGACTGGTTGGGCAGGCTAGACTGGTCAAGTAGATCAACTAAAGATATGGCCTGCAGCCCCGCTTCCTGGAATCGGATGTGAGGAATAGCAAGATTCAAGCCCAGGCCCATAATGACTGGAACCCGCAGATCAGCTTGTTCAGATGAGGAAAGATCTTCGCTGCCATCTTCCCCGGCCCTCTTGACTCCCCCGACGCTCAACGGCCGGTCAGTTGCCAAGCGAATCAAAATTCCTCCCAGCTTCTTCCCTTGCGCATAAATATCATTCGGCCATTTCAAACCGATGACCGGGCCTCCCCCTTCGCCCTTATCAACCAGCTGAGAGTTTTTAGATGCACGGCAAGCCTGGTCCACATAATCCTGGATGCAACTGGCAGCCGCTACTCCGGCAACTGCTGTCAGCCAACCGGCGAGATCTGACTGTATGAGTGAAGAGGGAACAGAACCAATAAAAGAGACGGTAAGGGATTCCCCCGGGACAGAGACCCACGATCGTCCCAGTCTGCCTTTGCCCTTCGTCTGCTCGCCAGAAACGATTGCCACAAGGTTTTTTGCCGATCCGGATAAGAAACGATTTTCTCCAGACAGGGACTGATACGCATAGTCATTCGTAGAATCGACAGTATCAAGAAAAATCACTCTTATATGTTCAGAACAATTCCATTCCCGGCGTCTACTATGTGGCATAGCTCTTAAACTACTACTATTTCAACGATTTTGCTTTATAAAATTATATAAAAAATAAGCGTGTTTTTTGTAGAATAATACAAATATGTGTTTTGCCGATAGGCTCGGGATGTCAGATGGAAAACAGGATTTCGCATCATTCAGCCATTATTCTTTTTGTATCTCCCCTTCCGGTCCTGCCATTTACTTTCCCCCGATAGAATGCCTTCGATAGAATGCCTTAAAATAAAAATATGAGTACCGCACCCCGCCTTGCAGCAGCCAAGCACAGCTGGGGCAACGATTTTCACGGATGTACCATACTCCACATCGATATGGATGCTTTTTATGCCTCCTGCGAAATCGTGCGCCACCCTGAATTGCGGGGTAAACCGGTCATTATTGGAACTGGCCATCGTGCAGTCGTTTCAGCCGCCAGCTATGAAGCCCGCAAATTCGGCGTTAACTCTGCCATGCCGGCTGCAACTGCCCATCGGCTGTGCCCTCAAGGGATTTTTCTGCCCGTAGACATGGCTTATTACCGATCCATGAGCCATCAGGTTTTTGAGATTTTTCATCAGATTACCGACCAGATTGAACCTGTGTCTGTTGATGAATGTTACATGGATGTTTCCGGGGCTCTTCTTCAGTGGAAGGATCCGCGAAAGATTGGTGCCTGGATTAGGCAGACCGTTCACGACCAGATTGGAGTCACCTGTTCTGTGGGAATTGCCTCCAACAAGCTGATTGCAAAGCTGGCTTCAACCAATGCCAAGCCAAACGGTATGCTGCTGATTCCCCTGGCTCGTCAGGCTGAATTCATTCAGATGATGCCGGTCCGGTCTATCCCTGGAGTTGGGCCATCGACAGAAAAAATCCTGACCAATTGGGGGATCACCACCGTGAAGCAGCTTTCTGCCATGAGTCTGTCTGATTTAACCGCTGCCCTGCACTCACCTGCTCAGGCAAGACATCTCTACCAGGCCTCCCACGGTTGGGGATCACCAAAAGTCGTCACTTCTGCCTCGGATAAATCTATTGGAGCTGAGCGAACGTTTGCAGAAGATACCCGGTCATGGAAACAAGTAACAGCCCTCCTACGCAGGTGCTGCGATGACGTTGCCACTACCCTGCGCAGCCGCAGACTCTACGCTCGGACGGTCACAGTTAAGCTGCGGCTGGCAAACCTGTCGCACATTTCCAAGTCATTGACTGTGCAGGAACCCATGAATTCCGAAGCTCAACTGTACCCCGTAGCAAAGGAACTCCTGGCCCGGCTGATGAAGGTAGAGCAACCGCAAGCCGGTGATCTGATTTTGCCTGCCATGATTCGCCTGGCGGGTGTCAGCACTTCTCACTTCTCCAGCGCCAGCTCAGCCTCTTACCAGCCTTCCTTTGATCAAATTCTGGAAAATGAGAATTCGATTGACAGCGAAAGCGCAAAAGAGAACGCAAAAAACTCGCCCGAGACCAAAGAAACAACAAAAACATCAAAAATAACATCGGCGAAAGCATCCACAATCGAATCGCCGACCAATCATGCGCGCACTGCCAGCCAGGCTGCAAAAGCGCGCAAAAACATTGAACCCATCATAGATGAAATCCGCAAAAAATATGGAAAGCATTCGGCGAATCTGGGAATTTAGAAGTTCATAGATCGAGTAAACCCCATACCGGAGCACTACCCACAGCGTGGTGCATCCGGTACATCCGGTACACCCGCAAGCGCAGATGGAAAACGAAGATTTTTCTTAGAAAAACCTTCTTAGAAGAGCCTTCTTATTTCTCGTTGTTTATTCGTCCCAATCGGCATTAATGTCTGCCGGAAGTTTGGCAACGGTAGGTTCATCGTGATCAATCGGACCGAAAGCCTGGGCCCCACCCTGGTCGCCAACTTCATTGAAAAAATTAACCGCAGCATCCTTATACCATGCCCAATCATCCGGCAGATCATCTTCATAGAAAATGGCCTCAGTCGGGCAGACAGGCTCACAGGCACCGCAGTCTACACATTCATTTGGGTTAATATACAAAGTTCGAGGGCCCTCGTAAATGCAATCGACTGGGCATTCTTCCACGCATGCCTTATCTTTCACATCCACGCACGGTTCAGCAATGACATATGCCATAATTCCCCCAATTCTGGAATGTATATTCCTGACCAGCCCACCCAGCCTACCTACCAGCTTGCCTTGGCTATGGCTTGTGGCCAGCCTGCAAAGCCCTGGTTGGCTCTGGTCTGATCACTGGTTTTTAGTTTACCGCACTTGGTGAAAAATATAAAGAGTGTGTCGAAGCAGAGTTTTCTACCTCGATTTCACTTGCATTTGGCTGAAGTACAATTCAGACTTCACTGATTTCAAGGATTTGGATATACAACTACACCTAACAGTATTAAGCACAAATATATAAATACTGATGTAAATAATGATGTGCGGGAGCAGCGCCTGAGACTTATATTCCAGTCCTATGGCTGGTCGCTCAGGGACTCCCACACAAGTGGCAGTATACCACATTCGTAAGCATTCGTAAGATAGAGCGCTTCCCTCTTTCATCTTTTATACGATACTTCGCATATTCTTTTCTATGATATAATAAATAAAATCTCATTTTCATCTGTCACGGCCGACAGGAGAGAAAGGACATAATCGATGATCGACCAATTAGAAGCCAGAGTTACCTACACCAATCCAACAAACTCTGCAAATAAATCTGCAAATAAATTAGCAGCTATGGCCAAAAAATCAGGATTTTTGCCAATATCTATTTCACAAATCAGAGCACAGTTCTTTCGACTTTTATGTTTATTTTTATGCATTCCATTAGCTGCCAGTCTGGGATCCTGCGGTGTCGAAGCACCTAGAGCAAAGAAAACCAGCCATCTATCTCTACCCCGCTAAAACTACCGAAGTCACAGTTAAACTGAAATTCAAGGGAACGCTAACTACCACTTATCCGGCCTATGACGCAGGAAGTGGTTGGAAGGTGACGGCACATCCAGATGGCACATTGGTTGATAAATCTAACAAAACCTACTCCTACCTCTTTTGGGAGGGACTTAGCAAGACCCATTATGATATGAGTCATGGCTTCGTAATTAAGGGAAAAGATACAGCCTCGTTCCTGGAGAAAACCCTGTCCACCATAGGGCTGGATTCCAAGCAACGCAACGATTTTATCACCTTCTGGCTGCCGCAGATGCAGAACAATCCTTATAATCTTATTTCTTTCCAATCCAAAGCATATACAGATTCAGCCGTACTGAAAATCAGCCCTAAGCCAGACAGCATCCTGCGCGTTTTCATGGCATATAAACGGCTGGAGCAGCCTATATCAGTTCCACAGCAAACCATTAAGCCCTTTGTCCACAAAGGATTCACCGTCATTGAATGGGGTGGAACCAATCTTACAGAATAGCAGGATGAGCAGGATACTAATCAGAAAAACCCACAAAAACAGGCTCCGGGACCAGGTCAATCCCAAAGTTTTTACGAACCTCTTCCTGAATGGTTTGAGCAAGCTCGACCATATCTTTCGATGAGGCCTTACCCCTGTTGGTCAAAGCCAAGGTGTGTCGGCTTGATACGGCAGCCCTCCCGTTGAGAGTGAAGCCCTTATGAAATCCGGCATGGTCGATCAGCCAGGCAGCAGACGTCTTGATGCCAGCCCCCCCATCAGGCAAAGCAGCAGGGAAGCGGGGGGCATCTGCTGGAAGCTGGGAATCAGCGAGTTTAGCTGGAATGACAGGGTTGACAAAGAAACTCCCGCAACTCCACTGGTCGTGGACCAGGGCTGAATCAGGTTCGAACTCAGAACCAGAATCACCCAGATTTTCAGTCATCTTAGTCCCCCGCATCCAAGGATTTCTGTAACGGGCAGGGTCCTCCACCATACCCTTGGACGCACGGATTGACAGCACAGTGTTGCGAATCTCCTGAGTCCCCATGCGCTCACCCAGATCAACCCCCAGAGCCTTAGCCAGCTGAGACATGCCCACAACCCCAGTTTGGCTATGAGTCAGGGCAAAAGTGACCGATAAAACCACGTATTGGGGAGTGGGAAAATAGGGGGAAGGAATTCTTTGGTTGGTTCCTTCAGCCTGGTCACGGTACATGGTCTTTTTCAATAGAGACGTGCGGTATCCAAAACTCAAATCAGTCCCAACAAAATTACGGACTTTCTTATCCTGCCGGTCCCAGACCTGAACGCTGTCAACGCTGGTTGCCACCTCTTGACCGTAAGCGCCAATATTCTGAACAACACTGGCCCCTACAGTTCCAGGAATCCCCGACAGCCCTTCAACTCCAGCCAGGCCCATTCTGACCGTATAAGATACAAAATCATCCCAATTGACCCCAGCTTCCGCTTCCACATGAACAATTTTAGGCTTACCAGGCTCAGCCGGTGTGGCCTCGTCTAGAATCGACACAGAACGGCGGGCATCACGGATTACTGTCCCCTCGAAATCGCTGTCGCTAACCAGCATGTTGGATCCGCCCCCGATCACGCACAAAGGCTGACCGGTCGAGTCAGCATCAATTAAGGCTGAAATCAGGTCTGCCCGGCTACGGGGCTGAATAAATTTTTTGATTCGCCCCCCAATATGTATGGTGGTGATGTCAGCGAAAGAAGGAGTTTGACCTTCATCAGCGTTTTTCATAATTATACTCCCCTGTCACGGTGCGCTCCAGCGAGGCAGCGGCTTCAGCTTTTCAGTACAATCTGGTCCTATCGTATCTTTTTCACCATACGAAAAGGATTGGAAGAAAGACTCAGGAAAAGCCTGAAAAGAACGCTCAAGGAAAAACCACAGGAAACCTCACATAGCAGTTTAAGGCAGGAAAGATTCGGCAGAGAGACTAGAGACTATCCTATCGCTCAGCCTCAGGCCAGCTTTTCCGGTCAGTATCTGCCTGGTACAATACTGATAAGCAGCAATTGATGATTGGAGATTTTTATGCAGCATAAGTATCAGATCAGCCGGAAAGCTGCAGGCAGAACAGGTTTAACAAAAACTGGTCTGACAGTTATCCTCTCTTTGAGCTTGGGACTAGGTGTGGGGCTGAGCTTAGGGGCATGCGGGAACGGATCTGTCTCTGCGCCAAAGACTACGTCTCAGTCTGTCAGCCCTCAAACTTCGACCTCGAGCCCATCAGAGGCTCAGAAAAAAGCTGCGGAAGTACGCATCCTTGCACGATATCTGTCCTCAGCAAAGATGACCCAGCAAATTGATACCGCCAACAAACAGATGGGAAAAAATGGATCGGTAACCATGACCTCCAAAGATAAGACCGTGGTCATGACCGTCACTTTGAATAACTCACTCTTTGGCGGTGAAAGCACGGAAACTGTCAAGAAAAATCTCAAAGCAAAGAAGGATCTTTTCACTGATCAGTACGCTACCATTGGAGCACAGATCGTCAAGCAGATTGAAAAAGAGACCAAGCTGACTCACATCAAGCTGCAGCTGAATATTAAAACTCAGGACGGGCAAACAGTCATCACTAAAACATATACAGAGAAATCCTTTAGCAAGGCTTTGAAGAATTCGCAGAACCAGTCTGAATAATTATGATAATTTCAATAATTATGATAATTATGCCGTAAAACGACCCTGAGACGATGCGGGGCATCAGACAGGAGGGTAAGCATGGGACACATCCACATCCGAGAATTGACAGATCCTGGAGAAAAACAGGAAGCTGTCCGAACAATTCTCGAAGATCTGCCTGAATGGTTTGGCATACCACAAGCTCGGGAAGAATATATACAAGACAGCGCTTCTCAGACCTGTTTCGCTGCTTTCCCCGCAGAGAACCGGTTGGCAGGCGTTCTCTGCCTGTCTAAAACGGGGAAAGACACCGTCCAGATAGCAGTTATGGGGGTGCTCAAACAGTACCATCGGCGGGGCATCGGCCGGCAGCTGTGTGAACAGGCTCAGCAGTGGGCAGCAAGGAAAGGCTACTCATTTCTGCAGGTTAAGACGGTTGAGCAGGGAAAATACCAGGTCTATGATAAAACAAATCTTTTTTATCAAAGCCTAGGTTTCAAGGATTTTGAGGTTTTCCGCGATCTGTGGAGTCCGGAAAATCCCTGCCAGGTATATGTTATGAGTCTGAAGAAATAACTTCAGTTGCGGGTAGTGCTCCTCGCAACTACCGAAGACTGAGCAGTGAAATTTTCAGGGACAAGATTTCCGGTGTTAATCCGTTCCAGTAGACGATTTACTGCTGTGGGAGCCGTCCAGGTTAGCCGGGAGTCCATAGAAGTAAGAGGAATCTGCAGATAAGCAGCTTCCTCAATATTATCGAAACCAATCACCTGGACCTGACCAGGAACGTCAATGCCCTTCTCCCGCAAAGCAAAAAGGGCACCAATGGCGAGCTGATCATTCAGAGCAACAATACCATCGAAGGGCAAACCGCTGGCGATAAGTCTCTGAGTTACACGGGCACCGGAACCAATTGTCCAGTCATAACCCGTGTTTCCAATGAGGCGAGGGTCTAAAAAGACCTGCGAGCGCTGGCACTCTTCAATTATCCCGCGCAGACGAAGCTGGGCATTGCCCTCAACAGCCTTCATAAGACTGTCACGATCAAAATCCTGCCGACTCCCTATTACAGCCAGGTGTTGGCTTCCCCGCTCGATCAGGTAGCGAGTTGCCTGAGCTGCAGCATCAACATCATCAGGAGCAACATGATCAGCTAATCCCCAAGTAGTGCGGGCCCCCAGGGTTACCAGAGGATAGGAGACCTCCAGATCATCCTGAGAAAAATCTTCCATTTCACTCATGGACAGAATCATGCCATCGCAAATGGTGGGATTAAAAGACTTGAGAAGGGCTCTTGCCCCTCGGGCCGATCCTTCTGCATAAGTTGTTGCATATACTGAATAATTATGCAGCCTTGCTGCATCGATAGTTCTATTTGCCAGCTCAGCCAGGTAGGGAGGAGTCAGGGAGGGGACAGCCAACATAATAAAACCAGTCTTATTGCGGCTCAAATTCCGTGCAGCAACATTAATCTGGTATCCTAATTCTCTTATGGCATCTTGCACCTTCTGCCTGGTGTCATCCGTCATCCGGCCGGTTTTATTAATAACATTCGAGGCGGTTTTCAGTGATACCCCTGCCCGATCGGCAACGTCACGCAAGGTAACGCGTCTGCCTCTTGTTATCTTATTGTCCATAGAGCCACCGCAGTTTCGTAAGGAATCTTTCTCGTAAGATTCTTATCCTTATTTTAAAGAGACCTGGGAAGAACAATTGTTACCAGTTTCCAGAGAAGACCATTTCTACCAAGGACTGGTTCTCCTTCAGGAATTCAGCAAAACTACAAACCCGTTTGGCCCCAAAACTGCTGACTGCTCTGGTGAAGAATGCTCTTGAATACTGATAGCAGTGGCTTTATCGCATGCAAGGATTGTACCGGCTGGAAGATTCAGCTGAACGGAACGGCGGCCACGATTAAAATAAAAATGAAAAGTTTTCCTGCTCCCTCGTCGAACCAAATGCACAAATCCAGCGGATTCTTCTGAATCATGCGTCTGAGCTTGCCCATAATCAGCAGCTAACTCCTCTACCTCGTCGCGGTCATTCTTTTCCAGAAAACCTGCGGGATTGAGAAAACCTTCATTTATCTCCCTCAACAAGAATAACGACAATGCCTGCCTGCCAAGGTCACAACCCAGATAGTAAGCACAGCCCCGGCCATACGGTTTTCTGGTAATTGCAGGAAGCCCCGACAGCCCCCAATAGTCCGCTTCGGAGCCAGAATAACGGGCTAGAACTTCTATAGATGAATCAAGATCTTCCGGTCCAGCAATAATACTTTGCCAATAGGAAGATTCCATCGTGTACGCAGAAGCAAGCTTTACTACAGAATGCCTCCCACCAGGAAGGGAATCAGATATATTGAACTCTTCTACTCTTACTCCCACAAGGTCTCTTAGACTGGAGGGATACCCTCCCAGTCCTACCTGCATATTCCGATTGAATAAACCAGTCGCATGGTTGATGATGACAGTTCCTCCTTCCTGAGCAAACGCCTTGATTCGCTCTGAATCCTGATCGGACAGTGCAAGTACGGTGGGAAGAACAAGAATCTTATAAGGGTGTAAATCAGAAGAAAAGGTAATAATATCGGCATTAATACCTCGATCTGCAAAAGCTTGGTGCCAAGCAAGCACATCTTTCCAATGACTAAGCCGTCTGCTGGGAAGCGTGTTCAGATGGCTGGCCCATTCACTGTCTGCATCAAAAATTATGGCAACCGGGGAAGAAACAAGCCGGGTATCTGTCAAGTCTGCGGCTGATAAGCATTCTAAAACTTTCCCCAGATCACATATCTGTCGGAAAACTGAAGAATTTTCCCCAGCGTGTGGAACCATTCCACTATGGAACGCCTCGGCCCCACTCTGCGACTGCCGAAACTGGAAGAAATTGATAGCGTCTGCCCCCATAGCAATATGGGCTAGGGCATCACGGGTTAGCTGTTGACCCTGTTTACGGGCGTTCTCCCCCCTCCATTGAACTGCTGACGGTGAGTGCTCCATCAAATACCAGGGACCCCCATCAGACAGAGAGCGCACCAGACTGTCAGAGCAAAGCAGCTCATCTACATGATCAGGGCCAGGAAAGAAATAATGATCGTTGGAAACAAAATCAACTTCCTTACTCCACCGTGCATAATTCATAGCACATTGATCAGTGGAGATCATAAAATTCGTGGTGCAAGGCTTCTCTGGGCAAATTTCTGTAATACAATTCCTTTCTGCCCTATAAAATGCCAGTAGGGCATCCGAACTATAACGTTGAAAATCCAGTTCCTGAGCAGGATTAACCATGGAATCATCACCCATATGATAAGGCAAAAGGATCTGATCAAAATTTGCCACCTGCTGAGACCAGACAGCCGTCCCCCAGGCCTCATTCAATCTGCTCACTGACCCATATTTTTCCCTGCACCAGAGCCTGAAACCCCGTAAAGCATCATCTGAATAATCAAGCCGGTTATTCCATCCATACTCATTTCCCACATGCCAGGCTGTGACGGTGGGATTGTCTCCATACCGTTCTGCTAGCCGACGGCAAAGTTCTAAAGCAAATTTTCGATAAATCATGCTTTCCGGTCTCCAGGATTGCCGGGAACCGGGGCCTACTACAATTCCATCTTTTTGGACGGGCAGGATCTGAGGATATTTTTCATATAACCATAAGGGGGCTGAAGCAGTAGCTGTACCCAAATCGACAGAGATCCCGGCAGAACCCAGCTTGTCAATAACGGTGTCCAGCCAATCAAGATCCCATTCATCCTCAGCTGGCTGAATTCTACCCCAGCTGAAGACACCTACGGCAACAGTATTAATTCCTGCCTTAACCATCAGCCGAATATCTTCATCCCATGATTCTTCAGGCCATTGATCTGGATTATAATCCCCTCCGTAAGCAATGCTTTTTACTTCGCGCGACTTATCGCAAATCAGGTTGGGCCACAGCCTGCGTGAGGACTGGGGGGATGGGGATGAGTAGGAAGAACGAAAATTGCAGTCCGTGCAATGATACTCTGGTGTAGGCAGATCCGTAGACGACAGTGGTATATGAGAGCTAGACATGATTCTCCTCTGAAAATTCAGTAGATTTCTATTTCTTCTTATTCCTTGACAGCTCCGGCAGCAAGACCTGCCTGCCAGTAACGCTGCAAAAGAAGGAAAGCAATAACCAGAGGGATAATAGTAATCAAACTCCCGGTAATTACCAGGTTTTGAATTGCCTGCCCACCGGCGGTTCCCGCCTGATCCTTCCACTGATTAAGGCCTATAGTCAATGGATACCAATTAGCATCTTTGATCATGATTAAAGGAAGAAAATAATTATTCCATGTTGCCACAATGGTAAATAAAGCTGTTGTCACAATTCCTGGAGCCAACAATGGCAGAGAAATCTGGAAGAAAGTCCTCATTTCTCCTGCTCCGTCAACACGGGCTGCTTCTAATAGCTCATCAGGGACTGCCTGATCAGAAAAAATCCACATTAAATAGAGGCCAAAAGTACTGACCAAACTGGGAATTATCATGGCCCAAGGTGTATTTGTCAGCCCTAGTTGGGCGAAAAGGAGGAACTGAGGAACAGCCAGAGCTATCCCAGGAACAGAAATTGCCCCAATAATCACAGCAAAGCAAATTTTTCTTCCGGGAAAACGAAATTTAGCTAAAGCGTATCCGCCCATAATCGCCAACAAGGTTGCTCCACCAGCGCCAAGGAGAACATAGATAATTGTATTCAGGAACCAACGGCCAAAAATCCCTCCCTGATAGGCAAAAACAGTTTGTATATTTTCCCAGAGAGCAAAACTATGACCAAGACCCAACCCAAAAGTAGAGGTAAAGTCCGCCTGTGTTTTTGTTGAATTAACTAAAAGATAGAAGAAGGGAAAAAGGCAGTAGAGGGCAAAGAGCGCACACACTATAGTAAGACCGATACTCCTGGTTGGATTAACCGGATTAGAAAATCCATTTTTTGCAGCTCTCCTGCGTTCCGCCTTCTCGTCTCTGCGTACCCTCTGCTCCCGTACTTTCTCTGCCCTAAGGGCTTCTTTTTCATAATTATCCATCGTAACTGCTCCTGAATTGATTATCCTGTTTCCTTTTAATTCTTTATTACTTCATCTGTTCTTTCATACTCTTCAGCTGCACTATATAAGCAATGGCCATAGTGATGATTGCCATAACTATGGCAAGGGCAGCCGCATAGTTGCTTTGATTGGCAGTGAAAGACAAATTATAGGCATACATATTGGGGGTGTAGTAGGTGGCAATAGTGTTGCCAGGAACCATATTCTTCAGAACAGAAGGCTCATTAAAGAGCTGGAAGGAGCCAATAATAGAGAAAATTACGGTAATAGCAAGAGAACCACGTAGCTCCGGGAGCTTAATTCGTCGAATAATACTCCACTCACTTGCTCCGTCAATAGCGGCAGCCTCGTAGAGCGAGTGAGGAATAGTGGATAATGACGAATAGAAAATAAGCATATTGTAGCCGGTAAATTCCCAGGTATTGATATTTCCTATGGCAGCCAAAAGTACTTTAGGCTGCAGAACATCAATATGGGTGCCTAAAAAATTGTTGAGAGATCCCACTAGCCCATATTTAGCCCCATACATAAATCCCCATACCATAGTGGACACCACAGCAGGAACCGCATAGGGAAGGAAGGTAGATATTCGGAAGAACTTCATTCCATGCAACTTCATGGAATCAAGAGCCAAAGCCATAGCCGCAGCAAGGAAAAGCATCACAGGCACCTGAATAAGAGTAAAGAGGGCTACCCTGCCCACAGATCCCCAGAATAAGGGATCATGCAGCAAATCAGCGTAATTGCTGAATCCCACAAACCGGGTTCCGCCTATCATCCTCTTTTGAAAAAGGGAAATATAAATAGCATAAAAAATCGGAATGATAAAAACGAAAATGAAAACCAGCGCAAAAGGCCACATAAATTTCCATCCCCGCCAATCCGGCCTATGCTTGTTGACAGGTATTGTCTCTTCTATCTGTATTTTGGCAGACTCTTCATGTAGTGATGTCATGATGCTTTCCTTGTATGCTGAACGCGGCGACCTACTCAACCGGTTCCGGATTACTTAACTGTTACTGTATAACCCTGTTCCTTGCCATGCTTGGCCAGATTCTTAGCATAAGAATTCATTGCCTGCTCCACTGTGATTTTCTTGGTGTAGGCGGGTGCAATATCATCTCCGTAAACAGTCTGGGCATAGGCATTGAAGGGAAGATATTGAAAGGGCTTTACTGGACGCTGGGCAGCCTGAGACAGAGCCTTGTTAACATTTTGCCCGCCAAAATAGGCATTGGTCTTCTTATTTGCAGCTGTAGAAGGATCTGTGAAAGACGAAGAATTGAGAATTCTCTTCAAGCTAGGGAAAGTACCAGTATCAGCCATAGTTTGAGCACCTTCACCATGCGTCAAATACTCAATGAATTTATATGCTGCTGCCTTGTTCTTAGATTGAGAAGGAATAGCCAGAGCTGATCCACCATCTTCGGCTGAAACAGTGTCTCCCTCCTTCCACTGAGGAAGAGTACCAACCCTCCAATTACCTTTTTGATTGGGAGCGGAAGTAATAAGGTTGATAGGCATCCATGCTCCAATAGTTAATGATGCAATAGTCCCATCGTTGAGACCGCGATTCCAATCATCAGTCCAGTTTGCAGTTTTGGTATCTATCAGATCCTGATCAATCAGCTTCTGACGCAGATTAATATATCGTTTCATGCCAGCATCATGCGTCATATTAATGGTGATCTTATCACCATTTACTACCCATGGTTTGGCACCTGCCTGCCAGATTTGAGCAGTAAAGGGTTGGTAATCACCACTGGCTCCTGACGAGTTGGTAATATAGGAGCCAATTTTCCGGATTTTCTTTGCAGCCTGATAATAATCATCCCACGTTTTGATCTTGCTGGCGTCTACCCCAGCCTTATCAAAAATGGCCTTATTATAAAAGAAGCACTCAGGGCCGGAGTCAATCGGCAAAGCATAAGGTTTATTATTGTATTGCAGCTTGTTCCACGGTCCAGGCGTAAAATCATTTTTGTATTTTTGAGCCCCCAAAGAGGACAAATCAACCAAATCATTGGTAACAGCAAATTGCGTCACCGTTGGATCTTCCAACATGACCACATCAGGCGCACCCTTACCAGCGGCAATAGCATTTGATAAACCAGTGGCCGTATCTTCCGCTTTGCCTGTATTGTTGAATTTAACTGTAATTCCCGGATTCTTTTTTTCAAAAGCAGAAATAAGGGATTTCATAGTATTACCGGTGTCCCAGCCCCAAAAAACAATCTGACCTTTCGCATTTTTAAGGTCAGACTGAGAAACCGTGGCAGAACCAGAGCTCCCGCAGGCAGCAGTTCCCATTAAAGCGCAAGCAGAAACAACCAGTGCTAAGGCTTTTCTTATTCGTGACATTTTATCTCCTTGGCCATGCCAACTTTATAAGCAGAGGGATTATCAAAGCGGAATCCCTTTATTCTGCATTGGTACACCTGTGTACCAATACCTTCATGATACACCGTTGTACCATATGTGCAAATTGTTCCTGGCGTGTCGCCTTTATTCTTCTAACATCAGTTTACTACGCCGTATTCGTCCGGTCTCTATCACTCACTTCGACCTTCGAAGGGAAAGTTTGACAAGAAATTATTTTACTTCTTCTAAGGGCGGCGTACATGCGCCAGGAACTTCCCGTCATGCTGCATATGCAATCTGCTGCATACACCCTTACTTTGGTCATCGTGATCTATCGATCCTTACCTTACCATTCTTATGCCTCCCCTATGCCTCATACTTCCCTGCGAACCTCCATGATCTCCTATGATCCATTGCTTCAGATATATCAAAGTACAGATTAAGCAAAATCTCAGCTTTCTCAGACAGTACTCAGCGACACACCGGACAGGCGCCAAGCTTATCGGTCTTTAATAATAACTACCGGCACAAAGACGGAGCAAATCTTCATCTTCACCGGCCAGGGATAATCTCCTTGATAACTGAATCCTTATAACTGAACCTTTCTTCTCTCTCCTTCTCTGAAAAAGCCCGGCTACGACCGGGCTTCTTTCTTTTTCCTTTTTCTTCCCTTTTCTTTTTCCCCTTTGTCTGCGAATTACTAAGGCAAGTTAATTAAAAATAGACCGTAGATAGACATTATTGCCAATAAAAAACATTATCTCTGATAAAAAAATCAGAATCAGGCCACAAAAATAATTGCTAAACTTGGAGTAAAGGCAGTGAGTGGTGAGCAGATGAGCAAGCAAGCAACTGCGAGATATGAAACATGCGCAGGGCTTTACTGCACCTCGTAAACCACAGTCCTTAAATCCATACAGATAAACAGTCAGGAGATCTCACAATGAAATCAACTGTATTCGTAGAAAAAGGCAAGGTTGCCATCGGCGATGTTTCCAAACCAGAAATTACAGCAGATGACGATGTTATTATTCGGGTTGTCAGAGCATGCGTATGCGGTTCTGATCTGTGGGCATACCGGGGAGACGACAACAAGAAGCCCGGCTCAGTTAACACCGGTCATGAAGCAATAGGAGTGGTTGAACAAACAGGATCAGCCATCACAACCGTAAAAAAGGAAGATTTCGTTATTGCCCCCTTTACCCATGGCTGTGGGCACTGCGCCGCTTGTCGTGCAGGATTCGACGGCGACTGCCAGAGTCATACAGATAATTTCAGCAACGGGTGCCAAGCAGAATTTATCCGCTTCCAGCATGGGCAGTGGGCTTTGATCAAAATACCGGGGAAGCCGGAAGATTATAGTGAGGGGATGCTCGCTTCCCTGCTGACTCTATCCGATGTAATGGCCACCGGATATCACGCAGCTCGCGTTTCCCGTGTGCAGCCTGGCGACACAGTTGTTGTTATGGGTGATGGTGCTGTTGGACTATGCGGAGTGATTTCTGCCAAAATGATGGGGGCTGGTCACATCATTGCTATGAGCAGGCACGAAGACCGCCAAAAGCTGGCTCGGGAGTTTGGTGCCACCGATATTGTCCCCGAACGCGGAGATGAAGCTGTGGCTAAAGTCATGGAACTTACTGATGGAAATGGTGCAGATGCCGTTCTGGAATGCGTTGGAACAGCACAATCGACTGATACCGCAACCAAAGTTGGCCGCCCCGGTGCGGCAGTCGGCCGGGTTGGGCTTCCCCACAATGCAGTGCTGGATTCTGGTGCTCTGTTTAACCGCAATACCATTATTGCCGGAGGCCCTGCCTCGGTTACAACATATGTTAAGAATGGACTTCTGCAGGCAGTTTTGGACGGCCGGATTAATCCCGGGAAGGTCTTCACCCAGAGTTTCTCCCTGGACCAGATCGATCAGGCTTATCAGGCCATGGCAAAGCGAGAAGCCATAAAGTCTCTGGTTGTTGTCAGCGACTAAAAGCTACTAAAAGCTTATTAGAACACAAAAAGGCCCGGTTTCTACCGGGCCTTTACGCTCTTTATGCTTACTAACGTTATCTTTAATCTATCGTGATAAATTTACCTTTATATCTTATAGATTCCGCCTATCCTTTCAAAGACAGGCGGGAGATAGTCAGAGGCTTATCTTACCGAGTCTCACGGTGAAGTGTCTGCTTGCCACAACGGGAGCAGAACTTCTTCAGCTCAAGACGATCCGGGGTATTACGGCGATTTTTGGTTGTAATGTAGTTGCGTTCCTTGCAGACGGTGCAGGCCAGCGTAATGCCAGGACGAATTGCGGCACTCTTCTTTGCCATTGTTCACCTTTCATTATGTATTATTCTTCCAAGCACACTAAAGTATAGTGTCCTATGGACGAGCACAAACGATTTTCCTCGTAGCGAGAAGGAGACTCGAACTCCTGACCTTACGATTATGAGTCGTACGCTCTAGCCAGCTGAGCTATCCCGCCAGAGAGCCCCGAGCGAGAATTGGACTCGCGACCTCTTCCTTACCAAGGAAGTGCTCTACCACTGAGCTATCGGGGCGTGGCGGATAGTGGATTCGAACCACTGAAGCTAAGTAGCGGCTGATTTACAGTCAGCTCCCTTTGACCGCTTGGGAAATCCGCCATTGCTCTTGCTCCCGCAAAGGCAACTTTGCTAGTCTGCCACTTTTTTTAGCGATATGCAAGTGCAACATGCCGTATCCATCAAAATTTTTTTTAAATTCTTGTGAAGATACGGAAGCGAAGACAAGGGCTCGATCCTAATCGAACCTATCTAAACCGATAATAAAACGGTAATAAACCTGTAGTATCAAGCTTCAAAACCATCATTATACAATTCCTGGCAGAGGGCAAGTACTCTGTCGTTAGCTTCAGGCAAACCAACCGATACCCGGATCCCATCTCCGCTGAAAGCGCGCACAGCCAGGGCCTGCTGACGGAATCGCTCATATGCCTGATCTGTCTTCGGTCCTAATGGCAGCCAGAAATAGTTAGCCTGAGACTGAGGAATGGTCGTCCATCCTTGCTCTCTCAGGGCATTCATAAGACGGTCTCTCTCAGAGACAATAAGCTTAACCCTGTCCATGAGTTCATCTTCCAAATCGAGGCTTGTCAAAGCGGCTGTTTGAGCTAAATCAGACACGGCGAAAGGCAAGGCAGCTTTCATCATGGCATCGGCGATTTCCGGTCGGGCAATCCCATAGCCAATCCTCAAACCAGCCAAGCCATAAGCCTTGGAGAAAGTCTGCGCAATGACCATGTTGGGATAACGATCCCAGACCTGGCGGGCGATGCTCCGGTCCGGATCCTGATTGAATTGAAAATATGCCTCATCCATCAAGACCAGGACGTCGGGAGGAACTGCGGCCATCAGTTTCTCCACCTCCTGGCGGGAAACCGAAGTTGCAGTGGGATTATTGGGATTGTTGACAATAACCAAGCGAGTACGGTCAGTCAGAGCAGCAATCATAGCATCGATGTCGTGTCTGCAATCGGCCGTCAGAGGCACCTGCACACTGACAGCACCGGCATTAGCCACAATGATGGGATAGGCTTCAAAGCTGCGCCAGGGATAAACAATCTCATCGCCTGGGCCGGCCACAATGTTGATCAGCTGGGTGATAATTTCAGTGGATCCTGCCCCCAGGACTACATTCTCCAGCTTGACCTTGTATAAATCTGCAATCCGCTGACAAATCGCCGTCCCTCTCATATCAGGATACCGGTTAAAATGCTGCAGCGGACCCTCCTCCAGAACTTTCTGAACACCAGGCAAGGGCGGGTAGGGATTTTCGTTGCTGGACAGCTTATAGGGAGTCAGACCGCTGATTCGGGGAGCTGGCTTGCCCTGAACGTAGCTGGGAATCGTATCAATTATTGCTCTATGTTTGAATTCGGTAACCATATAGCCAGTCTAGTACATAACATGTATATACATAGAAAGGTCTATTATTGCATAATTTAAAAATTTAAGATATGGTAGGGGGTCCAGAAAGACAGTCAGATAGAAAATAATAAAACTAATAAAAATAATAAAAGGCTGGAGTCCCGACTTCAAGAATCAAAACTCCAGCCTTATAGTCCTGCTACAACCGTCTCAGAATACACTCAGTATACCCATAAGACCTGCTGCAAGAACAAAATTGCTGTTCCTACTGAAGGGTTGCCAAAATATCGCGAGCAGAAACAATCAAATAGTCTTCACCTTTGTAAGTAACTTCAGTGCCGCCATACTTGGAGTAAAGAACGCGGTCCCCTTCTTTAACATCCATGGGAACCCTCTCGCCCTTATCATCACGGCGACCGGGGCCAACGGCCAGGACTTCACCCTGCTGAGGCTTTTCCTTAGCAGTGTCCGGAATAACCAATCCAGATGCTGTTGTGGTCTCTGCCGGAGCCTGCTTGATAATAATCTTATCTTCCAATGGTTTGAGTGCTATTGCCACTATAACCATCCTTTCCACAAGTGTTTCGACTTTCAGCGCACGGGCAGGTGAGCAGCTGACGAACACCCATCCGCACAGAACGCTACTTACTATCATAGCGTGGAGGTTAGCACTCAGCCAACAAGAGTGCTAAATGCTAAGCTAAAAGCGTTACAAATATTGAGGAAACGCCGTATAGCACACTATGCAATTCTGGCTTATTCGGCTGAATGTACAGGCTGGGAGGATTCACGATTCTCTGCAAACTCTTCAGAGTTAAATTCTCCAGAGTTAAATTCTCCAGAGTCAGAAAGGCGACGGCTGAGAATGGCATCGATATCAGCTCCAAGAGTCTCGGACGGCTCATCTCCGCCTTCTGCTCGACTCCAGCCCGCTGCCATATCGGAAGAAGGAATAGCTGGAGGATTAGCGGGGGGAACAGCCTGAGAAACCTGACGATGGGAAACAATCTCCCTGCTGCTGACGGGAGTAGTAGTGTCAGCCACAGCCTGCTTTTCCTGCAGCGCCTGCATTCTCCTTTGAGCACGGCCGCGAACAGCCGCCGCCTGCTCCCGAATGGCCAAGGTCAATGTCTCTTGAATCTCTACCCTGCTCATGGTTCCTGTTTTATCGGCGGGATCTTCGACCTGGGCCAGAGAATCGATTAGGGAGCGGTCGGCATGAAAACGGTCATTGTTTCCGGATCGATGGCTGCTGCCAGCTCTGCTACTACCATGATGGTTCTGCCTTGAGGGAGAGGAAACCTTATCCGCGCTCCCCCCGGTACCCCGAGGAAAAGCCCTGCGGATTGTTCTTTCCCATTTTCTGGCCCGGGCTGTTGCTCTGGCGCCAAGGGCAAGAACAGCAATCAGGAGTACTGCCGGAATTGCCGCATACCAAGGGCTAATTGGAGTGAACAGGCTAAGCAGAATGAGAGCGACTCCCAGAAGCAGAAGAGAAAGAACAACCAGGCGACGACGGCGAATAGCTTTACGACGCTCATTGCGCACCCTATCAATATGATCCTGCACGGTGGAACGTGCGGCCCCGTTCATCGTGGAAACTGAGGGAGACTGACTCATAGTATTGTCTTTCTTGCCTGGATCCCTGCCTGGATCCGTTGTATGTGACGTTTTCTGCTTAACTGGCTCATCTGTTTGCGGGTCAAGCTCAACAAGGTGGAGGGATGAGGAATAGCGGTCCTCATCATGCCGGGCAGCGTTCATCATTCCCCTCTTGGTAAGCAGAGGGATCAGGGCAAAAAGCGCAACCAGGATGACAAGGGCAAAAACTATGCTGCTCATCGATCCAATGTCCATACCTCTAAGGGTAAATCACACACTTGTCATTTCTTCAGTTTAGTCTGTCGCAGATCTTATGCGGAAATTCATCAGATAAGAGAGAAAAAATTCGGTGATCTGTCCACTGTCCATTAATATACATATAACGTCTGCGCAAGCCTTCCTCAGTAAACCCCAGTTTTTGAGCGACCCGAACAGATCGGAAATTATCCGGTATCATATCGATCTCAATCCGATGCAGGCGGGGGCCTGTTTCATCAAAGAATGCCCAGTCACAGAGTTGGGCGGCTGCCCGGGGAATATACCCGTGTCCGGCCTGACCCTGATCTATCCAGTAGCCAATAATCCCGGATCTGATTGATCCATACACCATAGCCCCCAGCGAAATTTGTCCAATCATCACTCCCCGGTGAAAAATTGCAAAAATACTGCCAGTTCCGGCTGCTTCCGTTTTGCGAATATTCATAATCCAAGCATTAAAAGTAAGACCAGCGCTCTCTCTGCTTTCCTGATTTTTCAAGGGATTATCGGATTCCCAAGGTTTAAGCCAGTCGTCATTCCTCCACCGTAAATTAGTCCATTCATCCTGGAAATCCATCTGCATTGGCCGCAGAATCAGGGAATCAGTAGGTGTAGGGACAGGTGTGGAACCAGATGTGGGAACAGATTCTAAGCCTCCAGCAGGGCCGTTGTTTTGGGAATTGCCATTTTGTACATGTGGTGGATTCTTCTGGTCCATATTCACGCCACCCCGCGCATAATAGCGGCTGAGCACACCCCCCTGTATGGGACCGATGGCATCAGGAAGTATAAAATGACTGTCATCAACCAGACCGCGCCGCTTGGGAGCAAACAGATCCCGAAAAAAGCCTGACATATTAGTATGGTAAGCTCAAATCATGACCAGCAAGTCTGACGGCATTACCTTCGCAACCAAGAAAGATGTGAGATTGTGGGCCTCCCACAGAAGGGAATCTGTGAACAGACAGGACTGCTGGCGGGCTGGACAGAAACTGGCGCTCACCGTTCAGAATAGTATATGCAGTAAGGCTGATCCTGATTCGTTGCCTTTTACCCTGCTTCAGCAATCACAGCGACGGAAACCGAAACTTCAGGAACAGACAAAACTTTATTGTCAGAAAAAGAGTACGCATCATCTGACTGTTGCCGGTTTTCTCCCTATGCCTGGAGAGATTGATCTGCGGCCAGCTATGGACTTATTCTTGCGTTTAGGGGCATCAGTTATAGTTCCCAGATTAGGCAAGGATGGACGAGGATTAGCTTGGGGGGCCTATGCAGAAGGGGAGATTATTCACAGAAGCACGCTGTCCCATCTGCCGGACGATCCTTCCGGAGGCATTCTTTCGGCGCAAAAGCTCAGTCAGGCGGATCTAATTTTTGTCCCCTCCTTTGCTATTGATCAAGCAGGTTACCGGATCGGACGCGGGGCTGGCTGGTACGACCGCGCTCTGACCTATGCCAGTCCATCAGCAATTCTGGCTGGAGTCGTATGGCCAGAAGAGTTCTTGGGCAAAGGAGAGTCTCTCCCTCAATCCATCCCCCAATCTATCCCCCATGATTCCTGGGATATAGCCCTGACAGCCGCTCTCCTGCCAGATAAGTGGGTTTGGCTGGGGTCTGGAATTTGAAAAAGTTTACGGATGCAAACGATACCGGTTTTTTGCTCTGCGAGGCAACAGTCCAAGGCAACAGTCCAAGGGTTTACTAGGATAGGTTAGGTATTCATTGGAGGCTTAGCTTTGATGACATTGTCATGCGAGCCTGACTGTACAGATTTAACGAGGTACTATGCCGACTTATCATTACCGCTGCAAGAACTGCGGGTACGATTTCACCCAGGTACGTTCTTTTACCGATGCACCGCTGACAGTTTGCCCTCAATGCGGCCAAAAACAGGTTCACCAGGTTTATTCAGCAGTTCCCATTAGTTTTAAGGGCAGTGGTTTCTACAGAACAGACGGAAGATCTGGCTCGACCAAGTCAGGCAGTAAAAAATAAGCGCTGTCGCGGACGAAGAGTCAGATACACCATCGAAGAACAGATCGGGAAAAGACTGAACCCAGAACAGGACTTATAGACAGGGATACACAAGGATACATAAGGGTACCCAGGGATACACAAGACCGCAGAGTTTTCCACATACTTATTCACATCACGACACGCCTCAAACTAAGGCGTGTCTCACGTTTGACCACAAGTTCTTTTTCGTTTTACTTCGGCAGGTTTTTTAATCTATAACGGTGATATGACTCTATCACCGCACACTGTACCCAACGGAAGAAATGGAAGAGTATTAATGCCAGAGGATAGCCCTGTACCTGCGTCCTCTTCTTCCTTCAAACAGCACCCACCTGCCCATCATCACAATGACAGGCAGTATCGTCCGCGACGGCTAGCAAAGCCCAAAGCCCCAGCCAGGCGACGGGCCAGTACATACCGATCATCATGGCTGCCGGCATCATTATCTTCAGGCGACAGAGAAATTCCTGCCCCCATCAGACGCAGACAGCGACTCCTCTTACGCCGTATTCTGCTTGCCATCTTGTCGGGCCTCTTTGTCTGGTCTAGTCTGCAGTATCTGGCAGCCTTCCAGGCTCAGGCTTCGGTCATTACGGCTAAACACAGTATCTCGGCCGGGAGCACAATTGATTCATCTGACCTGGTTCTCTCTTTTCAAAGGACCAACTCACTGACTGGGACTACCGTCCGGTCAGAATCAGAAGCGGTGGGCAAGATTGCCCGAATTTCCTTCAACAAAGGGGATCCAATCCTGCCAGCAGGACTGTCTTCTGCTCCCACGTATCCAAAAGATTACACCACTTTGACTATCTCCCCAGCCAGTACCTCAGCAATCTTAAGAGCTGGTCAGAAAGTAGATTTGATCAGCAGCAGTCCCTGCCGGCATAACAATAGACATAACAATGAGCCATCGGAGAACTCCGAGTACAGGGACCAGGGCTGCCTTATTGCTCACAATGCAGTGATTCTCAGTGTCAACAGCAGCAGCCGACCCGGACTTTCCCTAACTGGAAGCGAAGAGAAACCGGCAACAATAACCGTAGCTTTGCCTGTTGCCAGTGCTTTAATCATTGTCCAGGCTGATGACCCACCGCCCTTGATTGTGACCAATATCCGTGATTAGATTAGCCGCCAGGAGGTGAGCTTATTTCTTCTCCGCATCAAAAATACCCCAGTGAGGAGGAAGCTCATTGAGGATTCTTTCTTCCTCATCAGCTTCACTCCTTCTAGCCGCAAGCTGGTCTGAGGGATCAAGCTTAATACCGTCAGCGTCAAACCATTCGGTACCCCTGCGAACTACCCGCTTATGAGCGCGTCTCTTGCCCGCGGGCGGTTTCGGGACAGACAGATCATGCTCGGAAGAGATCGGCTCACGGGAAGCCGTCGGTTCAGATGGCTGAGATAAAGCTGAATAAGATTCCTCCATCAGGACAGCCTCTCGTCATAAGCATTAGCGAGATAGGCCACAATACGGTCGACTTCCTTATCCGGATCAACAAACATGCCTACACTCCATACATACATCACCGACCATCCCAACATCTGGAGGTTTTCCACCTTAAAGCGATGCCTCTGCCTGGTAGAGGCTATCGACATGAAATTCCTGTCATCGGTGCAAACAGCCAGAGTATAAGGCTTATCAGGTAAGCCAACTACCAGGGGGATGCGGTCTCCGTGATTATATCCATAGTTCATACACACCTTCAAACCCCGTTGCCGAATGCGGCGGGCCAGGTCAGGAAGGAGGGCCTGTGCATCATCTTTGTGTTCCGCAGGCAGAGCATAGTCGGCAATATCAGCATCAGAAAGTCCCTGAGCCCAGGTCAGAAGACGCTTAAGCAGGAGAGGACCGTCCTGGTGTATCCGCTCAGGATTCATATCCGAAGCCTTAAAAGTCGCCACAATATCGAGGTTGTGTTCAGCCATGGCTAGCGCGTCCAAAAGCATAGTATTGCCTCTGGGACGTTCCAGAGCACCAAACTGCTGCAGGAGTACGCCCTGGTTATTCTTGCCAAAACTGACAGACAATATAACATCGGTAGCACTGACGCCGGCCACATGGTCAATATCAATAACCTGCATGTGTTTCATGAAGTTACGCAGGTCCTCATTGCCTGCACTTCGGGCTTTCAGCTCGGCTCCCAAACGGATGCGCTGAGTATCGGTCAGACATACTACCACTAACCGATACTGAACAGGAACCTGGCCTAACTTCTTAAAGTGCTGCTCAACAAGATCAGCAACGGCATCGATCTCCCGCCCAGTGCTTTCCACAGCCCCCGTTGTTGCGGAAGACAGACCATTAGCAGCAACGAAATGATACGAGACCGCTCCCCTGGCCTGGTCGGTAGCCAGAGCGGGAACATCATTGCCGTAACCATTATTGCGCAGAAAAGCATTAAGCCGCAGATCGCGAGCGCTGCTTTTACCATGTCCAGCTATAGAGGGAAGCAGCGATATCAGAGACTTTACCGAAGCAGAGGAAACGGTTGGCGTATGCGCCAGAACAATGACCGTTTGCGTTCTGGCTAAAACACTCAGCAACTCAAGGGGGTGAATATGAGCCGCAGCATCAATAATGGCAATATCAGCCAGTTTCTTCAAGGGAGCGGAGCTAGCAAGAGCAGCAGGAGTAGCAACCATAATAGGTTTAGCTGCGCTTACTATATCGCCAAATTCTTCTTGCAGGCGTTGAACGCTGACTGTATTTTTGCTTGCCAGAAGGGTATGAAGCTCATTCGCATCCTGGGTACGCGAATACAGGATTTCCGACAGCCGTTTAGTCAGTTCCTGGTTGACCATATCCCCTATGCTCCGCACATGCTCGGTATCGACCTGCATAAACCGTTCGGACACAGAGGACAGAGTGGCTCCATCTTGATTGGATATAACTGAGGACGACCTAACAATATCTTCAAAAACTGTCGTCCACCATGACAGGAGAAGCTCAGCAGGAGCGGACTGCGGTTCCAGCTCACGCTGCCGGAAATCAGAGATGAGCTCAGACAAGCCTAAGGCATCACATTCTTTCAGCAGACTGGCCCGCTCAGGCAAAGTATCCAGGGCACGATGATCCTCGAAAAGACCACGCAGACGCTCCTCCAAAGCAGCAAAATCAACCCGTTCCAGTCCTGCCTTCTCAGGAGTGGATGCAAGAACCGTATCAAGAGCAGTAATATCCTGCTCCAGATTGCCTTGTGTTTCAACAATCTCATCAAGCTTGTGCGGCAAGACCGGCCATCCGCCCCGGGGAACGAAGCGTCTCCATTGCTGGGCCTGGTCTGAAACCACCACCAGAGCATCATGCAGATTATCCACATGAGCACCAGGCCTCAGGAGTCCTTTGGCTTCTTTGGTCAGCCGCCGCCGATCCCAAAAGCTGAGCTTGGAGTCGCTGGCTTTGCGCTCCTCCTTAGACTCTGTAGCTTCAATCATGGAATCAATATCTCGCTCAAAAATTGCAGGCTGAAAAACATCCAAAACCCGCCTCAAATTGGACAAAACATTGACCTGGCGAGACCACTCCTGCACATTCTGAGCAATAGGGAAACCACAAGTCTCCACTGTTCTTTCAATCTGTTCCCGAGTTTGAGGAAGAGTGGTATCAAGCAACTCAACAACCCGTCGGTAAGCTTGTATTGCCTCATCTTCTGTGTAAAGAGCAGCCCCATACCAGGCAGTATCTTCAGGACCAATAATGTATCCGCCTAGTTTACCCAATCTGACCAGTTTTTCACACCACTGCTTTTCCTTCCCCACCATGGCAGCGGCTGTTCGCGTGGTCAGTCTGACATGGGTGGAAGGATGTGTTGGCAAGGCGGAAATTCGGGCAAGATTTTCCAACGTTTCAAAGGCAGATACGTTCCAGCGCTTGTTTTTTCCATGCAGATCACCTAAATAACGGCCCAGTCTGGCCCGAACTCCCACCAGTTCATCGGCGGTTTGTTCAAAATGAGAACTGGCAGAGCCAGCCTGGAAGCCAACAGCATTGATCAGCTGCTGGTCGATGGACTTGTTAAACGTGCTGCGGGAAATATCGACCACCAGATTGTTCACATGGTGAGCCGCTGCCTGGACTATGAACCTGGTTTTCTGTGTTGAGACTCCAGGAGCATAGAGCACAGTTTTCCCGCTCATAGCAGCCTGAGTAGCAATTGCCAGAGCCTGTTCGGTCGCATCCGTATTAGCCGGCAGCTCCAATACCATAGACTGCTCATTTTGGGCAGCTTGGGCAACATATCTGGTCTCGTTGTCAACATCGCCTGCGCCGACTTCATCATGAGGGTCGCCGTCGAACGGATTGAATTCAGGCAGGTGAAGGTCGCGCAAATCCTGTCTGGCAGACTCCACACCGGCAAGGGCATCCAGGATCTGGTTCCCTGAAGGACCACTGATCTCAGCGTTGATGATAGTGCGGGTATCATCCAGGACTAAGGTAGAGGTCTGAATAAAATTGCCGATAATCATACTTTTCTCAATAGAGAAATGAGGCAGTTTCTGCCCAACCTGCTGGCTGATGGTCTCATAAAGCCGGTTGGATTCTTCCAAAACACTGGAGTACTCAAAGCTATTGAGAATGTCTGCGATCTCGAGTCTAACTGATGCTGCCTTCAGGGCAGAAGAAAAAGTTTCATTGAGCTGAATAGGACCGGTAATCGCAATCTTGGCATGGGTTAAAGATTCACTGTTCTCATCATAAAATACCTCGATGGGATAGAGGGCTATAGGCATTCGGTGCCCGCTGTCCCAGGTTGCCACCCCCAGGCACATGGAGAGAAAAGCTGCCCCGCTGTTTTTCTGGTTTTCATCACGTTCATTGAGCACCCGCTCCAGCTTGCGGCGGCCGGCGGTAAGGGAGGCACTATCGCGGAAAAGACTGTCTACAGAAACACTCTTATTCACCAGGAACTGTGCCATACCGGCAGGGTGGGCATTGGATAAATCCAGTCGGTTGTTGAGACGGGTAATGTCTTCAACCGGCGTTGCCCCATGAATTGCGTGATAATCACGGTACCAAGAACGCATATCATTGAGAGCCTGTTTGCGTTCCTGGTTGACGGCCAGCTCACTCTTGTCCTCTGTTTGCCTGTCTGCCTCTTTGCTTCCCTCAGTCTTATTCCTCGCTGTGGGATTTGCTTCGGCAGCTGCATTCTGAATATCACGTTTTTTCTCGTTATCCATTGCGACTTCTTTCCGCTTACTGCTTCTTGAGTTACGCTGCTTTATTTCCTCTGCTTTTTTGCTGCTTGACTTTTTCAGGAAGTACACGGACCGCTCGGCTTATCTGCACAGCACACAGCATCAGTGGGAGTTTTCCTGCTTTTTCCACGTCTGATAGCCCTTGTTGCTTCTTAAGGCATCATCAATATCTGCGTTGCCTAAAGCTTCAAGCCAAGCATACAAATCTCCATACAAAGAAGGATTTAAAGCCAGGAAAGGCAGAAGTTTAGGGTGCCTGGCTATGGCAAACTGGTCATCAAATTCCCTGGTTTTCTTTGCATCTTCAGAGGTAAAGCCGCCGGACTCAATTACATCTTCTTTACGGTCAAATTCTCCTCGGGACAGGCGGTCAAACACAGACCCGGGTTCAAAGGCAGGCTGATAGGATGGAACAGGAGCCGGCTGGGTGTCCTCCTCCTTTGAAGAAGTTGGATGAGGACGGAACTTGTCAGTGGGATCATCAGTGGGATTATCAGTGGAGTCAGGAACTTTCTGCTCTGGAGCTGGTGTCTCATGCGTCGACCTGGATTCTGAAGGATCCTGCTCCGACTCAGCAGGTTCAGCTGAATTCCGATCGGGTTCGGAGGAAGCCTCGGACTGATCAGTGGCTACGCCCACATTGTGATTCAACTCATTCTTAATTACCCGGTCATGAATCTGACTAAAGGGGCTGCTGTCCTTCTTCATCGCATGAAATATATGCGTAGGTTCCCCCTGCCGGACATCCAAAATATCATCAACAGACATCCGAGAGCCCTGAGAATCCTGGGAACCCTCGCTGCGGATAGCGGATGCATAAGAAAAGAGATCAGAAACAGCCGCCATTGGCTGAGAAACAGGCTCAGGTTCCGCAGGTTTCCGAACTTTCGGGACCACTTCTACAGGCACATCTCCTAACTGTAGGCGGACTGACTCCTGAGGAAGATCAAAAGGCATATCAGCAGCAATTCGCCATAAATCATCGGTCTTAGTAACTACATATGTGCCATTAGTCGACTGCAAATCTTCAACGGTAGCATTTCCCTGGCCATCAGTGGTAAACAAGGCATGCCGTTTTGAAACAGATTTGGTATCATCAACAATATCCAGTCGCTCCCGGCCCTCTTCCTGGGGAAGAGGCCGGATAGGCTTGCGTCCGATGACCAAGGATTGACCTGGTTCTACATGAGCGACGCTGTGATTATCAACGCGAATTTCCCATTCAACCGGTTCAGTCATGCTGCGCCTTTCCATCGTTAAACTTTTCATCGTTAAAAGTCTGCTAGCTGCAATGATCCACTACAATTGTGGCACATCCTCCAGAAGATCTGTGTAATTATCCAAAAAAGTGCAAAGTCTGCATAATCCGCATAACCGGCATAACCGGCATAATAAAACAAAAAATAAAAATCCCTGATACCGATATCGGCATCAGGGAATGTAAACCTTATAAAGAAGAAACTACTTGAGTTCGACGGTTGCGCCGGCTTCCTCCAGGGATGCCTTAGCCTTGTCGGCGTCTTCCTTGCTGACGTTCTCCAGAACGTTGGCAGGAGCACCATCAACCAAAGCCTTAGCTTCAGCCAAGCCCAAGCTGGTCAGGGCGCGGACAGCCTTGATAACCTGGATCTTCTTGTCACCAATAGCGGACAGAACAACGGTGAACTCCGTCTGCTCTTCCTCAGCAGCACCTGCAGCAGCAGGAGCAGCAGCAACGGCAGCTACAGGAGCAGCAGCCTCAACATCAAATTCTTCTTCGAACTTCTTGACGAAGTCAGAAAGTTCAACAAGGGTCATTTCCTTGAAAGCATCAAGGAGCTCATCGGTAGAGAGCTTAGCCATAATCGGCTTCCTTTCTTTTCTGGCACCCGGGCCTGCCATACAATGTCAGCCCAATAAAATTCTGAGTAGTTCTTACTTTTCCTGGTGCCTACATTTTTTACGTTTTTATGCAGTGCTTAGTGCTTTCAGCCTCATCCTGGGCTCAGGACGGACATGAAGCAAGAAGTCAGGCGGCTTTCTCCTGCTTCTCGCGCAGGGCATCCACAGTGCGCACGGCCTTGGTAGGCAGAGCAACAAATGCGTATGCGGCCTTGGCCATGGTGCCTTTGAGGGCACCAGCCATCTTGGCGAGAAGAGTCTCGCGGGATTCGAGATCCGCGAGTTTGGAAACGCCTTCGGCGTCGTAAACGGTTCCGTCAGCGAAACCGCCCTTGACGACGAGCTGCTTATTGTCTTTAGCAAAGTCACGCAGGACCTTAGCGGCCTGTACGTAGTCACCTTTAACGAAGGTAACGGCAGAAGGACCCTTGAACAAATCATCAAGACCTTCAATGCCAGCTTCTTTAGCGGCGATACGAGCCAGCGTGTTCTTTGCCACGTTATAGGTAGTATCGGTGCCAAGCTTTTCACGCAGTTCAGTAATCTGCGGAACGCTCAGGCCTCGATACTCGGTGAGATAAATCGCGTCAGCATCACGGAACTTATCCGTAAGCTTAGAGATCATCTCTCCCTTTTCGGGCCTTCTCATTGGCATTTCCTTCCTATGTCACCGCTGCATCACAGCGAAGCCGGAAAGCTTACTTCCCAGGGCAATAAAAAAGCCCTGCACGCAGGCAGAGCATCAGAACGACTAAGTCGCTATCCATATTCTCAACCTGCGTTGGCCGCATCTGCGATTGTTGGAATTATGCACCATTCACATGCACCATCCAACCAACGGTCTGTGGTTTACATGGGCGAGTATACACAAAAGCATGGATAAGTAGCACAGGACACGCCGCAGACAGAGCCTGACCGCGCAAATCCCCGGGCCAGTATGCAGACCGAAGCAAGTCTGCATTTTTATAAGCTTAAACTAAGCTTAAAATCAGCGACTGTCTGAAGATTCCCTATGCCTGCCCAGTTCCCTGATTACCTCAACAACAATACGGGCAGCTGTATTGGCATACTCACTTATATCAAATTCTTTAAAGGTATCATATTCAGTGTCTGCATTGTCGCTTAAGGCACGAATAATAAGAGCAGGACAATCATTTTTCGCTGCTATATGGCAGACAGCGGCTCCTTCCATTTCAGCAGCATCGGCACCCGTCTGTTCTTTGACCTCGGCAATTGCCGTATCCCCCTGAATGAACCTGTTGCCGGAAGCAATAGTTCCCTTTTTATACATAATTCCCAGACTATCCAGAACAGCACTGGCGGCAGACAGGAGAACAGGATCTGAATGATATTCTGTCAATCCTGGGTATGCTTGCCCTATCAGGGACATATCGGAATCCAGATAGCGCACGGTCTGCCCTAGAACAATATCGTTGATATGGAGGCTGGGATTCAGATTCCCTGCAATTCCAGAGAAAATGACGGCATCGGGCTGGAAAGAGTCAAGAAGAAACTGCGTGGCAGCAGCAGCATTGACCAACCCCATGCCTGCAACGGTTGCAGCAAGATATATAGGCGGGCAATCTGACCCGGGGTCCATCTCTCCCTGGGTAACGGACAGTCCAGCCTTCTGAATCTGCCTTACTTTTGTTAAATTGTGAGCAATCAGATTAATCTCTTCATCGAGAGCCCCTAAGACAGCTATTCGCCGAAAACTTTGCTTCTCTTGTCTTTCCGAGACATGATTCATTCCTGCACCTCTGATACAGATCTGCGCCCCTGTCCCCTGCCTTGACGGACTGAATCAGCCAAGATCCTTAGCAGCTCTTCCGTTCTTTCCCACGATATGCACCGGTCCGTAATTGATTGACCGTACACAAGCTTGTTCAGGGGTGCGGGGGCCTGATTGCCTCCCACAATAAAACTTTCCATCATGATTCCCTTTATCCCCTGTTCCCCGTGAGCCAGCCGCCAAGCGATATTTTCCACCACCTGAGCCTGAACCTTTTCATCTTTCCCTGAATTTCCGTGGGAAGCATCAATGACCAACCCACTGGCAGCCAGTGAATCTTCAGGCATGAAATTGCGGACAGCAGTCAAAGCCTGGGCAACTGACTGAGCATCATAATTGGGTCCCTGGGCAGATCCCCTGAGCACAAGGTGACAATCAGGATTTCCCAGAGTCTCCACAGCAGCTGCCCTGCCCAAATGATCAATACCAAAAAAAGTATGGGGCTGAGCAGCAGTAAAACAGCCATCAATAGCAGCCTTGACACTGCCGTCTGTGGAATTTTTAAAACCGACCGGCATGGACAGGCCCGATGCCAGCTGCCGATGAACCTGGCTTTCCACGTTTCTGGCTCCAATTGCCCCCCAGGAGATGGCGTCAGAAATATACTGAGGGGAAGTTGGCTCCAGGAACTCGGTAGCCACAGGAAGACCAGATGACAGAACATCAATCAGAACCTGACGGGCCACTAGCAGACCTTTATGAATCTTGTTGCTCCCGTCCAGGTCCGGATCGTTGATTAGTCCCTTCCACCCAATGGTAGTCCTGGGCTTTTCAAAATATACACGCATAACAATGTATAAATCATCCTGCAACTGACGAGCAAGATGGGACAGGCGGTCTGCATAATCAGCAGCAGCCTGGGGATCATGGATAGAGCAAGGCCCCACCAGGACCAGGAGCCGGCCGTCCCTGCCACTGATGCACTCTCTGATTGTATTCCTGGAGGATTCAACCAGGGATTTAGCCTGTCCGTCAAGAGGATAGTCAGCAAGCACCTGAGCAGGTGTAGGCAAAGGAGCCAGCTCCCTAACCCTTCGGTTAAGAATATGCCCCAGGCCTACCCTATTTTCCCAACGCTGATCTTCCCCAGTGTTCTGGGAAGATTTTGCATTTTCCATGGGCGACCCCCCTCTTGACGGATTATCGGTAACAGACAGATTTATGCCAGGGCTCCCATAGGATCCCAGGCTGGAAGCATGATAGGCTCCTCTTCCAACGCCTTCTGATAATCAGCGGGGAGCATAGATTTGGGCACAGCCACCTCGTAAACATACTGGTCAAACCAGGGATCATCCATAGTGAAATAACCATTGTCGGCAATATCAGTTCCCCAAGAGTTTTCCACACGCCACCGACGGGGCTGCCCCTGATCATCAAGATCTACGCCGGCAAAAGCCATGGCATGGTTCATAGCAGACTCCCCATAGCGAACCCGCTCTTCCTTATCCATGGTGAAGTCGAAATCATAGACCCGGCCATACTCGAACATGTCAGTAGCCCAAGCTCCGGCTTCCCTATCCATCATAGGGCGGCAATCAGCTCCAAACCAGACAGGAATACCCTGTTCCGTAAGGATTTTCTTCACACAATCCTTCATGAATTGAGTGTCTACATTCACATAAGCAGTCGGTGTTCCTCCCACAACATTGCCCAAATGCTCAATGCCAATCATCTTCCCCTTAGGATGCTCCTGCCGGGGGTCATCAACCAGGCAGACATAATCTTCCAGACCAGCATCCACATACTTCTTCCAGAATTCCTGAGGAGTCAGGATGCCGTCACGATGGAAATTACCATCCTCGTCGGTCCATTCCCAGTCAAACTGGGTAGGGGGAGTTCCCAGATGAATAGTCAGAATTCTGTGAGCAGCTGCCAAAGCATTTCTGACAATATCGTCACTGCGATCAGGCTGCTCATACATGTGAGCTACAGCCTGGCGAAGAACAGAACGCAGCTGCGAATTCATCTCCCCCGTGTTCTGAGAAGATTCCGTTTCTGGGAAAAGATCCTGAGGGACGGCTCCATACTTAGTATAAATATTCATGGCCATGGTCCATTGACCGCCGTCGCCCATCACATCAGCAAGCAAAAACTGAATCAGCCGGGAATCATTTTCCTGTCCTTGAGCGACCAACGCCTGAACATCCTGCAGGAAGTAATTGACCCGCTCCAGCTTGTCAAAATACATGGCGTAGTTTTGAGAGAACTCAAACTTTTTCAGCCCCAAATTTTTCTTGGCTACAAAGCGTGCAACATTCAATGAGCTGAAGAGCCAGCAGCGGCCAGACCGTTTCTGACTGGTAGCAGGTCCGTTGTCAATGATGGTGGAAAAACGACGCTGAAGCAGGCGAGCGCGGTCATAATTCTTGGCTACCTTGTTAATGCCGGAAACAGTGACGGCATTCATAGCAAGACGGTTGGAAGGGCTGGCAGCGAAACGATCTTGAAGATCTGTCAGTTTCTGCGAATCCAGCGGTTTCAGATCAGACATGTCAGACATGATTTCCTTTCATGAAGGAGGAGCTAATACGTAAGTCAGTATAGCCGGACGGGGTCATGTGTGTCTGAAGCATATCTCAGCATTATCTCAGATGGTAAAAACCTCAGCATTGTCTCCATGGACCAATGAGCCTATGAATAATGAGCTCAGGGCTATGGGTAACAAGCCATGAGCTCATGAGTAATGAGTATTGAACCCGTCGAATTATCTCGACATCTGAGCCATGCAGCTTTTTGTATTACTTTTCCTGATCAGAATTCCCTTGATCGGAATTGTCCTGATCCTGATTTCCCTGATCGGGATTGTCCTGACTGGGATTATTGTCAGGCTGATCAGCCTGCCCCTGCCCTGAAATTGGCCCCAGCTGTCCAAAAGCCTGGGAGAAAATCGACCGAAGCTGATCAACCCGGGAGGTAATAGCCGCCTCCCTCTCCTGCAAATTCTTAATCTGCGCCTGGAGGCTGCTGATTTCTTTCTGAGCGGCAGCCCTCCTGTCTTCGACCAAGCCGGAAGCCTTCTTATTCGCTTCGTCCAGTATTTTCTTAGCCTCTTCATCCGCCCGTACCCGTTTGTCCTGAGCATAATCATCAGCCTGACTACGGGCTTCTCTGGCCTGTTCCAACAGCTTGGCAGCATCAGCTTCCACTTGAGTCCGGCGCTGATCCAATTGATCCAGCAAAGCCTTTACCTGAGCCGATGCCTCTTCCTGCTGTTTTTGAATTTTTTCCCGGGCTTCCTGCTCTTCCTGTGCCAAAGCATTATGAGACTGAGCTTTTTCGATGTTGGACTGATCTGCAATCTGCTGGGCATGCCCCTGAGCAGCATCGGTAATCTCTCCTGCCCGGCGCTGGGCATCGGATATCATGGTTGCTACTTGTTCGTTGGCCTGAGCCAGCTTCTTTTGAGCCTTATCGACTGCTGCCTGGATTTGATCATTGGCCTCAGTTTTTTTGGCAGTGATATCAGCATCAGCATCACGACGAGACTGGGCAATGTCTTCTGCTGCCTTTTGACGCATATCTGCAATCGCTTTTTCCTGAGCAGCTCTCTGAGCTTCCATCTGCTTTCTGCCCTCCTGGCTGGCATTTTCCAGCTGTATTCTAAGGGCATTCAGCTTGCTGTCGCTCTCCTGTTGGGCAGCAGCCACAGTATGATCCGCCTCTTCCTTGGCATTCGCCGTCAGAGAAGCTGCCTGATCCTGTGCCTTCTGAACAATGGTTTCAGCCTTCTTCTTTGCCTGGGCAAGGGTTTGAGCGGCATCGAGGCTGGCATTATTAACCAGGGTTTGTGCCTGAGACTGGGCATTAGCCCGGGCTGCTGCTGCATCCTGCTGGGCTCTCTGGATCAGCTCCATGCTGGTCTGTTCGGCAGAAGCCAGCAGCTGTTGGGCGTTGGCCCCGAGGGAAGCGAAGGAACTGCCAGAATTGTGAGCCTGCTTTTTCTTCTCCTCCTGTAGCTGGGCGTCAAGTTGCAGAATTCGTTCGTCATAAGCCTTGATTTGCTCCCGCAAACGTGCAATATTCTCATTCTGTCGGGCTATTGCTTCGTCTACACGATCTTTGTCATAACCACGCAGGGTAATAGGAAAATTCTCAGGCATGATGTCTCCGTTATCTCAGGCCGATACTAATGTACGGCACTTATTTTTCAGATTAGTCGTAAAAGGCCGGAAGGGGAAAAATTATCCCAGTGTTTAACTGAACCCACACACTCAGGCAGTCAGGCCCGCAAAATTTCCGGGGGCAAAGGACGGCGATAGTAATCAACAGCAGCCAGGACAACCTCCCGGGTAGCTTCAATCATGCGGTCCAGGGACATGCCCGGCATATAACCGTGAGCCTGATCTACCAAAGGAAGACTGACAAAACCAGCCAAAGTCCGATTATGCTCCTGACTCCAGTTCAGCAGCTGATAGAAAAGAGAGTTGCAGACAAAGGTACCGGCGTCAGAGCTTAAGGAAGCTGGAATGTCATGTTTGGCGAATCTACCCAAAATGGCGTGAAGAGGAAGATGAGTCCAATATGCCTCAGGGGCGTGCGGAATGATAGGCAGACGCCTGGGCTGCACATCATCAGCATCAGGCTTGGTAGCATCAATAAAGTTAGTGGCGCATCTTTCCAACATGACCGATTGGGCGTGAGTTTTTAACCCTGTAGCAATAACAATATCAGGATGGACCTTTTCTAGGGTTTCCTGCAGTTTCGGCCAAGCATTCTGAAAACTGAGGGGAAGGAGAGCTGAGGTCACCCCAATGGCAAGGTCAGACCGGTCGGCAGTCACCCCTTCCCGATCCAGGGCCAGGCATACTTCTCTAGAAGGATTGACTGTTATATTTTTATAGGGATCGAATCCGCAGACCACAACGGTGATAGTATCCATACTGTTCTATTCCTTTCTGACAATAATGCTCAGCTGCCGGCCTTCATGTTTTTTTCCAGCCCTGACTGCTCTTCGGTGAGAATACCAGAGGGGATTCTCCAGGGTGCACATGGGATCTGCCATTTCATCCAGACGAGCAGTCAAATCTGGCCCCTGGCCATCAACCTGGCAAAGCTGCTGGAATTCCGGGTCTGATTCCAAATAATAAGTCGCGGATTTTACACGAGGACTGGAGTCAACAATTTGCCGCCCGTGAATTCCCTCGTGGGCCAGAATCTGCAAGGCGGCCAGACTAATATCAATCCCCTGGCCCCCAAAACGGGAGTGAGTCACCGTTCCGGGAAATTGACGATCAAAATCTTCAGCAATATCATCTCCAACCTGATAGCACCTGCCACAAATCCGAGGCCCCAAAGTGGCAGTCAGATCAGATCGATGCGCCCCCAGAGCAATCATTGCCTCCACTAAGGTTTGCAGAACCCCGGCCTGCAAACCTTTCCGTCCGCAATGGGCGGCGCCAACTATGCCCTGACCAGGATCGGCAAGAAAAACAGGCAGGCAATCAGCCGTAAAAATCCCTACTGCCCTGTCAGCCTGACTGGTCACCTGCCCATCAGCCTGAATCTGGCCGAGAGCCTCTGCAGATTTCGTTTGCACAATAGCATCAGTATCATCGACTACTAGGGCTGAGTGAACCTGGGTGACCACATGAACAGGAGACCCAATTATCTTATTGACAGCCCGACGGTTAGCATGAACCTGGTTAGGTTCCTCTCCTACAGTTGCCCCCAGATTGCAGAAGGCCCAATCGTCTTCTGATCCTCCCCCCAGCCTGGTGCTGTAATAAACAGTAACCCTCTGGGTCAAAGCGATAGGGATAAGGGCGGGGATGGGGGCGGTTTCTGCCCTGTCTGCCCTGTCTATACTGGCTACGCTATCTGTCATCAATAAATCTTTCTGCTTTCCTGTCCAGGCTACCGCCAGTCCAGTTTCTGCTATTCCTAGCCCTTCCCTCTTTCAGCCTAGGTAAGCGAGTTCATCTTCGGTCAGCTCTACCTGATCCGCAGCCAGGGAATCCAGGAAGGTGGAGGCCCTGTGCGTGCCAGGAAGGACGAAAACGTGTGTGCCCCGGGCAAGTTCCCAAGCCAAGACAATCTGCTGGTAACTAACCTGGTGAGCAGCAGCAACCGTGCGGAAAGGATCAAAAAGAGCCTGATCATACGGTTTGCGGAACCCTCCCAGAGGGCTCCAGCAGACAAAAGCCAAACCCAGCTGAGCCGTATAATCCAGAGTATCCTGAGTTTCCCTGTAGATGGGCGAAAATTGATTTTGTACAGCCACCAGGGCCGGGCCCAGGATAGTGCGTGCAATATCAATCTGCTCACAGCTAACATTGGAAATGCCTATAGATGCAGTCAAGCCCTGATCGTAGATTTCCTTCATAGCCTGAATGGATTCCTCATATGGAACCTGAGGATCGGGGCGATGAAAATAGAGGAGATCAATGGTGTCAACCCCTAAAGTCTGCGCTGATTGCTTGGCGTAGCGGATCAGGGATTCAGGCCGGCCATCTACCGCCCAGGTAGGTTTGCCGTCAGTAAAATTCCGGTAGTGCCCAGCTTTAGTAGCCACTATGACTTCCTTTCGGGGCCCTTCCCAGCTGTCCAGTGCCTGACGGACTAACATCTCTGCCACTTCTTCCTGGCCGCCGGACTGATAATAGGCCCAGGCTGTATCTATATGCCTGCAGCCGGCATCCAAAGCCTGATGGATAATGTCAATCGACTCTTCAGCAGACGGTTTTCCTTCAATTGCCAACCCCATGGTTCCTAACCCCACTGCGCTTGTGGTATACGATCCAATTTGACGGGTTAATCGCTTAGTCATATGTCCCTCTAAACCTTGAAAATCACCAATATCGCGGTTCGCACGGAACCGTTTCTTACTTGCTATGATACTTGTCGATAGAGCCAAGTTATAATTAGTCAAATAATTTGACCATAAAAACATGTGACTATCTCTCCTGAGCGAGCGCTGTGTGCCACCATCCACTGTGCGCATGCTGCTGGGGCAGGTGACAGTCAAGGAAGGAAAACACAGAGGACCAGACCATGACAGGAACTCCAGTAAAGAATCCAGCCATAAAGAATGGTAAGAAGAGCCGGGCGGAAAGAGGATTTACAACTTCAGCCGGAGTGACAGCCAGGGCGGCAGCAAAACCTCCAACTGATCCTTCGAGGAAGAAGAATCCTGGTCAGGAGGTAGCAGGGCAAGAAGCTGAGCAAGAATCTCCTTCCCGAATTTTTATACGCCTTTTTGATTCTCAGACGTCCCTCTATGAATACTATTCCCGCAAGAATGGGCTCCAGGGCAAAGCCCTGGCCATCCTCCTGTGGATTTACTACTCACCCCGGGGGATTACCCAGAAAACCATAGCTAAGCGGACCCTGTCCACCAAACAGGTTGTCAACGCCACCATAAAAACCTGGCGGGAAAAGGGGTATATTGCCGATCTTGCCGACACAGCAGATGGAGGACCTCCGCCTGACCGTATTTTCAGCAGACCGGACCGGCGGCAAAAAAAGATTGCTCTGACAACCGCCGGAAGAATATTCGCCGCAGGAATTCTCGATCCTTTGCGACAGGCCGAAGACCGGGCTATGGCTAGTTTGACCCCGGTAGAACAAAACCAGCTTGTTGCCCTCTATGCAGCCTACAGTCAGGCTTTTACGGCAATTCTTACTGCCCTGCCTGCCTCAGCAAGAAGTTCCCAAGCAGAGGGAAAACCTATAGAAGCAGAAACACCCATAGAAACAGAAACTACTGCATTAACTACCGTATTTCCGAGCAAACAGAACGGTCAGGATCAGAAAAAATCTTTCAGAAAGAGAAACTCTCAGGAAGGAGAAAGAATCCATGATTGAATTTAAGAAAGTGTCCAAATATTACGGAGACAGCACAGTCATCGATGAGGAGACTTTTACCGTACAAACCGGTGAATTCTTTGTTTTAGTCGGCCCCAGCGGAGGAGGCAAAACCACCACCCTGAAAATGATCAACCGCCTGGTTGACCCCAGTTCGGGCCAAATTCTGCTGGATGGGGTGGATATAAGCACCATCCCCCTGCGACAGCTTCGGCTGGAAATGGGCTATGTGCTTCAGCAGATTGCCCTCTTCCCCAATATGACCGTAGGGCAAAATATTGTTCTTATCCCCGAAATGAAAGGGTGGGATAAAGACAAGCGGACAGCTAAAGCCAAAGAACTGCTGGAAACTGTAGGGCTAGACCCAAGCACCTACTTCGACCGGTACCCTTCTGAGTTGTCCGGAGGGGAGCAGCAGAGGATTGGAATCCTCCGCGCCATTATTGCCAATCCCAAAGTCCTCCTGATGGATGAGCCCTTCAGCGCCCTGGACCCCATAACCAGAGCCCAGCTCCAGGATGTTACTGTGGATCTGCACAACAAACTGAACATTACTATAATCTTCGTTACCCATGATATTAATGAAGCTCTCTATCTCGCTGACCGCATCTGTGTAGTGCAGGATGGTCGCATTGCCCAGACAGGAAGCCCGGATGACATTGAGAATCACCCAGCAAACCAATTCGTGTCTGACCTGTTTACCCACACTCATCGCAGGAGGAAAGCATGACCAACCTGATTAACACATTCACCTCTCGTTTTTCCGACTGGACAGCGGCCCTTCTCCAGCACCTGCAGATTTCCCTTCTCTCCCTCCTGCTGGCGATTGTGATTTCCATCCCCCTGGCTATCTGGCTTTACAACAAGAAAAAAGCCGCTGAAGCCATTTTGCAGGTAACCGGAATTTTCCAGACCATTCCTTCCCTGGCCCTTCTGGGCTTGCTTATCCCCTTCATGGGAATCGGTACTGTACCAGCAGTGACAGCACTGGTAATTTATGCTCTCTTCCCTATCGTTCAAGGAACCATCACCGGCCTGCAAGGAATTGATCCCAATCTGGTGGAAGCTGGTACTGCCTTTGGCATGACCTCCTGGGAACGGCTTCGAAAATATGAGCTTCCCCTGGCAATGCCGGTTATTATTGCCGGCGTGAGGACTTCTGCAGTCATGATTATTGGCACCGCTACCCTGGCTTCCCTCATTGGAGCCGGAGGTTTAGGAGACTTCATTCTGCTGGGAATCGACAGGAATAATAATTCGCTCATTCTAATTGGTGCCATCTCTTCAGCCCTTCTGGCTATTCTCTTCAGTGCCGTAATCCGCTGGCTGGAAAAGAAATCGCTGAAGAAAATCATGGCTGCCTTCCTGGTCCTGGTCCTTGGCCTGATCGGCTCCTTTACTCCTGCCATGATTACCCATGCCACCAGTTCCGATACCCTGGTCATAGCCGGGAAGCTGGGCCCCGAGCCGGAGATTCTCATGAATATGTATAAACAGCTGATTGAGGATGAGACCAATATTTCGGTGACCGTCAAGCCTAACTTTGGCAAAACAACCTTCCTCTACAAGGCTCTTCTGCGGGGCGATATAGATATCTACCCTGAATTCACCGGAACTGTTACCGAAAGCCTGCTCAAAACCAAGCCTCCTGTATCCACTCATCCCGCCACGGTTTACCGTCAAGCCAGGGATGGGATAAAAAAGCAGGATAGCCTGATCCTCCTGAAGCCTATGAAGTTTGAAGATACTTATGCCGTCGCTGTCAAGAAATCATATGCACACCAGTTTGGGCTGAAAGATATTTCCGATCTGAAAAAGGTCCAAGCCAGCGCCAAGGCGGCCTTTACTGCTGAGTTTAACGACAGGGATGATGGCAACCGTGGGCTTGCCAGCAAATATGGCCTCAAACTGTCGGTCATCACTATGGATCCCTCGCTGCGGTATACAGCCATTAAGGATAACACAGTTCAGATTGTTGATGCTTACTCTACCGATGCTGAAATTGCCCAGTATAATCTGGTAACTCTGACCGACAGCAAGCACCTGTTCCCTCCCTACCAGGGAGCACCTCTGATGAAGGCATCCCTTCTGAAAAAACACCCAGAGCTGGAAGGGATTCTGAATAAGCTGGCGGGCAAGATTACCGATGCTCAGATGAGCCAGATGAACTACCAGGTGAAGGTACAGGGCAAGTCTGCTTCCAGCGTAGCTCATGCTTACCTGCTCAAGGAGGGGCTGCTGAAAAAGTAGACCGAGGCAGATCGGCGACCACCATAGGCTGGAGAAGTCAAGAGCTGCTCAGGCTGCCCAGGCTGCTCAGATCTTGACTCCGGCAGGTAGTACCAGATAGCGCGATAGCGCGCTCTGTCACCGTCTCGGTGCTCAATAAACTAAGGGCTGTCTTCCCTTTATGGATAGACAGCCCTTAGCCACTATGTGATTAGTTTTTAGTTTTCCTTATTTTTATTTTTACTTTTACTTACTTTCTTTTACTTTTTGCTGTCAGCCTTCCTGCGAATAATCACTGCTCCAGCTGCGGCAGCAAGCAAGAGGAGGAAGACAGAGCTGACGGCCCCCAGGCCAGCGCCTGTTGCTGACAGGCGGGAAGTGCCTGGAGATGTTGTGGCAGGAGCAGCGGAAATCTTGCCTCCCTTCCGGTTCACACCGTTCTGGTTTTTATCACCAGCCGGATGCTGGGCAATCTTCCCATCTGCTGACCCATGAGACTGAGTGTTCTTACCGGACGGATTCTTTGAAGGAGACGGGGCAGACTTAGCCGGAGCTTTCACCTTCAGGGAGTCACTGGCAAGAGCCGGTGCCGTCTTATTCTTGTCGGTCACCACATCAGTCACCACAATAGTATGCTTCCCTGCTGGTGCCGAAGCAGGAATTGTCACCGTGACAGAGGCACTCCCCTTGCTGTCTGTGGTGACATTAGTCAGCCTGATCGGAGACGAGTGCAGCCAGAGCGTGTACTCGGTATGGGCCTTCAGACCAGAAATGAACACTGTCAGCCGACCGCCGGCAACAATCACATGGACACTGAGCTTCAAGGCAGGCTTGGAACTCTTACCATGATCCTTGTCCTGATCAGACTTGCCGCTGGAAGCCTTGAGCAGGCTGCCCTGGCGCAGAACCAGAGTTCCCAGGGCAGGCAGAATGTAGGTTCCATCAGAGTTTACCTCTGTGAACCGGGAGCCTTGTCCCTCCCTGCTGTCCATCTTTCCTGTCTTCACCAGTTTGGCGATGGCGGCAACAGCCTTGGTATCAACTGTGTTCCCAGAGGAAACTACCGTATAGGTGGACTTTTTCAGGCCGGACAGCTTCTTCTGGCTGGTGTTGGCATTGAAAGCCACCACATAGGTACCGGAAGAATCGGACAGCTCAAAAGCCAGAACTCCGTCAGATTGAGCCAAAACCTTGCTGTGAGCGTTCAAAGAAGCATAGCTCCTCTGCCTGAGGGCAGGAACAGCCTTGCGCAAGGCAATCAAACCCTTAACGTAATCAGCAGAAGCCTTATAGGTACTGAGCCGATCCCAATCAATAGCGTTGACCGAATCCCCGGCATTGTAGCTGTTGTCATTGCCGCCCTTAGTTCTTAGAAAAGCCTGACCCAGCTGAATTTCAGGAGTGCCCTGAGAGAGCAGAACCATGGAGTTGGCCAGCTCATCACGCTTGGTAATGGTGGCGTCACTCTCCTTGGGCATACTGGCCTTCAATTTGTCATATAAGGTCAGATTATCGTGAACCTCCACATACTGCACTACCTGAGAGGGGCCACTGTACTTCACGTTGGCATTCCCGTTAGTGCAGGCAGCAAATCCTTTCTGATTCTGGCAGCCCAAGAAGTTATTAGCCAGCAGGCTTTCATTCCCAAACTGTCCCTGAACAAATCCCTTGGCTTCAGCATTGAAAACGCTGCCCTTGATGGCATCGCGGTAGGAATCATTGAAGAAACCAATTGTGGACTTGTTCGTCGTCAACTGGTAGCCATTAGGCTGAATGGACATCTTGTCCTTGCCCATGGTGGTATTCATATCCCAGCCTTCACCAACGACCATGATGGAAGGATCAATCTTATCGAGGGCAGAACGGACGGCCTTCATGGTCTGCAGATCAAGCAGACCCATCAGGTCAAAGCGGAAGCCATCCAGGTTGTAATTCTTGGCCCAGTACGTCACTGAATCCACAATGTACTTACGAACCATAGATCTCTCCGAAGCCGTATCATTGCCGCATCCAGAGTTGCTGACCAGGTTTCCGCTGCTGTCATAGCGGAAGTAATAGCCAGGAACAATCTGATTGAAAACATGCTTGTTGGCATCATAAACATGGTTATAAACCACATCCATGATGACCCTGATTCCGGCCTTGTGCAAGCCCTGAATCATCTGCTTCATCTCAGTGATGCGGGTGGATGGGGTGGCCGGATTGCTGGAATATGACCCTTCAGGAACATTGTAGTTCATAGGATCGTAGCCCCAGTTATAGGCCACATTGTTGCCAATCTCTCCGTTGACATTGTTGAAATCGTAAGTAGGCATAATCTGAACGTGAGTGGTGCCGGACTCCTTCAGATAATCCAGACCCGTGGCCTGCCCCTTGGAATTCTTGGTCCCTTTCTCAACAACGCCCAGATACTTGCCTCGCTTGGACTGAGACACTCCAGAAGTAGAAGAGGCAGAGAAATCTCGGATGGACATCTCGGTGATCACCGCATCGGTCGGGTTGCTGAAGGCTGACATGCGCTTGCCCCAATTCGCCGGGGTCATTTCCTTGGCAGAAAGCACAACTGAACGGCCTCCGTTGACTGTAGAAGCCCGTCCATAAGGATCGGCAGCCTGATTGACTTTTCCGTCGGGGAAGGTCAGGGTGAAATCGTAGGCAGTATCCTTGCAGTCTCCCTTTACGGTTACTGTCCACACTCCCCTACCGGACAGGGTCATGTTGTAGGACTTGTCCAAGCCAGAATCAGATACGGTAGATCTGTAGGTATTGAGCTTGACAGACTGAGCAGTCGGTGCCCATACCTTGAAGGTAGTGCTCTTCTGAGAGTAAGTAGCGCCAAGATCGTTGCCACTGTATGAGTACTTGGCATCAAAAGCATTAGTCCTAACCATGGAACCGGCGATGGCAGTAGCATCATTGTAGCCGGTAATGGAAATCTTCACAGCTTCATTAGCCTTGATTTCATCACTAGTGGTGATAATGACCTTGGTGCCATCGACCTTATAGGACTTAATCTTTTTAGAGTCCAGGCTGATCTTCCCTTGTAGATTGTCAGCAGAAGCTGTGCGGTTGAGGGTTACAGTAATCTCATTCAAACCGCTGATTTCCGCATGGGTAATCTTGCTGGATAGGTCTATCACACTAGGGTTGGTATATACCGTAGTGTCTGCAGACACAATCCAGACTTCTGCCTTGCCCGTATTCTTCCCGGTTATGGTGATAGCTGACCAAGGAATAGACCTGCCGCCATCAGCATCCACGCCATTGCTCTCACGGCCAGTCCAGGCATCCCCGCCATAGCGGATGATGAATTTCGCTCCCGTTACTCCGCTGTCTGAGCTCAGACTGTAGGTGGCAATCTTGCCGAAGGAATCATGGGAGCTGAAGGTGGCCGGCAGGCCGTCAGCAATACCATCGGCCCACTTCCACACATCCCAGTTGTCGTAATTGCCATCGGGACGATGATAGTGAATGGTCACATCCAGCTTAGTAAGCTTGATTCCTGCCTGGGCAGGAGGTTCAGTATAGGTTGTTTCATCGCCTCCCAGGACCCAGATTTCTCCGGTTCCGCTGGACGTGTCGACCGTGCGGTCAGACTGACCGTCCTTGTTCCAATCGGTGGTGGTGACAATCACACCCAGGGACTTATACGCTCCATCGAAGTTCATGGAGAACACCTTGCCGAAGGAATCACTGGCCTGATTGAAGGCATAATTCTTTCCATCAAGGGTCTTCCCAGTCTTGCTGGTTCCCCACACATAGACTCCACGCTGATCAGCAGCTGTATCGCCGGACTTCGGCCGGTAATGGACAATCAGCTTGGTCGATGCTTTGTCGGTTACTGAGCAGGGAGCTGAGGCAGAAATTTTCCCGTTGGCAACGGTAACATCCTCCTGCTTGGAGATCGTGTAGTTCCCGCTGTCGGCCCCGTTGGGATGGTCCCAGGTACCATTGCCATCATTGAAAAGGAACTCCAAACTTCCATCCACCAGCTTGACTGATGCTGAATAGTAGCCATCGCAGGCCTTGGTCATTGCCTCCCCGGGAACATCAGTCCATCCGTCAGCGGTCTGATGATGAATATATGGAGTCTTCCAATCAGTCTTGAAGTAAATGGTAACCGTGTTATCGGTCTTCTGGGAAGACTTATTGTCTTCCTGAGAGATATCAGGATCCATAGGATCGGACTTCTGAGTCCCCTTCCACGAGGACTTGAGAGCCTTGGTATAGATAGCCAAGGCAGAATGCTTAGGAACAGTAGCCTTGAAGCTGCCGTCAGCCCCTACAGTAACCGTAGAAGAGCAGTCACCTGCAGCGTAAACGTTGCAGTATTCGCCAGCAGGCAGGGAGGTGGTAAAAGTCCTGCTTATGTCGCTGGATGAATTATTGATGGCAAGGTAGCCGGTCTTTGCCCGCTCAAATGCGATGGCATCCGAGCCATTAGACCACCAGTTGGTCACCGCCCCACTGACATTGTTATGGAAGCCCACCATGCCACGGATGGACGTCCAGCGCTGAACACAGAGCCAACCCGATTTAGGCGTGCAAGAAACGTCGGGGATGCTGGTCTGGGTGGCGCCTGGAGCACCGGCGTCATGGCCTGTAGCAGAGTTTTCAAACGTGTAGCCAGAATTGATGTAAGGGGTGCCGTACCCATAGGCCAGCATGAAGGCATTAGCCAACTGATACTTAGACCCGTTTCGATAAGTCAGTGTGCTGTTGTTGCGTTCGCTGTCCCAGTTTGAAACGAAAACAGAAGCATTCTCTGAGGGAAGCAGCTTGCTGGAAAAATTCTGCAGGCCGGCCAGACCGCCGTTATTCCCATTGAAAGCATTCTTCAGATCGTAAGCAAAATTCATCTCGTGAACTTCACCAGTGCTGGTGTAGTTCTCAGGCTGAATCTCTGCTGCCTCACTGGCATTGCCCAGGGTCTCCTGATTCCAATAGATCTTGTCTTCCGCAATGCCGGACTTTTGAGCCAGTTTCACCTTAATAGCACTTAAATCCTTGGGATCCATGTGTTTGGCTGCATCAACTCGGAAACCTGCCACACCCAGATCTAGGAGCTTCTTCATATAGGCCGCAATCTTGTCCTGGACAGAGCTGCTGGCTGTGTTCAGATCCTGCAGACCAGTTACCCGGCAGTTCCATACCTCATCAGCCTTGGTATAATCACTGACATTCTTAGTGCAGGTGTGGAAATCGGAGGATGTATAGGGGACAGCAGGGAAATTGCCATCAGAATAGGTACTCCCAGCAACACCGGTACCTGCCTGGCCCGTCCCTGCCATATGGTTGATGACAGCATCAGCAATAATTCCTACACCGGCAGCCTTGCAGGTAGCAATCATGCTTTTCAGCTCTGCCTCGGTCCCTAGCTTGGAGTCAAGTTTATAGCTGACCGGCTGATAGGAGGTCCACCATTGAGCACCCTTGATAGTTTCCTGAGGAGGAGAAATCTCTACATATCCCACTCCCTCGGGGCCATATGTATCAGTACATTCCTTGGCAATCGAATTCCAGTTTTGCTGAAAAGCGATAACCGTTACATTGCGGTTGGTGGTTGCAGCTGTTCCTGATGCAGTTGCCGTGTTTGCCGGCATTGTTGCATAGGCAGATGAGTCTATACCAACAAAGCTGACAATGATCATGGAAATCGCGGCAAGCAACGACCACACAATCTTGCTTATCTTTAATTTTTTCATCTCTTACCTTACTGCTAACAGGCCGCCGTATGGTCTCTTAACCTTGGTTATATCATCCGCACGCAGACTACTACGTCCGCGGAGCACAGTTGCCGTTATTAGACCGTTCAAATAGCGACTAATCGATTCTATAAAATTTCGTCCAAGAGGTCCACTCGATCCAGAGCGTGTCTTCTCCTGCGGACACGATTCCGGGGGATTTTCCCCCAGGACACCTGTGGTCATCTAGCCGAAGAAAAGAGCATCCAGCTATATTGATGAAAAAAGATTCTACATCTCTAAATATCGAACATTCGGTCTGATTTATGATTTTATATAAAACCTACCCTCACCCAACTGCAAGTGGAGAAAACAAAAATGGCTAATTTTCGCGGTTTCAATTTATTCCCTGTGCAGTTGGGTGAAGGGTAAATTCGCCTCAGTCACCTGAAAGATCAAATTTCGGGCATCAAGGAATCGCATCCTCCTCCCAAGCCTCAGGCAGAAGGAGTCGTTTTCCGTTGAAATCAACCAAAATCAACCTAGGACCAACCAAAATCAACCCTTTTTGACCAACAGACTGATAAACATCTGATCTGTTCCATGTAGATGCTCGAAGAGTTGAATGTCTCCCGGCCGGCCGGGAAGGGGAATATCATTTTTCGAACTGATCGAAGCCACAATCGGCCGAGTATCGAGACGGGAAAGATCAGGATGCCGGTTCAGAAGAGCGTCGACCTGATGACTGGTCTCTGCCAAAACCGGAGAACAGGTAACATAAGCAAGAATTCCACCCGGTTTAAGTGCCAGATAAGCAGAGTCCAGCAGCCGCATTTGCAGGGTTGTTAGATTGGCAATATCCTCAGGTTGCTTGCGCCACCGGGATTCGGGCCTCCTGCGCAGGGCCCCGAGCCCGGAACAGGGAGCATCAACCAGAATGCGATCGCAAGCCTGCCTGTACTTCTCCCCTATGTCACGCCCATCCCATTCAGTAACATGGCTAATGATTCCAGTCTGCTGTGGAATCGCCTGCGCCCTACCTGGCTCAATAAAAGCTGAAAGATTTTTCCTCACCAGATTAGCGCGATGGTGAGCTGGCTCATTGGCAATGAGAGTAACTGCCCTTGCACGAGGATAAAGAGGAGACTCAGCAGAGGTTTCCTGATATGCGCAGGCAGCCAATAAAGCAGCTTTACCCCCTGGGCCGGCACACATATCAAGCCATTGTTCGCCAGCAGGATTGATTTTGCGAGCTTTGGCCAAAGCCAGGGCTGCCAGTTGGCTGCCTTCATCCTCTGCACCTGCCAAATTCTGACGCACCGCAGGCAAGCTACCGGGATCAAGCCCCTTAACATGAAGGGCATACGGAGAATAGGAACCGGTTGCCCACCGGGCGGTACCGCCCGAAGATTGCTGGACCTGTGCAACCAGATCTTTCACTGTAATCAAACCCGGACGGGCACACAAAACCACTTCTGCCGGCTCATTATCTGCCGCCAGTAGCTCTTCTAGGGGAGAAGAGGAATTAGACTGACCAGACTCCAAGCTATATCCGGCATAATTCCACGACTCCCGAAACTTTTCAACAATCCATTGAGGATGCGAATAGCGAAGTGCCAGCCGTCTATCAGGATTATTTTTAGGAATCCGGGAAACAAGCATAGCCTCCCATTCCTGCCGGGTTCGGGAGGTGACTGCACGCATGACGGCATTGAGGAAGCCCGGACTGGAATGAGGAGCACCATTTTTCCCCAAATCTACAGTAGTTGATACCACGGCATAATCAGCAGAATGCATAAACAAGGCCTGATAAACACCAAGCCGAAGAATATCAAGGCTGACGGCATCGACTTTCTCTACAGGCCGATGGGCGACGGCTGCAATGACTGCGTCCAGAAAGCCCTGCCAGCGCAGGGACCCATAAACTGCATCGGTAATAAAGGCCCTATCCTGAGCCGGAACATGCAGACGATCCAGTTCCTGGGGAAGAAGGAGATTCGAGAAAGCATCATCGGAATGAATTCGATGAATAATCCGGAAAGCAGCCGACCGTGCTGATTGTTCTCTGTGACTGGTCACACTCATTCCTTATCCCTTGTCTCTAATCGCAATACGCCCGAGGAGACAGATGAGCACCACGAGCCCAGTCGGCAGCCTTCATCATTTTTTTCCCCTGAGGCTTAACCAAGTCCAATTCCAGGGGATTAGTAAGAGTGCCAACCCACACATGCTTCTTTGTTACAGCCACTTGACCCGGTGAAAGGCGGGGAGGGCGGGAAGGATTATTGGATTTATCAATATGAGCCCGGCCAAGGGTCATAGTAATTCCCGAACCGGTTCCATGGCCAGAAATCGGCTTATTTGCAGCATTCCAGGCGGGATCATCACCTCCGAGGCTATCACGTCCGGGATCATCCCGTCCTGGATCATCACCACGATGAACCCTGCACCAGGCACCCGGCTGCGGGGTACAGGCACGAATTTGACGGTCAACCGCAAAAGCAGGGACATCAAAGCGAATATGGGCATCAGCAGGATGAATTTTGGAAGCAGTCTCAAAAACGCCCTCTTCCTGATCATGGGCGCTTATTTTCCCCTCTGCCAGCCCCTGCAGGGCAGCGGCTAAAAGATAAGCCCCATCAGTAGACAAACGATCGAGAAGTTCCCCGGCAGTTTCCTGAGGCCCAATTTCAACGGTTGATTGAGCGAGGATAGGTCCATCATCAAGACCAGGCCCAATCTTAAAAACGGTCGCCCCTGTGATTTCCTCCCCAGCCCAGATGGCTCTTTGAACAGGAGCAGCCCCCCTGTATTGAGGGAGAAGGGAAAAATGAAGGTTGTACCAGCCCAGAGGAAGAGCGTTCAGAGCCGGGGGCTTGAGGATCTTCCCATATGCAACAACAGCGGCAAGATCAGGATGAAGGGCTTCAATCTGTTCAAAAAACTCTTCAGAATCCGGACTGGCTTCAACAACAGGAAGGCCCAGCTCCTGGGCAGCCTCCTTGACCGGGCTGGGGGTCAGCTTCCGTCCGCGGCCAGAGGGAGCATCCGGCCGGGTCAGAACACCCACCAGCTGCAAATCTCCCCCAGCCTGAGACAAAACCTTCAATGGCGTGACTGCTGCCTGCGGGGTTCCTGCGAAAAGAATTCTCATATGGTCCACTTTATCTACTCCGGACGATTGAAGACTAGCTCAAAGATTTAGGATTAATCTGGAATTTTAGTTCCCCCTTGAGCCGGGAGGTAGCGTGCCTGGCAGCAGCCAGGTGAAGACGCTGAGCCAGCTGCCTGGTCTTGGCAACAGGTACCCGAACCGCCGCCCGAACCCGGTCATTGCTTCCCTCCAACTGCCGGTCTTTAACCGTGGAAGGAGGCGGAATAGAGATTGGCCCCAAGACAGCAGGCATACCATCCGGCAGGAAACCCCAGTCGCCGTCTGATTCCACACCAATCTCAGAAAGCAGGTCATCAATAACTTCCCGCCGGCCCCACACATTGGCGACAGTAATGGCAGGGGGCATATCAGTTTCCTGGCGGTCAGCCGTTTCCCTGGCAGACAAAAAGGAAGAATCCCACGTCATAAGGGAATGAGCAATCGCAGGTTCGCACTCTCCTAGTAAAAGTACCTGCCCCCCATCCTCATGGGAAGCACACAGGGAGGCGGCCCTCATCCAGGCGGTGAGAATGTCAATCCTGGAATCTAGCTGTGAAGCATAGAGGCTGGTCCAGGTATCCAGAATTACCACAGCCTGATAACAGGCGGCAGAAGGATGGTGAGGCCCCTGGTAGGTCTGCTGGACCCTCAGGCCCTCCCTATGCTCCATTCGGGTTAGACCGGTGCTGATAATCTGAGGCTCGGCGCCAGGAGTAGCAATGACCACCTGAGGTCGGTCTTCAATCTGGGTCACTATTCCCCTCGGCTGATGAGGAGTTGAAGTCACAATGCGGGTATGGGGGAAAAGTCCGCGCAGCTCCTGAGCCGTTCCCAAAGCCCCAACCTGAATAACCCTCATTTTTTCTCCCCCACAATGAGGGCAGGTCCATTCAGTTGCAGCAAATCCGCACCAGAGACAGCGGGGGGCCTGCCCCTGAGTCAGGGACTGCTTAAGAGGGCCAGCGCAGCGCCGACAACGGGCCTGTCTGTGGCAGGAAGAACAGATTAGGGTCATAGACTGGCCATCATGGGGTACGCAAAGCAGAACAGGACCCACTTTCAGGGCATTATTAATGATGGAAACAGCCGTATGGGGCACCCTGGCCCCAATGGTGGGATCGGTCAGATTTTCCAATTCCTGCCTATTAAAAAGCCGAACCCAGGGGGTCATTCTTTTTGTCTCTGTTGGCAGTCCCCTGACCTCCAGGACTTTTCCACAGTCTATAGCAGTCGGCCTGCCTTCTAGCTCCCACTGACTGTAAGGACTGCGAACATGTCCCAGGGCAATAAATGTTCCTTGGTGATTCCTGGCCCTTAGCCGAAGAACATCGCGGGCATTGGCATAAGGGGTAAAACCATCCGCATTTTGATAAGCACAGTCATCCACAACCACAAAAACAGCCCGGCCTTCTACCGGAGCGTACATGGCAGCCCTGGCCCCAATAACACAGGTTACTTCAGATCTGGCCAAGGCCATGTAGGAGCGATATCGTTCCTCTGGAGTCATCATTCCGGCGAGAATACAGTAATCTCCCTGCCAGACCCCGCGAGCAGAACGCTGGGCATAAGCCTTAAGCCCGCAGGCCTGAAGACGCTGATGAAGCTGACGGATGTGAGCAGCATCAGGCAATTCCACTACGATGGGCCGGTCCGACTCCAGGCTTTTCATGATCAACCAGGACAGGTCGTCAGCCCAGGTATTGACTCCGGGCAGGCAATCCCAGACAAGGCTGTTGACTGCAGACTGCTCCCAGGCGCGATTCAAGGCATCACTGTGCTGATACAGTTTACGAATGCGCTCAGTCTGATTCTGATACGCTTGCAGAGTTTCCTGACTAAAAGGATAACCCGCCCGGGAACCTGCAGAAAAACCAGACTGCCTGCCAGGCCTGGCTGACGACCTGCCGAATCTGGGCTCTTTATCTACATGAGCCACCCGGGGAGGAACCGCCAGGCGAATAATATTAGCCCTGGTACCCCCGAAAAAATCTGCAATATCACTGATATCCTGCCTCATCTGAGCTGGAACAAGAATGGAGGATCCCATAACCCGCTCGAGAAAGCGTAAAGAACTGCGGGGGGCTGTACTTGTATCAGATCGATTCCAGATAATTCCGTTGAGCAGCCGGCCTCCAAAACGCACCCGCACTAAAGCGCCGGGCTGAGCCCTGTCTGATTGGGATTCTTCCACCAGATAATCAAAAGTCTGGCCCAGATGAGCTGCCTGCACATCTATGACTACCTGAGCAAAGGGCAGGCTCCCAGCAGGAACCTTCTGCTGAGCAGAACTCCTGCGCTTGCGCGGGGCCAGGCCTTCCAGCGTCATCTGTTCGCCCAAAATGACCATACTGTTACCCTACTACAGAGAGACTAAGAGACAAAATAGTTATCCCGGTGCCTGAAACGATGTGTTGCCGCAGGTCTCCCAGACCCTGGCTATCCCTTATCTAACCCTGCTATCTAACACTACCTGAGGTCTTGTCTACCTGAGATCCTGCAAGCCCAGGGCTGCTGTCAGCTGATCTGTCTTCGTGGTTTTTTCCCAGGTGAAGGTGTCATCAGTCCTGCCAAAGTGGCCGTAGACAGCAGTTTTGCTGTAGATTGGCCTCAGTAGATTAAGATCATCAATAATAGCACCGGGCCGCAGATCAAAAACGGATTCCACAGCTTGAGCCAGCTGAGCATCGGAAATTTGCGGATGAGTCCCGGTCCCAAAAGTATCAACATTAATGGATACAGGTTCAGCTACTCCAATGGCGTAGGCTAACTGGACTTCGACCTTATGGGCCAGGCCGGCAGCAACGATATTTTTTGCAACCCAGCGAGCAGCATAGGCAGCAGACCGATCCACCTTACTGGGATCTTTACCCGAAAAAGCCCCTCCCCCATGGTGGCCCAGACCCCCATAGGTGTCCACAATAATCTTGCGTCCGGTCAGGCCAGCATCAGCAGCCGGACCTCCCAGGACAAAAGATCCGGTGGGATTAACCAGCAAGCGGTAGCTGCTGTGCTCGATCTGACCCGTGCATTCAGCTGTCAGAACCAGATCCAGGGTGGGACTGATTACATGCTCCACCAGCTGTTCCCGCAGCCAATCCTGGCTGACTTCAGGATCATGCTGGGTAGAAATCAGAATAGTATCAATGCGCACAGGACGGCCGTCATCCCCATATTCCACCGTCACCTGGGTTTTCCCATCCGGCCTTAAATGAGGGACAAGTCCTTTCTTGCGCACATAAGCCAGACGTTCAGCCAGGCGGTGAGCCAGTTCTATAGGCAGGGGCATGAGGACAGCCGTCTCGTCACTGGCATACCCGAACATAATTCCCTGGTCGCCAGCCCCCTGCCTCTCGTACCGCTCTTCCCGGGTTGACGCCTGGCGGGAAATACCGGCATTAATTTCGGGACTCTGTTCGTTAATAGAAACCAGCACCCCTACACTGTCAGCATCCATACCCACGCGGGAGCTAGTATAGCCAATCTTTTTCAGGGTATCACGCACAATCTGATTAATGTTGACATAGCCCTGAGAACTGACTTCGCCAAAGACCAGGAACTGGCCAACAGTTGCGCAGGTTTCCACTGCCACATGAGAAGTCGGATCCTGGCTAAGAAGAGCATCTAATACGGCATCAGAAATCTGATCACATACTTTATCCGGGTGGCCTTCAGTGACGGATTCGGAGGTAATAAAACGGTGGTTATTCACAATATACAATAAAAATATGCAATAAATCTGATTGATTTTTTAGTTCAAGACGCCTTCAGACAAGTCATCTTCACCCAAAGTTTCTTCCAAAAGACCTTCGTTAATCTCCCGGAAGGCAATGGTCAACGGTTTCTCCTGATTCTTGTACTCCACCAGAGGGCCAACATTCTGTAGGAGTCCCTCATTGAGCTGGGTGAAGTAAGAATTAATCTGGCGGGCCCGCTTGGCAGCAAACATCACCAAAGCATAGCGTGACTGAGCATGCTTGTCGAGCTCATCAATAGGGGGATTAGCCAAACCTTCAGGCTGAGGAACAGTACCTAATGCCATTTTTCTCCAATGCAGACACGAACCCGGCCAGACCGGACTCTTCAATTCTTGTACACGTTTACAGAGAATTAAGTATACTCACCGGACCCGAAAAATCCAGTACACCTGGACTTAATCAGCTCTCATCTTAATCAACTCTCGTCTTAATCCCTTCTTATCTTAATCAGCCGCAGGTTTCTTTTTGGCTGTCAGCAACCCCAGCTTCTGGATACCGGAGAACATGCGGGCATAGCCAAAGAGGGACCGACCTCCATCGAGAGTCTCAATCTGAGCCATATCGTTAGCCGAGAGGGTAAAGTCCCAAATATCAAGGTTCTGTTCCATCCGGTCCCTGTGAGAAGACTTGGGAATAATGACCGTTCCCTGCTGGGTCACATAGCGCAGGGCTACCTGGGCAGCAGTTTTATTGTACTGATCACCAATTTCAATCAGAAGCGGGTTTGTAAAAATTCCCTTCTTGCCTTCTGCCATGGGAGCCCAGGCCTCGGGCTGGATTCCGTTTTGCTTCATCAGGCTCACAGATTCTTTCTGCTGGAAGAAAACATGATTTTCCACCTGATTCACCGCAGGAACAACATTCGCTCTGCCGGCAAGATCAAGAAGCCGATCGTTTTCCATATTGGAAACACCAATTGCCCGGATTTTCCCCTCGTGGTAGAGATCCTCCAGGGCCCGGTAAGCCCATAGGTAGTTGCCCACACTCTGATGGAGGAGAACCAGGTCCAGATAATCAGTCCTCAGCAAAGACAAGGACCGTTCCACGCTATCTATGGTCTTGTCATAACCAAAATTGCTGACCCAGACCTTGGTGGTCAGGAAAACCTCTTCCCTCTTGATTCCACTTTCCTCCACAGCCAGGCCAACCGCTGCCTCATTATGATAAAACTGGGCAGTATCAATCAGACGGTAACCCACATCCAGGGCCTGATCAACAATTTCCTGGCATTCCTCTGCCTTAGGAATCTGAAAAACACCAAAACCTTCCTGAGGCATAGCCACACCATTATTAAGGATGACATAAGGAACATGACCAGGCAGAGGTTTGCTCATGGGCTCCTCCCGTTCCTGGTCCTCTCCTTCTTCTGGCATAAGCTGATTTTTGCTCATGGTCATACCACCTTTATTGTGACTATTCCCCATTGCTTGTTTCATCTTCTCATTTGATACTTACAAAAAAGCCTGTGGGCGAAACACCGCCCACAGGCTAAGGACTTGGCTGTCTTTATACGGACAGCTTACTGATTCAGATCAGGCTGATCAGGTAGATCCTGCTCAGGCTCGTCTGACGTGGGCTTTTCAGCTTCTGACGGATCGACTTCTGCCGCACCGCCCAAATCGTTGAGGAAGTCATCAGGATTGAAGTCATCGCTGATGTTGAGCTGGTTGAAATCAATCTTGTTGAAATCAATATCATCCAGACCCTGACCATCATCAACAGTAATTTCCTCAGGCTCATCACCTAAGCCAAAACTGGGGTAGATAGTGTCACGGATGGCCTTGTCAGGCTCCACCTGGGCATTGCGGTAACGGGCCAGGCCGGTACCGGCAGGAATGAGCTTACCGATGATAACGTTCTCTTTCAGACCCTTGAGATCATCAACCTTATTCTGAATAGCAGCTTCTGTCAGAACCCGGGTTGTCTCCTGGAAGGAGGCGGCAGACAACCAGGACTCGGTTGCCAGGGAAGCCTTAGTAATTCCCATCAGTTCAGGACGACCATCTGCCGGACGGCCGCCTGCGGCAGCAATCTGCTCATTGGTCGCACGAAGAATCTGACGGTCGACAAGCTCGCCTTCCAGATACTTGCTGTCTCCAGGGGCAGTAATGACAGCCCTCCTCAGCATTTGGTGAACAATGACTTCAATATGCTTATCGTGGATGTCTACACCCTGGGAGCGATAGACATCATGAACGCCTTCCACAATAGCTACTTGGGCAGCACGGGGGCCGAGGACTTCCAGGATACGCTTAGGATCAACGGAACCTTCAATCAGGGCGGTACCGGCGTCTACATGCTGACCATCCTTGACCAAGAGAGGAACCCGGCGGGTAACCTTGTACTCATAGGTCTCATCGGACTCATCAGCAGAAACTGTAATAGTCCGCCCCCGGTCATTGTCTTCAATATGAACAGTTCCATCCACATCAGTAATGGGAGCTTCACCCTTAGGAGTGCGGGCTTCAAAAAGCTCAGCAACACGAGGAAGACCCTGAGTGATATCGGAAGCTGATGCCACACCACCCGAGTGGAAGGACCGGAGAGTTAGCTGGGTACCAGGTTCGCCAATGGACTGGGCAGCCACAATACCTACTGCTTCGCCCACGTCAACCAGTCGGTTGGTAGCCAGGGACCAGCCGTAGCACTTAGCGCACACCCCCCTCTTGGATTCGCAGGTCAGTACAGACCGGGCCCTGACTGATGTAACTTTGTGAGCTACCAGATCTTTGAGCACGTCCATAGACAGGGCTTGATCGCGACGGTAGAGGACAGTCTTACCATCAGCCGGATCTACTACATCGGCAGCAAGCAAACGGGAGTAAGGGCCGCCGTCAGCATTTTTGACCAGCTGCAGGTCTCCATTCTCGTCAGGCTCAGCAACCACAATTTTCAGGCCGTGCTTCGTGCCGCAATCTTCTTCACGAACAATCACATCCTGGGATACATCCACCAGACGACGGGTCAGGTAACCAGACTCTGCTGTACGCAATGCTGTATCTGCCAGACCCTTGCGGGCACCGTGCTGAGAAATGAAGTATTCCAGCACCGACAGACCATCCCGATAGTTGGACTTGACAGGACGAGGAATAATCTCGCCTCGAGGGTTAGCCACCAGGCCACGCATACCGGCAATCTGACGGATCTGCATCCAGTTTCCGCGGGCACCAGACTGAACCATAATGTTCACGTTGTTGTCCTCGTAGAAATTCTTCTGCATGGCGTCAGCAACCTTATCGGTGCATTCGGTCCAGAGGTTGATCAGCTCCTGACGGCGTTCCTCTTCTGTCAGCAGACCCATAGCATACTGATCGTTGACCTTGTCTGCCTGAGCTTCGTATTCACTGACTATCTGCTGATGCTCAGGAGGAGCAACAATATCAGAGAAAGCAATGGTTACGCCAGCCCATTGAGCCCGGGTGAAGCCCAGATCCTTGAGAGCGTCCAGGGTTGCAGCAACCTGTTCAGTAGGATAGCGGGCAGCTATATCATCGACAATGCCCGACAGCTTGCCCTTGGGAACCTGCTCATTGATATAAGGGTAATCTACAGGCAGGGTCTCGTTAAAGAGAAGACGTCCGTAAGTGGTGGCAAAAAGGATGGTTCCGTCAGCCATACGTTCCTCGTGGGCGAGAGAATCCTCACCCTGACGAGGGTCAACAACCTCAACCTGGCCAGGCTCCCAGCCGGTAGGAAGAACAAAATCGGCCGGCATACGCAGAAGGATGGTAGCCTGGGTGTCAATTTCACCCAAATCCAAAGCCATCCGTGCCTCTTCCCGGGAACCGAAAATCCGGCCCTGGCCCTTGGCCCCGGCCTTTTCCGTGGTCAAATAATAAAGGCCAAGAATCATATCCTGGGAAGGCATAGTAACAGCATGACCATCAGCCGGCTTGAGGATGTTGTCAGAACCCAGCATGAGGGCCCGGGCTTCAGCCTGAGCTTCAGCTCCCAGGGGCAGATGGACTGCCATCTGATCTCCATCAAAGTCTGCGTTGAAAGCGGCGCAGGCCAGAGGAGGCAGATGAATAGCCTTACCTTCCACCAGGACCGGCTCGAAGGCCTGAATTCCCAGTCGGTGCAGGGTAGGTGCACGGTTGAGCAGAACTGGATGGTTAGAGATAACCTCTTCCAAAACATCCCACACCACAGAGTCCCCGCGATCAACCAGACGCTTGGCGCTCTTCATATTCTGAGCATACTGTTGTTCCACCAAACGCTTGATAACAAAGGGCTTGAAAAGCTCCAAAGCCATGGATTTGGGCAGACCGCACTGATGCATGCGCAGGCTGGGCCCAACCACGATTACAGAACGGCCGGAATAGTCTACCCGCTTGCCCAACAGATTCTGGCGGAACCGGCCCTGCTTGCCCTTGAGCATGTCTGACAGGGACTTTAGCGGCCGGTTGGAAGCACCGGTCACTGCACGGCCACGGCGGCCGTTGTCGAAGAGGGAGTCAACAGCTTCCTGAAGCATGCGCTTTTCATTGTTAAGCATGATTTCAGGAGCGTGCAGCTCAATCAGCCTTTTGAGGCGGTTGTTGCGATTGATTACTCGGCGGTAGAGATCGTTCAGATCGGAAGTAGCAAAACGACCGCCGTCCAGCTGCACCATTGGACGCAGATCCGGAGGAATGACAGGGATGACATCCAGAACCATATCAGCAGGACTCTTTCCTGTATTGATAAAGGCCATGATCACCTTGAGCCTCTTCAAAGCCCGGGCCTTGCGCTGGCCATTGCCCTTCTCCACGTCTTCACGCAAGCTCTGAGCAGCTGACTGCAAGTCGAAGTCCTGCAGACGCTTCTTGACAGCCTCGGCACCCATACTGCCATCAAAGTAATCGCCGTAGCGGTCCTTCATTTCCCGCCAGAGGTCAACATCGCCTTCCATATCGCCAGGCTTGAGGCTGACAAAGCGGTCCCAGACCGCGCGCAAACGGGAAATCTCGTCGTCATAACGCTGACGGATTGCCTTCAGCTCACGCTCTGCGCTGGTACGCAGCTTGGCTTTAGCCTTGGGATCTGTTTCAGGATCAGATTCCAAGAGGGTATCCAGGTCCTCTTCCAGTTTCTTGGCTCGTTTGTCAAGTTCGTTGTCACGCCGCTTGCTCAAGGTCTGAATATCAGTATCCAGCTCATTCTGCAGCTTAACCAGATCTTTCTGACGCTGTTGCTCATCGACAGAAGTGACCATGTAGGCAGCAAAGTAGATGACTTTCTCCAAGTCCTTGGGGGAAATGTCCAGGAGATAACCCAGACGACTGGGAACTCCCTTGAAGAACCAGATGTGGGTTACAGGGGCAGCAAGTTCAATATGCCCCATCCGTTCGCGGCGCACACGGGAACGGGTAACTTCCACCCCGCAGCGTTCGCAGACAATACCTTTGAATCGCACGCGCTTATATTTACCGCATGCACACTCCCAATCCCTGGTCGGTCCAAAGATCTGTTCTCCAAAAAGACCGTCTTTCTCAGGCTTGAGGGTTCTATAGTTGATAGTCTCCGGCTTCTTGACCTCTCCGTAGCTCCAGCTGCGAATATCATCGGCGCTTGCGAGACCGATACGTACCGTATCAAATGCATTAACGTCCAGCACTATGTGTCCTGTCTGTTGATTTTTATGATTTCTTGTTTTCTTGATTCTTGCTTCTGCTTTTGCCTGCTTATTTAGAAGCTGGCTGCAGCAGTGGTGTCGACAGTATCATTGGCTGCCATAGAGGCATCAGGCCGAGCCCCAATGTTAAAGCCCAAATCGTCGGTTGCCGATTGAGGATCATCGTCCTCTTCCTTCATGTCAATGGCCTGACCTTCTGCATTCAGGACCTCAACATTCAGGGACAGGGACTGCATCTCTTTAAGCAAAACCTTGAAGGACTCAGGGATACCGGCCGGAGGCAGGTTATCGCCCTTAACAATGGCCCCATATGCCCGCACGCGGCCATCAACATCATCAGACTTGATAGTCATCATTTCGTGCAGGGTATAGGCAGCACCATAGGCTTCCAGGGCCCAGACTTCCATCTCGCCAAAGCGCTGGCCACCAAACTGGGCCTTACCGCCCAGAGGCTGCTGGGTAATCATGGAATAGGGGCCGGTAGAGCGGGCATGGATCTTGTCGTCTACCAGATGATGCAACTTCAGCATATACATGTAGCCTACAGAGATCGGCTTGGGGAAAGGCTCGCCAGTGCGGCCATCGAAGAGTTGAGCCTTGCCGTCATCTCCTACCAGGTAGTTGCCGTCACGGTCGGGCCGGGTGGTGTGAAGAAGACCATGCATAGCATCGGTACGAACACCGTCAAAGACAGGAGTTGCTACATGGCTGCCAGGATCACCCTTTTCGGCCCCGGCAGGAATGTGCTTCTTCCACTCGGCTTCCAGATCGGGATCAATGCTGATGTCCCAACCGGAATGAGCGATCCAGCCCAGATGAAGTTCCAGGACCTGACCCAGATTCATACGGCTGGGCACACCCAGGGGGTTGAGCATAATGTCAATGGGGGTTCCATCGGCCAGGAAAGGCATATCCTCTTCGGGCAGAATCCGGGAGATCACGCCCTTATTGCCGTGACGACCGGACAGCTTGTCGCCCTGAGTAATCTTGCGGTGCTGAGCAATGTAAACCCGGATCATCTGGTTAACGCCGGTAGGCAGCTCATCGCCAGCCTCTTCGGCCTCTTCCTTAGTAATCTCCTTGATGGAAATGACCGTTCCCCGTTCTCCGTGAGGTACCCGCAGAGAAGTATCACGAACTTCCCGGCTCTTCTCGCCAAAGATAGCCCGCAGGAGTCGCTCTTCAGGCGTCAGTTCAGTCTCACCCTTAGGAGTGACCTTGCCAACCAGAATATCGCCTGCTTCTACTTCAGCTCCAATGCGAACAATTCCCCGGTCATCCAGGTTAGCTACAGCATCCTCCGACACGTTGGGCAGGTCCCGGGTAATTTCCTCGGACCCCAGCTTGGTTTCGCGGGCATCAATCTCAAACTCTTCAATATGAATGGAGCTGAGAGTATCGTCTCGGACCAGGCGCTGGGAAATAATCACAGCATCCTCGTAGTTGTAGCCGTTCCAAGGCATAAAGGCGACCAAAAGGTTCTTGCCCAGGGCTATTTCACCCTGATCGGTAGCAGGACCGTCAGCCAGAACAGATCCTTCCTCAACCCGCTCTCCCTGGGAAACCAGGGGAACCTGATTGTAGCAGGTCATCTGGTTGGACCGCTGGAACTTTGTCAGCTTGTAGCTGGAGGTGGTGTCATCATCGTTCATGACCCGGATCAGGTCAGCAGACACATAGGTGACTACACCGTTCTTTTCAGACAGGACCACATCGCCTGAATCTACAGCAGCACTCCATTCACCTCCGGTTCCCACCAGGGGCCGTTCGGACTTGACCAGGGGGACGGCCTGGCGCTGCATGTTGGCGCCCATTAGGGCTCGGTGCCCTTCATCATGCTCCAGGAAGGGGATGAGGGAGGAACCAACCGAGACCATCTGGCGGGCCGAGACATCCATGTAATCCACCTGATCCACGGGCACATCCTCTGCTTCCGCTTCATCATCACGGACCAAAGCGCTCTTGGTCAGGAAATTGCCTTCTGAATCCAGCTCCTGGTTAGCCTGAGCAATCACATGGCCGTGTTCCTGATCAGCAGTCATGTAGACCACATCGTTGGTCACATGGCCGTTTTCCACCTTGCGGTAAGGAGTTTCAATGAAACCAAAGGGATTAATTCGGGCGAAAGTGGACAGGCATCCAATCAAACCAATGTTGGGGCCTTCAGGAGACTCAATGGGGCACATACGCCCAAAGTGAGATGGGTGTACATCACGAACTTCCATGGAGGCACGGTCACGGGACAGACCGCCGGGACCCAGAGCCGACAGGCGGCGCTTGTTGGTTACCGATGCCAAAGGATTGTTCTGATCCAGGAACTGGGACAACTGAGAAGTTCCGAAGAACTCCTTGATCGTTGCCGCCACGGGACGGATATTTAACAGGGACTGAGGGGTGATAGCCTCAGGTTCCTGGGTAGTCATACGCTCGCGGGCAACCCTCTCCATGCGTGACAGGCCGGTGCGCAGCTGAGTTTGAATCAGTTCACCCACCTGGCGAATGCGGCGGTTGCCGAAGTTATCAATATCGTCAGTGTCAACCGGGAGTTCAATATCTTTGCCCTCGCGCTTGCCAGGGAAAGTATCCTTTCCGTCGTGCAGGGTCACCAGATATTTCATGGTGGCTACGATATCGTCCCGGGTCAGGCTTCGATTCTGGTAGTCAGTATCCAGTCCCAGTTTGCGGTTGATCTTGTAGCGGCCAACCCGGGCAAGATCGTAACGCTTATTATTAAAATAGAAGGATTCCAGCAGGTTCCGTCCCGCTTCAGGCGTGGCGGTATCGCCAGGGCGAATGCGGCGGTAAAGCTCGGTCAGAGCCTGGTCCTGGCTAATTTCTGGTTCTTTCGACAGGGCATCCATGACCAGAGGATAGTCTGTGAAAGCCTCTGCAATCTCGGATCGGGTCATGCCAATAGCCTGGAGGAAAATGATGGCGGACTGCTTGCGCTTGCGGTCAATACGAACACCCAGAACATCACGCTTGTCAATCTCAAATTCCAGCCAGGCTCCCCGGGAAGGGATGATCTTGGCATCAAAGACGTCCTTATCTGATGTGCGGTCTGGAGTACGGCCAAAATAAACACCAGGAGACCGGACCAGCTGAGAAACAATGACCCGCTCAGTTCCGCCAATAATGAAGGTGCCATGCTTAGTCATCAGGGGGAAATCACCCATGAAAACGGTCTGAGACTTGATCTCACCGGTATCATAATTGGTGAACTCTGCGTTCACATACAGGGGTGCAGAGTAAGTCTGATCCTTCTCCCGGCATTCCTGCACGGTGTGGCGGGGTTCTTCAAAGTAAGGGTCAGTGAAGGTCAGGGACATAGTCTGAGCAAAATTTTCGATGGGTGAAATTTCATCGAAAACTTCCTGCAGACCTGAGGTGTGGCCCACGGTGTAGGTACCGTTTTTTTCATCCTCTTCGACCCGCTTACGCCAGCGCTCATTGCCCACCAGCCAATCGAAACTGTTGGTCTGCACGCCCAGAAGGTCGGGAACGGAAATAGGTTCTCGGATGGATCCAAAATTAATGCGATCAGTTGCTTTACGGAGTTCAATTTCGTGCTGATCAGCGCGAGCATAAGGAGCCGTAGTGCTTTGTGTCTTTTTCGCAGCCAAGGATTTTCCTATCGTCTACTGTAATTTCTTATGATTTACTTGCAAACGCAGGCGATGTGCCGCTATATACATCATCGCGGGCGTCAGGGAGAGTGCCCGCAATATGACACTGCTCAAAACAGTAAAAATAATAGGCCAGGGCCAGGACTTTTCACCAGACTTTTCATCAGTAGCTAGGCCATCAATGGCCCGTTCCCCTGTGCTCTTAGCGTAAATCTTATGAAAAATAAAAGGTCCTGGCTCAATAACTCAAGTCAGGACCTTCAGGCGGATGATGTGAGATTCGAACTCACGGAGGTATTGAGCCTCACACGATTTCGAGTCGTGCTCCTTCGACCGCTCGGACAATCATCCTTCTGTTTTGGCAATTATGCCACAGAGCCACAACTTTAGGCCCAGTCCAAAGTTCTCTCTGAGCTCAGCCTAGTCTCTTGGACTCAGTTCAGTCTTGAGCTCAGCTCAGTCCAAGGTCCTTTTGGCCCTGATCGCTTGAGAGCGGGCAGCCAGAAGATTATCAGGGGGATAATTTACCTTTTCCAGTGTCAGTCCACAGGCCGGAGCCGGCCCGCTGGCCCCCTCCCGCTGGGGATTATGTATCTTATCCAGGAACCACTCCAGACTCTTCTTGCCCATGCCTACCTGAAGGCTGGCATTCACCAGGGACCGGACCATGTTGTGGGCAAAAGCATCGGCAATAATGGTAAACTCCAGCAGGCCCGACTCCAGAATATCGATTTGATAAGCGCTGTCCTGACCGGGCCGCCAGCCTACGGCCTGAGTCTTGGATTGGGATTGGCCAGGATGTGCTGTCGGAATTTGAGACTTATGGTCGGAACTGGCCCGGGAACTATCCCCGGAACTGCTGGGGGAACAATCGGCAGCGTTCCTGTCAGTCTCAACCATGAGATTACCGGAGTTGGGGGAGTAATTGCTCAAGCTCAGAGAATCTGCTCCCACCCGCCGCCAATGAGCATACTTGACCTCACGGATAGTGGTTCCGCCCGGATTAGGGGTGGCAAAAGAACCAAAATCGTGGAGGCCAACTATTTCCGCCAGGGCTGTATTCATAATCTGGATGTCCGTCGATCGCCGCAGATTCAGTACAAAAGAACGCAGCCGAGGATCATAGGAGGTCTGATCATCTGCCACCCGGTATACATACACCCGGTCTGAAGCAGAGAAACGAGCATCAAAGCCCTCAGGGGCAGGACTAATAGCAGAGACGCTGAGATCATCGGGAAGAATGCGCCTGAGCCGATAAGTTAAAGCATCCCAAGGCTTGAAGCGGGCCGGATCCAGATGTCCCTGAGCCCGCCCCAGGAGATCCTGATCAAGATCCAGATGACAGACCTGGCCTCGGGCATGAACCCCTGTATCTGTACGGCCGGCAACCACCAGATGAGGCCAAAACGATACCGGGGCTGACTGATTGGCGAGAGCTTTGGCGAAAGCTGAGGGATAGTCAGCAGTCTGACCGGCAGGCTGCCACAGATGGAGAACCTTGGCAATGGCTGCCTCCAGTTCCCCCTGGACAGTTCTGAGGTCAGGCTGACGGGCCCATCCGTGAAAATCTGTACCATCATAGGAACAATCAATCTTCAAGCGCATAGAGCCCATTTTCCCATAGGGAAAGGAAATAGGTTGAAAGCCCAAACCCTGGTCTAGTACCGCATATTTATACCGTTCTTGCGACCGCGACGCAGAATGAGGCTAAAAAGCAGATACCCGATAAGTAGGTAAATCAGGCTCTGTCCGCTGACTATCAGCAACTGAGAAACGGCGACAGGCCGGGTCCAGGCCCGCTGAATCAATTCATATCCATATTGGAGGGGAAGAATTCTTCCCAGCCACATGACAGGCCGAGGAAGAAGGCTCAGCGGAACGACCATTCCTGAAACCAGCATGAGAATATAGGTAAAAAGGCTGGAATAAGACTGAGTACGGGTATAAACCACTATTAAAGCAACAAAGATGAGAGTGAAGCCAAAGAGCCCGACAAGAATAATGAGACAGAGGCCAATAATCGGCCAGTTCACAGCCATGGGAATACGCAGAAGAGCAAAAAGACCGGCGATGAAAAGAGCATCAATCACTATGGCAACCAGGCTCCAGGTTAAAGTTTTCACCATGATCTGGGTGAAGAGCGAGGTCGGTTTAAGCATCAGTTGGGTAAAAGTGCTGTCCTGTTTATCGGTCGAAATGGAGACGCTGGACTCAGTGATCATGGTTGAGGAGGCTGTCCAGAGAAAATATCCCAGCCAGGCAGTGGAATTTGACCGGGCGTCGGTGGACAGAGCAAACATAGCAATAAGGATGCTAGTCAATATTAGATCAGAGACATAATTACTCCAGTACATGCGCAGTTCCAGCAGATAGCGGCGGATTTCCGCAGCCAGTAAAATTCCGTATCTACGCATCAGTCAGCTCCCTTTTGATCAGAGTCTTCCGCTTTCTCCTGGTCAGCCAGACCACCCCCGTCTGCAAAGTCCCCAGAAGATAGACTATCCTGGTCAAAAAGGCTCAGAAGAATCGCCTCCAGGCCGTAGCGTTCCCCTTCTGCTGCTCCCATCTGGCGGCTGTGAACATCAAGAAAGTTTTGGTAGCTTCCCTGCCATTGGGTCTGACCATGAGTGATGAGGGTGATGTCATCAGCCACTGTTTCTATCACTTCCGACTGGTGAGAAGCAATAATAATTCCCACTCCTTGATGAGCCAGATTCTTAACTGTCTTAAGAAAATCCCTCTTGGAAACCACATCCAGGCCCAAAGTGGGCTCGTCCAAAATAAGAAGCTCCGGCCTGGGAAGCAAGCATAGCCGTTACCAGAGCCAATTTCTGCTGAGTCCCCCACTGGTTTATTCATATGCTCAGTCAATTCCAGAGCATCCATCAGATTGCGGGATCGAGACAGGGTTTCCTTACGGGACAGGCCATACAAGGCACCTTGATAGGCTAAGTTATTCCAGCCAGTAAGAAACATATAGGCCAGGGAAGAATCTTCCAGAACACAGGACAGGTGCGAATAGAGATTGTTCTTCCATTTTTCAACAGATTTTCCGCGAAAGGTGACCTGACCTGAATCAGGCTGAATGAGTCCGCACATCATCCGCAGGGTGGTGCTTTTGCCCGCCCCATTAGGACCCAGCAAACCCATGATCCGCCCGGGGACAATCTCCAGGGAAAGATGGGAAACGGCAGTTTTCCCCTTGAACTCCTTGCTGATGTCCTGAGCTGACAAAATATTTCTCATTCTCATCATCATATACCTTCCTTCTCTGGACTTCATCCAGGTGATATTGCAGATGATAGTCCAGATGCCATTTTAAAAAAGGACCTTGATATGAAAAACACATCAAGGTCCAATCAAAAAACAAGGAATATAAAAAGTAATCTGAACGTTTGACTTACTCAGTCTTAACAGACTTAGTATCGTCAGACTCTTCCTTTGCTTCGCCAGCCTCAGCAGCTTCTTCAACATCAGTCTGAGCGTCAGTTTCAGCTTCGGCTTCAGTTTCCTCAGCTTTGTCGTCTGCAGCCTGATCCTCTTGCTTTTCAGCTTCTACGGCTTCAGCAGCATCTTCTGCATCTTCCTTGGCGGCCTGCTTAGTAGCAGCCTCAGCCTCGGCGACAGTAGCTTTCTTGGCTGACAGGGGTTCAGTTACCAAGGCGATGATGGCCATGGGGGCTGCATCTCCGTGACGGGGAGCAGTCTTGATGATGCGGGTGTAGCCGCCCTCGCGCTCTTCCATCTGTTCAGCAATTTCAGTGAAAAGCTTGTGGACTACGGACTTGTTCCGCAGAACGCGCAAAACGCGGCGGCGGGAAGCCAGATCGCCTTTCTTGGCGAAGGTGATCAGCCTCTCAGCCAGGGGGCGCAGACGCTTGGCTTTGGGCAGGGTTGTTTTAATCTGACCATGCTCGAACAGGCTTGTAGCCATGTTGGCCAGCATCAGGCGCTCATGAGCCGGGCTTGAAGCCAGACGTGGGCCTTTCTTTGGTTGTGGCATAATTCTCCTTTCCGAGTCGGGTGGGCATCAGCCCGAACATCCGCTCGGTATTATTGTGCGGGTCTTGACAGGTTAGCTTACAAATCTTCAGGACTGAAGAAATTGCTGTCGTCAAGATCGATCTGGCCAAGTCCCAGAGGCGACTGCTTCAAAGACAGTCCCATGCTGGCGAGCTTATCTTTAACCTCATCAATAGACTTCTGACCAAAATTGCGAATGTCAAGCAGGTCCTGCTCCGACCTCTTGACCAGCTCGCCGATAGTATGGATTCCTTCGCGCTTGAGGCAATTATAAGACCGCTGAGTCAGATTAAGATCCTCGATAGGGATCTCCATCTGAGGATCGACCTCTTCGGTCACCGGGGCAGGGCCAACTTCTACGCCTTCAGCCTGATTGTTGAGCTCATGGAAAAGCCCGAAGAGCTCCACCAGGGTTGATCCGGCGGAAGCTACGGCGTCACGGGGGGTGATAGCCGGCTTTGTTTCCACATCAACGATGAGCTTATCAAAATCAGTGCGCTGCTCCACGCGGGTTGCTTCCACCTTGTAGCTCACTTTCACCACAGGTGAATAAATGGAATCAACAGGAATGCGACCGATCTCATCGCCCTCCTGCTTGTTCATCTGAGCCGGCACGTAGCCACGTCCACGCTCAACAGTGAACTCAATCTCGAGCTCTCCATCTTCGGCAAGGGTAGCAATGTGAAGATCAGGGTTGGCAATTACTACACCAGCAGGTGGAGTAATGTCAGCTGCTGTGGCTTCTCCCTCGCCGCTTTTACGCAGATACATGACAACAGGCTCATCGTACTCAGAAGTGAGCACGAGTTCTTTGATATTTAAAAGAATTTCAGTAACGTCTTCCTTGACCCCAGGCAGAGTGGTGAACTCATGCAGGGCCCCGGAAATACGTACCGATGTCACTGCTGCCCCCGGAATAGAACTCAGGAGAGTCCGGCGCAAGGAATTACCCAAAGTGTAACCAAAGCCGGGCTCCAAAGGCTCAATCGTAAAGCGCGAACGCTGGGGAGTAACTTGTTCCTCAGTAAGTGACGGACGCTGTGCAATAAGCACGTTGTATCCTTTCAGCTAGATTGGCTGTGCACTTGCCAATCAATGCGGGTTGGATGTTATTTCTTGTCTGAGTGCTTCAGACGCGGCGACGCTTAGGCGGGCGGACACCGTTGAATGCCTGCGGGGTGCGGTCGGTAATAGAACCAACCTCAAGTCCTGCAGACTGAAGAGAACGGATTGCGGTCTCGCGGCCGGAACCAGGTCCCTTGACGAATACGTCAACCTTCTTAACGCCATGCTCCTGTGCCTTACGGGCAGCCGCTTCTGCAGCCATGCCAGCAGCGTAAGGGGTGGACTTACGGGAGCCCTTGAAACCTACATCACCGCCGGAAGCCCAAGAAACAACGGCTCCTGAAGGATCAGTGATGGAGATGATCGTATTATTAAATGTTGATTTGATGTGCGCTTGGCCAACCGGTACCGACTTGCGGTCCTTGCGGCGAGGCTTGCGCGCGGCCTGCTTTGTAGCTGCCATTAACCCTCGTTTCCTTAAACGATTTTCTGCTTAGGCTTTAACGCCTTAAACCTTCTTCTTACCTGCAACTGTGCGCTTAGGACCCTTACGGGTGCGTGCGTTGGTTTTTGTACGCTGACCACGCACAGGCAAATGCCTGCGATGGCGGATACCTTGATAGCAGTTGATCTGAACCTTGCGGCGAATGTCTGCATCGATTTCACGGCGCAGATCACCTTCAATCTTATAATTGCCTTCCAGGTAATCACGAAGCTGAATGAGCTGTTCGTCAGTCAGATCCTTGACGCGAATATCCGGTGAGATACCGGTCGCTTCGAGGGTTTCTTTAGCGCGTGTGCGTCCCACACCAAAAATGTAGGTGAGGGCAACTTCAATGCGCTTCTCATTGGGGATGTCGACTCCGGCAAGACGTGCCATTGCGATTCCTTCTGTTCTACGGAGATCGTGCACCTAATCGTCCACTTATGTGGCCTAAGTCTCCGTACTTAGGGTTCAGCTTCTGCTGTGATTAGGCGCCTTACTGTGCCGCTGTATCTGCTAGCCCTGACGCTGCTTATGACGCGGGTTTTCACAGATCACCATGACGCGGCCGTGGCGGCGGATGACGCGGCATTTCTCGCAGATCCGCTTGACACTGGGACTAACCTTCATGGCTTTCCTTTTCTTGTATTACCGTGTAAGCCGGCAATTTACTTGTATCGATAGGTAATACGGCCACGGGTCAAATCGTAGGGACTCATTTCGAGCACCACACGGTCCTGAGGAAGAATACGGATGTAATTTTTCCGCATTTTCCCGGAAATAGTAGCCAGCACGATGTGTTTATTCTCGAGCTCTACCCGAAACATAGCATTAGGAAGGGCCTCAACAACCCGGCCTTCAACCTCGATCACATCATTTTTTGCCATATATCCTGTTTTCCTCGCTGCTGTTACCTCTGTGTGTCCTCGACCGAAAACACACCAAGTAGAAAGACTACCATACCCGCCAGACGATCTATGTCTGGCGGGTGGAGAGGAACTATTCTTTTCTGACAGCTTACTGACAGCAGCCTGTGGCTTACTGCTGGGAAGGCATCTGGGCGGGAGGCTGACTGTCTGGTGCAGGTCCTACAGGAGCGGGGTCAGCAGATGGGCCGGCAGAAGGCCTGGGAGGAACTGAACCGGCTGGGGTCCCAAAATTCACTCGGGGCGCTTCCCGGTCCTGCTGATCGGTTACAGAAAAGCTCTGCGCCTGTTCAAAATGGAACATGCCGGCTATCAGGTTAGAAGGAAAAACTTCCAACTTGGTGTTGTACTTCATGACCACATCATTGTAGAACTGACGGGCATAAGCAATCTTTTGCTCCAGCTCGCTCAGTTTGTTCTGCAGATCCATGAAATTCTGATTGGCTTTCAGCTCAGGATAGTTCTCTGCGGTGGCCAGGATGTTGACAATAGCCCTGCCGAGAGCATTTTCTGCCTGTGCTCTCTGCTCAATAGTTCCATTGGCGGCCATGTCTACCACCCGGGACCGAGCCTTGGCCACCTCTTCAAAAACAGATGATTCATGGGCCGCATACCCCTGAACAGTAGCCACCAGGTTAGGAACCAGATCAGCTCTCTGCTTAAGCTGGACATCGGTCTGAGCCCATCCGTTCTTCACCCGGTTACGCATGGTTACCAGGTTGTTGTACACAGAAATAGCCCAGAAGACGATTACTATAAGAATAACGATAATGACGATGGCTGCTATTGCTCCACCCATATTGTTCCTTTCGTCGGGTAGTAGGAATGCGTGTTACAGCTACAGATTTATTCTACAAGAAAGCAGCAACAGAGAGCCGCAGCAAGCGGACAAAGCCTCTCTTTTCAGCGACCCCCAAAGGAGCCGCCGCCTCCACCGCCGCCTCCACCGCCGAAGCCGCCTCCGCCAGAGAATCCACCACCGCCGGAATATCCGCTGTTGGAATATCCACTGTCGGACGATCCATAAGCCTGAGAAATAGCGGATCCCACTGTGTCTCCAATACTGGAAAAGCTGGAAGAGAAATCGGAAGCAAAATCCCCAAAGTTGTTAAAAGCTGAGGAAGGCATGTCATTAGCAAAACCCTGTCCCCCGAGGCCAGATGACTCGCCCATCCCGGATCCCCAAAAGCTCTTGTGGCTGACCAAAATATCAGGCATCCAGAACCAGCGGGTGGCAGACATACTGTAATCCATTCCAGCGGCCATGCCCAGGGATGCCTGTCCATCCACTCCTGATTGAGCCTGGCCCATGGCATTCATAGCCGAAATCTGCTGATGGAACTGCTGCAAAACTTCCTTGGTCATTCCAAAGGCAGCAGCATAAACCAAATACCGATCCCACAGGACCAGATCCTGCACTCCCCTGTCATTAAATTGGCTGAAATCCCGCAGATAATTTCGTAGAGACTCCGCCTGATAGAAATAGTCCTTCCCCTTGGCCGTTACCGGATGGATTTTCCCATATTTCCGCGCAGCGAGACCAGAGATAATCGTTGCCAGCCCTAGAACAAGGTAATAGGCAAAAGGACTGAAAAGCTGAGAAGCCTGGAAGAACTCCCAGAGGCCAAGAAGAACCATAAGGTAAGCTGTCAGTGTGGCTCCCAGCGGGTAGGATGCTGACTTAATATAAGCCTGCTTATATTCCCCGGCTAGGGAAGAGTTAAATGTCTTCAGCAGGTTAGCATTTTTCTTCTTCTTCAGAATAGAGGACATATCAGTGGAGTCGAAAGTAGGCGACCCTTTCTCCTCAGAAACACGAAGAAGAACCTTACCCAACGCTGCCTCGGTTGAATTGAGATGCAGATCCTGATACTCCTGGCTGTCGGTATGGATCAAAGCAGGGAGGATATGAACGGTCATGGCAGAGGCATAAGAGTGTTGATGCCGGTCGTTCTGCATGGAAACCATAGCAGAGCCAATCTCCTGATCGGTGGGATTATCCAGATTAAAGGACGTGTAATAGGAGGATTTACCCGGATAGACTGCGATGGCCTTCTTGGAAATCAGGGAAAGCATAAGAGATGATATCTGCTTACTCTTTGTTTTTCCATGAACCCTTTCCCCTAAATTGGCGGCCATATCCTCATAAACTCTGACAGCCAGAGACGGGCTGAAATCGGGCGGTTCCCTCCTGTAATCCCCGCTTGGTTGATATCTATACTTTTTGTATGCTTTCAGGGCCATGCTCCAGGCAAGACAAGCCATAATGATGCTGGCTGCAGTGGATCCAAAGAAAACCCAGACAGTTCTCCTGGCCTTCTGCTGGATCTGCTTATTATAGCGAGCCTCGGAATCAGCTTCTGTTTTTTGCGTCTTGTCCACAATGGCAGCGGTACTCTTGCGGGCACACTTCATGGAGTCATGGGTAAACATGGAAAGAATATCCAGGTATTGGCCGGGAGCAACAGCATCAGCCGTAAAAATCAGGGAATTATGAGCTCCTCTTTTTTTGGTGGATTCTCCGGTAAAATGATACCAGGCCCAGGATTTTTTCGTCCCCTCGGGAAAATAAAAATGTCCCTTTACATGATCTATGGGAACCGTGTTGGATTTATCAATCAAAGACCATTGGAACTGGGAAGCATCCCGATATTGAGTAATAGCATTCTCAAAAGTCATATGAATACTGAACGTATAAGTTCCCTTGTAGGTGACGGGAATATTCCAGCCCAGCTCCACTCTCTGAGTCTGACGGGATTCACCTGGCTGGGTTGGTTTAAGCTTCAGATCTGCCGGGTTTGACGACGTTTCCTGGATATATCCGTCATCATCAACTTTGGTCAGATACCAGGTGTTGGCAGCCTGAGAATTCCATTCATCTATGGAAATCTCGTGCGTATTGGCCTTCTGATAGCTGGTCTGCGTATATGTCTGCTGGCTGGTTTCATTTGTCACGGAAATATTCTTTATTCCTGTTGCCTGCCTGCTATCAAGAAGAAAACGGGTATACAGTTGCCTCCAGGCCCCTTCCCGGTTCGGCAGATCGACAGTGAGCTTTTCGGTCACATCAAGATTGCCGTTGGTCTGCATGCGAGCATGGTAAATCATAGAAGTGTAGCGGAGCTGACTTCCAGACTTCATGTGATTTTTGAAGATAGTCAGATTACCCGTCAGGTTGGGAAAAATGAGGACACAGGCCAGAAGGAGAAAAGGAAAGGTAAGCAAGGCCTTACCGAAAGATTTTCCAGCCCATCGCCAGTTGATAGCACCCATCTGTTCCACCCGTCTCTTAGGTCTGTGACTCTTAGGTCTGTGACTTACATTTACCTGATTATCATTTCGATTCCTTCAGAAGGACATCGGTAACCATTCTACCAAATACCCCGATTTCACAATACTCCGATTTCACAATACCTCAATTTCCCAGCTTCATCTGACCGAGTGCAGTTGAGTACACTATTGAGTGCACACTTGACTGCATCATGAAGCTGAACGCATTCGCCGCTACGTGGGTTATGAAAAAGCCGGGACTCCTCATTGCGAGGCCCGGCTAATCATGCATAAAACCTGTTACTTATTATTTGTCTGTTACTTATTATTTATACCGTGTGATCAAGATGATCAAGCTGGCTGATAACGGTTTTGCTAATCTGATCAATCTGGCCAACCCCGTTAATCTCCAGCAGGAGACCACGGTCTTTATAAATGTCCAGCAAGGGCTTGGTTTCCTTGGCATACACGTCCAAACGCCTGGCAATAACGTCAGGAGTATCATCAGAGCGGCCCTCAATTTCAGCCCGCTTGGTCATCCTGTCCATGAGCACCTGACGGTCAGCCTGAAGGGCAAGAACCTTATCCAGAGGAGTCTCCAGCTCTGCCAGCATCTGATCCAGGGCTTCAACCTGAGCAGCATTTCGGGGGTACCCATCCAGAATCCACCCTTGCTGAGCATCCTCCATGGCAAGACGATCCTTGATAATAGAATTGGTCAGCTGGTCGGGAACCAACTCTCCTTTATCAATAAAAGCCTGTACTTTCTTGCCCAGGTCAGTTTGGTTCTTCAGGTTATAGCGAAAAATATCCCCGGTCGAGATGGCGGGAATCTGGTAGTGCTCAGCCAGCAAAGCAGCCTGAGTACCTTTGCCCACTCCCTGGGGTCCCATAATCAAAAGACGCATTATCTGCTCCTTTATCCTTTATATCCATACAGGCACATTCCTGCATGGGTGCACACTGTACACCTGTATTGTATGTGATGTGCATACTAGTCGCATACCAGCTGTATATCTGTCGTTGCGTAATGCTGAAATTACTTATTCAGTTCTGCCTTCGCGCTGGCAGCATCAGCTTTCAGCAGGAATCCCTCATACTGGAACTGTTCTGTCTGGGCAGCTGCCTGACGAAGAGTATCCAAACCAACACCGGCAATAATCAAAATTGTGGTGCCGCCAAAGGGAAGGCGGGAGCTTAGGTTCAGAGCCATAATCAGAACTGTAGGAATCAGGCAGACAAAAAGCAGGTAAATGGAGCCTACCGTGTTAAGCCTGTTTACCACATATTTCAGATACTCTGATGTGGCCCTGCCGGCACGAATTCCTGGAATAAAGCCTCCGTATTCCTTCATATTATCTGCAGTTTCATCGGTGTTGAAGATGATAGACGTGTAGAAGAAGGTAAAGAAGACAATCATCAGGGAATAAAGGCAAATATACCACGTACTGGTGGTGTTGGCCAGGTTTGTATTAATCCAGATGACCCATTTTTGGCTGCTGTTGCCGAACTGGGCAACCAGGGTGGGGATAGCCAGAATAGACGAAGCAAAAATAGGAGGAATAACGCCTGACATGTTGACCTTAATAGGCAGGTAGGTGGACGTCCCCCCATACATCTTGCGGCCAATCATTCTGCGGGTGTACTGGACCGGAATTCGTCTTTGCATCAGTTCTATGTAGTTGACAAAGATCAGGATAAAGATAATAACAGCAACAACCACACCAAACTTTACCCACTCATGTTTGGCGTAGCCAATGGTCCAGAGCTGCGGAAGGAAACTGGAGCAGATGGAGGTAAAGATGAGGATGGACATACCATTGCCGATTCCCTTTTCAGTAATCAGCTCGGCCATCCACATGATAAATCCGGTTGCACCGGTCATGATCAAAACCATCACACTCAGGTTCCAGACAGAGCTGTCAGGAATTATCTGCTGGGTGCAGGCGCCGTTGAAGAGCTGGCCTGACCGGGCAGTTACCAGAATAGTGGTGGATTGAAGCACCGCCAGACCAATGGTCAGGTAGCGGGTGTATTCGGTAAGTTTGGCTTCGCCTGACTGGCCTTCTTTGTGGAGTTCCTCAAAGCGTGGAATAACCACGCGCAAAAGCTGGATAACGATGGATGCTGTGATGTAGGGCATGATGCCCAGAGCAAAGATGGACAGTTGGAGCAAAGCACCACCAGAGAAAAGGTTGACGAGACCAACGAAGTTCTCTGCTGTCTCTAAAGACGCACACTTCTGCACCGCAGTATAGTCCACACCAGGTGTAGGAATGAATGAGCCGATACGGAAGATGATGATCATAAAGATCACGAAAAGAATCTTATTCCGCAGCTCTTTGGTTTTTAAAGCCTGGATGAGGGTTCTCACTGGGCCTCCTCACAATTTGGAGTTCTAACACACACTAAACAAAAATTATACAAAAAACATGAGACCCCCTCAACACCGTATGCATTGAGAGGGTCTCATCCTGTCATCAGACAAGCTTACATATTCAGCCAAAGTCTGTAATCTGCTGATTATTCAGCGGAAACAGAGCCACCGGCCTCCTCAATCTTCTTCAATGCCGAGGCAGAGGCCTTGACTCCCTTGAAGGTGTATGCAGCCTTAACCTCGCCGGTTCCGAGAACCTTCACCGGCTGATTCCGGCGGACAGCTCCCTTCTCAACAAGTGCATCTACAGTGACCTCTCCCCCATCAGGGAAAAGCTGAGATACCTTGTCAAGGTTGACTACCTGGTATTCAACCTTGAAGGGGTTCCTGAATCCACGCAGCTTGGGAAGACGCATATAAAGGGGCAGCTGGCCGCCTTCAAAACCAGGACGAACCTGGTAGCGGGCTTTAGTGCCCTTAGTGCCCCGGCCAGAAGTCTTACCCTTGGAACCTTCACCACGACCCACACGGGTACGGCTCTTCTTAGCACCAACTGCTGGACGGAGGTCATGCATCTGAAGAATATCTACTTCCTGCTCTTGTGCCATAGTTATGCCTCCTCAACAGTAACCAGGTGGGCAATCCGACGGACTACGCCACGAACTATAGGGGTATCTTCGCGAACAGTGCTCTGCCCAATCTTATGCAGACCCAGGGTCCGCACACAGTCCTTCTGACGCTGATCGGCACCAGCAAGCCCCCTCTTCAGGGTGATCTTAATCTGCTTGTTGTCTGCCATTACTCACCATCCTTTGCTGCTTTTGCGGCCTGAGCTTCTTCACGAGCCTTGCGTTCCTCATCAATACCGGCAGCCTGTTCACGCAGAAGACGATCAGGAGCAACCTCCTGCAAAGTCATATTGCGGCGGGCTGCAACTTCCTGAGGCTCCTCCAGACTCTGCAAAGCCTGGATAGTTGCACGAACGGTATTGATAGCGTTGCCTGATCCCATGGTTTTGCTGAGAATATCGGAAATGCCAGCGCACTCCAAAACAGCACGGACAGCGCCGCCTGCAATTACACCGGTACCAGGGGCTGCCGGGCGCAGGAGAACTGTGCCTGCAGACTCATGGCCAATAACCGGGTGAGGAATAGTGCCACGCAGACGGGGAACAGTAAACATGTGCTTCTTGGCTTCGAGCTGGCCTTTGGCAATAGCTGCCGGGACCTCACGAGACTTGCCGTAGCCCACGCCAACAGTTCCGCGTCCATCGCCCACAACCACCAGGGCTGCGAAGCTCATGGTACGACCGCCCTTATTGGTCTTGGATACGCGACGGATAGTAACCACACGGTCCATCAGCTCATCGCGCTTGTCTTCACGGTCACGGCGGGAACGGCGCTCACCACGTCCGCGGCCCGACCTGCGGGAACGGCGCTCGCCTGCGCCTTCCTTGCCGGCAGAGGCAGCAGCCTGATCAGCGGTCTGCACGTCGGTGACCTCTTCAGTTTCTTTTACAGTCTGTTCATCGCTCACAGCTGCAAACCTCCTTCACGGGCGCCGTCTGCAACAGCTGCGACGCGGCCATGGTACTTGTTGCCGCCACGGTCAAAGACAACAGCGGTAATCCCTGCATCTATTGCCTTCTGAGCAATCTGCTCACCGACCTTCTTGGCAGCCTCGGTTTTGGTTCCCTCAAAGGAACCGAAATCATGAGCCAGAGTTGAAGCACTGACCAGGGTTACACCCTTGGTATCATCAACAATCTGAGCAACCATATTACGGTTAGAACGAGTAACAACAAGACGGGGACGCTCGGCTGTGCCGACAATCTTCTTGCGCAGACGGGCATGACGACGCAGGCGAGAGATCTTCTTACCTTTACCGATAATTTTGACTGTCATTACTTACCAGCCTTTCCAGCCTTGCGGATGATGCGCTCATCGTCGTACTTGATTCCCTTGCCCTTATAAGGTTCAGGGGAACGGAGCTTGCGGATGTTAGCGGCAACCTGGCCTACAACCTGCTTGTCTGTACCTTTGACGATAACCTCATTGGGATTAGGAATCTCAAATTCAACACCTTCAGGAGGGTTGACAGTAATCGTATGAGAATAGCCCAGGGAGAATTCAATCCCCTTACCTTTGGCCGTAGCACGATAACCTGTACCCACAATCTGCAGGCGACGGGTGAACCCATCGTGAACACCTTTGACTATGGAAGCAATAATAGAGCGGCTCAGGCCATGCTTAGCCCGGGTTTGGCGCTCATCATCTGCTGCTTCAACGAAAATTTCGTTGCCATCAAGCTTTGCAGTAATGCCCTGGGGCAGGGTGTAGCTGTCGCTTCCCTTGGAGCCCTTGGCGGTGACTACATCGCCATCGATCTTTACTTCTACTCCAGCCGGAACGGTGACGGGGAGTTTACCAATATGTGATGCCATTGACTACCCCTCCTTTACCACACGTAGGCAACGATTTCGCCGCCAATACCTCTATCGAGGCATTCCTTCTGAGTCATCAAACCGGAGCTTGTGGAGATGATAGCCACGCCCAAGCCTCCCAAAGGCATAGGGAGGGCATCGGACTTCGCGTACCGACGCAGACCAGGCTTGGAGATGCGCTTAATTCCATTGATGCTCTGCTCACCGCGGGGGCCATACTTGAGAGTAATCTCCAGGGTCTGGCCTACACGGGCTTCCTTTGCTTCGAAGCCTGCGATATAACCTTCGCGCTTCAGAATCTCAGCAATATGTGCTTTGAACTTGGAGTAAGGCATATCCACGGTTTCGTGTTTTGCCGCACTCGCATTACGCAGACGTGTCAACATATCTGCGATTGGATCTGTCATTGTCATTTTTGGGCTTATGCCCTTCCTCGCCGTGGTTTCCGTCGCTTGGCATCAGAAAGATGTATGGGCCACGGACCTTCAGCGTCAATTTTTACCAACTGGACTTCGTAACGCCGGGGAGCTCACCGCGATGAGCCTTCTCGCGAAGGCAGACACGGCAGAGACCGAACTTGCGATAAACGGAATGAGGACGTCCGCACACCTGGCAGCGGGTATAACCACGCACACCGAACTTGGGCTTACGGGCCGCCTTATTCTTCAGAGCGGTTTTTGCCATACTAGTTCTCCTTGAATGGGAATCCAAGATGCTTCAGGAGGGAGCGAGCCTCTTTGTCATCCGTGGTGTTTGTAACGACTGTAATATCCATACCGCGGCGATGATCAATGGAATCAGGATCGATCTCATGGAACATGGACTGTTCGGTCAGACCGAAGTTGTAATTGCCGTTTCCATCGAACTGGTCTGCGCTGATTCCGCGGAAATCGCGAATACGAGGGAGGGCCAGCGTCAAGAGACGATCGAGGAATTCCCACATACGATCCCCACGAAGGGTAACGAATGCGCCAATAGCCTGGCCTTCACGCAGATGGAACTGAGCAACAGACTTCTTTGCGCGCGTTACCTTGGGCTTCTGACCGGTAATCAAAGTCAGATCGCGGATGGCACCTTCAATAAGTTTGGAATCGCGGGCTGCAGCGCCAACGCCCATGGAGACGACGACCTTCTGCACCCTGGCAACCTGCATAGGATTGGAATAGTTAAATTCCTTTTCCATAGCAGGAACGATTTCCTTCAGGTACCGTACCTTGAGGCGTGGAACTGCTGGTGCTTCTACTTCAGTGCTCATGCTAGCTCCTTACCTGACTTCTTGGCTACGCGCACTCGAACGCGCTTAACTCTACCATCACGCGCTTCCTCGGAGACCTTAACACCAACGCGGGTTGGCTTCTTGGTCTCGGGGTCAATCACCATGACATTGGACCTGTGAATGGGTGCTTCAGTGGAAACAATTCCCGCTTCCTGTCCCTGCTGATTGGCGCGGACGTGCTTCTTAACGATTTGAACGCCTTCAACGATCAAACGATCGTTGGGCAGAACGCGAAGAACCTTGCCCTCGGCTCCCCTATCTTTGCCGCGGATAACCTTGACCTGGTCACCACTCTTAATCTTGGCTACCATCAGATCACCTCCGGTGCAAGGGACACAATCTTCATGAAGCGCTTATCACGCAGTTCACGACCGACCGGTCCGAAAATACGCGTTCCCTTGGGCTCGCGACCGCTGCCCAGAATGACAGCAGCATTCTCATCGAACTTGATGTATGAACCGTCTTTACGGCGGTTTTCCTTAACTGTACGAACGACGACAGCCTTAACGACATCGCCCTTCTTGACCGACCCGCCAGGAATTGCATCCTTGACGGAGGCGACAATAACATCGCCAATGCCGGCATAGCGTCGCTTCGATCCACCGAGCACGCGGATAGCCAAGATTTCCTTGGCACCCGTGTTGTCGGCAACATGAAGCCGTGATTCTGGTTGAATCATTGATTCTCCTTAGCCGAGCTGGTCCTCCTGATACACCACAGGGGTGTACCAAGAGCCTTGCCGAACTTATTTACTTAGCACGCTCCACGATGGCAGTCAAACGCCACCGCTTTGTTTTGCTTAAAGGCCTGGTTTCCATAATGGTAACGAGATCACCTACATGAGCCTCGTTCTTTTCATCATGAACCTTAACGTTGCGATTGCTACGCACGACCTTACCATAAAGGGGGTGTGTAGAACGCTGTTCCAGCGACACGGTAATGGTCTTGTCCATTGCTTCGGACACAACATAGCCGCGGCGCACCTTACGCGCATTGCGCTCAAGCTTTTCAGCCATAGTTACTTATCAGCCTTTCCGCTTGTTTCCTCGGGAGCTTCAGTAATGCCGAGCTGGCGCTCACGCAGAACAGTCAGCATACGGGCCACATCAGCTTTAACAGCCTTGATGCGGGCACTGTTTTCGAGCTGACTGGTTGCCTTCTGGAAGCGCAAGTTAAAAAGCTCTTCCTTAGACTTCTTGATCAGGCCTTCAATTTCGGCATTGGTCTTCTCATTGAGATTTTTCATACTGTAATCTGGAGTACCGATAGACATTAGTTGTTACCGCCTTCACGTGCGATGATCCTGCATTTCATAGGCAGCTTATCAATAGCCCTGCGAAGTGCCTCACGGGCTACATCCTCAGAAACACCTGAAATCTCAAACATAACACGTCCAGGATGCACGTTGGCAATCCAGAACTCAGGAGCGCCCTTACCGGAACCCATACGGGAGCCCAGGGGGTGCTTGGTCAGAGGACGGTCGGGGAAGATGGTAATCCACACACGGCCGCCACGCTTAATATAGCGTGTCATGGCAATACGGGCAGCCTCAATCTGACGATTGGTAATATAGGCAGGGGCCAAAGCCTGAATGCCGAAATCACCAAAGTTGATCTCGTTGCCACCCTTGGACATGCCGCGGCGCTTGGGGCGCTGCTGCTTACGATACTTAACGCGCTTTGGAATAAGCATTCGTTTACTCCTTTACTTCTGCTTCTTGAGCTACAGGAGCTTCTGCGCTGGCTGGCGCAGTCTGCTGGGCAGCCGCTGTGGTCTGGGCACCCTGCTCCGGACGGGAGGATCTATTAGGACGGCGAGACCGTCCGCCACGGCGAGACCTGTTGTTCTGCTGAGCCTGCTGCTCTTCAAACTGACGCTCTGTCATGTCTCCCTTGTAAATCCACACCTTGACTCCAATGCGACCATAAGTGGTACGAGCTTCGAAGAAGCCGTAGTCAATGAGGGCACGAAGGGTCTGCAGAGGGACGCGACCTTCACGGTAGAACTCAGACCTGCTCATTTCAGCTCCGCCTAAGCGGCCGGAGAGCTTGATCCTGATTCCCTGAGCACCGGCGCGCATGGCATCCTGCTGAGCCTTACGCATAGCACGGCGGAAGGTGACGCGGTTCGTCAACTGCTCAGCAATGCTCTGAGCAACCAGCTGAGCATCAATGGCAGCATTCTTCACTTCGAAGATATTCAGCTGGACCTGCTTGCCTGTGATTTTTTCCAGCTTGGCACGAACACGGTCAGCTTCTGCTCCCCGGCGGCCAATAACAATACCAGGACGGGCAGTGTGAATATCCACACGAACTCTGTCACGAGTACGCTCAATGACGATCCGGGAAACGCCTGCGCGTTCCAGGTCCTTCTGCATTTCCTTGCGAATCTTGTCATCCTCAAGAACGAAGTCGCGGTAGCGCTCCCCCGGCTTGGTGGAATCAGAGAACCACTTGCTGCGGTGAGATTCGGTTACGCCGAGGCGGTAGCCGAAGGGGTTAATCTTTTGTCCCATTATCGGGCTCCTTCCTTGTCGGCGACAACCACGGTGATATGGCTGGTACGCTTGTTGATACGTCCTGCGCGTCCCTGTGCACGGGCACGGAAGCGCTTGAGGGTAACACCCTCATCAACGTAAGTTTCCTTAACAACGAGCTCGTTCTCGCGGAACGGGACGCTGTCTTTATCGGCCAGTACACGAGCATTGGCTACAGCGCTTTCCAGAACCTTACGGACTGGAACGGCAGCATCCTGCGGTGCAAACTTCAAAATTGTGATAGCCTCGGTCGCCTTCTTGCCTCGGATGAGGTTGACCATGCGGCGAGCCTTGCGCGGTGTCACCCGTACGTGACGAGCAATTGCTTTAGCTTCCATGTGTCTTTACTCTTCCTCGCCTTACCGGCGTGCCTTTTTATCATCTTTCACATGCCCGCGGAATGTGCGCGTTGGAGCGAACTCTCCGAGCTTGTGACCAACCATTGCTTCAGTGACGAATACCGGGACATGAGTCCGACCATTGTGCACAGCAAACGTGTGCCCAATGAAATCAGGGGTAATCATGGAACGACGAGACCAGGTCTTAATAACATCATGGCTGCCGTTGGCATTCTGAGCGTCGACCTTTTTCTGTAAGTGGGCGTCGACGAATGGGCCCTTCTTGATGCTTCGAGTCATCTGTACGACACTTCCTTACTTACGATGCTTTCCAGCAGGACGACGACGAACAATCATCTTGTTGGATGCCTTCTTGGGATGACGAGTACGAACTTCGCCCTTGCCCCACGGGGACACTGGCGGCTTACCGCCGCGTGTACGACCACCATGCGGATGATCAACAGGGTTCATGGACTCACCACGGGTGATGGGCCGCTTGCCCATCCAGCGGGCGCGACCGGCCTTACCCAGCTCCAGATTGGCATGATCGGAGTTGCCGACCTCGCCTACCGTTGCCCGGCAGCGGGCATCCACATTGCGGATCTCGCCCGAAGGCATACGCAGCTGAGCATAGGCCCCATCTTTAGCCACAAGCTGAACAGATGCACCGGCAGAACGGGCAATCTTGGCCCCACCCAGGGGGCGCAGCTCAATGGCATGAACAATGGTACCTGTAGGGATATTGGTGAGAGGGAGGTTATTGCCAGGCTTAATATCGGCCTGGGCACCGGTCTCAATCAGGTCTCCCTGCTTGACTCCCTCAGGAGCAATTATGTAGCGCTTCTCACCGTCTGCATAATTGAGCAGGGCGATGCGGGCTGAACGGTTGGGATCATATTCGATCTGTGCAACCTTGGCCGGCACTCCATCCTTATCCCACCGCTTGAAATCAATGAGACGATACTGACGCTTGTGCCCACCGCCGCGATGACGGCTGGTAATACGACCGTAAGAGTTACGGCCGCCGGTCTTGCTGAGCTTGCGCAGCAAAGACTTCTCAGGGGTGGAACGGGTGATCTCAGAAAAATCAGAGACCGAAGCGTTGCGCCGCCCTGGAGTTGTTGGCTTATATTGACGGATAGCCATAATCTAGTACCTAACTTTCTCGGCTAACCTTTAGTTACCGAAGATATCGATGGTCTGACCCTGAGCAACAGTGACGATGGCCCGCTTCTGGGAAGCCCTGCGGCCAAAACCTGTACGAGTCCGCTGGGTCTTTCCCTGGCGGTTCAGAGTGTTGACGCTTGTTACCTTGACCTTGAAGATCTCTTCAATGGCTTGCTTGATTTCGACCTTGTTGGCGCTGGGATCAACAACAAAGGTGTACTGGCCACGGTCGGAATTGGCATAGCTCTTTTCAGAAACTACAGGTCTGAGGATGATGTCGTGAGCTGTCTTGCGTACTGCTGCCATTGTTAAGCCTCCTTCTGGGACTTGTCATCAGCGGTGAAAGCCTCAAGGCCTTCCTTGGTGAAGACCAGGTCTTCTGCAGTGACAACATCGTATGTATTAAGCTGATCAGCGAAAAGAACATGAACAGTAGGAAGATTGCGGACAGACAACCACTCGTTAATGTTCTCTCGATCGAGAACAACCGTGGTGAACCGCTGAGCCACAACCGGGTTGAGAGCAGCCAGAGCAGACTTGGTGGAAGGCTTATCACCCAGACCAAAGTCGACTACATGTACCCGACCTGCATTGGCACGGTCAGACAGGACATACCGCAAAGCTGCCTGCTTCATCTTCTTGGGAGTACGCTGAGAGTAGTCGCGGGGAACCGGTCCGTGGACAACGGCGCCACCTGCAAACTGAGGAGCACGGATTGAACCCTGACGGGCACGGCCGGTACCCTTCTGCTTCCATGGCTTCTTGCCGCCGCCGGAAATCCGGGCCCGATTCTTAACTGCATGAGTACCCTGACGGGCTGCAGCCAGCTGAGCCACCACTACCTGGTGTACCAGGGGAATATGAGTACGAACTTCGTCCTGAGCAATTCCGAAGATTTCTTCCGGAGCAGTAACGCTTCCGGCTTCTACACCGTCAAGACCTGTTACCTTTAAAGAAACATCAGCCATGGCTTACTCTCCCTTCACTGCAGAACGGACGAGAACGATAGCACCCTTTGGCCCAGGAACAGCTCCCTTAATAGCCAAAATGCCGCTGTCAACATTGGAAGAGACAACAGTCAGACCCTGAGTGGTGTGAGTGTTGTTGCCCATACGTCCAGCCATCCGCTTGCCCTTGAGAATACGGCTGGGGGTTGCACATGCTCCTACAGAACCAGGACGGCGCTCATTCTTGTGAGAACCGTGAGTACGACGGTAGGATTTGAAACCCCACCGCTTAATAGTTCCGGCAAAACCCTTGCCCTTGGTGGTTCCGGTAACATCGACCCGCTGTCCATCAGCGAAAGTGTCTACCGGAAGTTCCTGACCAGGCTCAAAGCTGTCTGCATCTTCTGTGCGAACCTCAACCAGATGACGACGGGGAGTAACGCCGGCCTTAGCAAAGTGACCAGCCAGCGGCTTGGTTACCTTAGTAGGATCGATAGCGCCATACCCGAGCTGAACAGCCTTGTAGCCGTCAGTCTCATCTGTTTTGACTGCGGTGATGATATTAGTAGAGACGTCCACCAGGGTGACAGGAACGAAGAAACCATTGTCGTCCCAGACCTGTGACATTCCGAGCTTTTTGCCCACGAGTGCCTTACGATTGTGATTCGATGACATTTTCTCCCCCCCCTACAGCTTGATCTCAATATTGACATCTGCAGGCAGATCAAGACGCATCAGGGAATCAACTGCCTTAGGAGTTGGATCCACAATATCAATCAGACGCTTATGCGTGCGCATCTCGAAGTGCTCGCGAGAATCCTTATACTTATGAGGAGAACGAATTACTACGAAAACGTTCTTCTCTGTAGGAAGAGGAACCGGGCCCACAACTGTTGCGCCCGCGTTCGTGACCGTCTCGACAATTTTCTTTGCCGACTGGTCAATGACCTCATGGTCATAGGACTTTAGCCTGATGCGGATTTTCTGTCCCGCCATTGCCGTCCGCCCTTTCTGCGATTCGTTACATTACCAACCTGCCAGGAGCACCGAGCAATCCCCTGCACAGCGTGCATGGGTAGGGACCACACCAGTGCGCAGCTTACAATTTATGATTGCATCTGCGCTCGCTTTTCATAATTCAAATTTAAACGAGCCTCAAACAGGCAACTTGTCTATTAAAACATAAACCCTGCCCAAAGTTCCTGAGCGTGTTTTCGCCTCAGATTATTCCCTTCCCTCCTCAGGCCATCCCCTTACTCATCCATCCCTTACCGGTTACCAGGAGATTAAATTACCAGGAGATTAGGTTACCGAAAGACCAGTCAGGTTCCATACGGACCGCAAGATTCGCACAGGAAAGCTACAGGAAGATACAGAAAAGATACATGCAGGCCGCAAGATACATGCAGGCCGGGATCGGATGCAGACAGGTTGTCTGTTTGCTCTCAATCCCGGCCTGATATGTATGACTGATATGTATGATAGGTACCTACATATGTCAGTACATCAGATTCGCATCTGAGATCAGTATCAGGTGTCTTTGCACAGAATTATTTCTGCTTATCTGACTTGCCCTTCTTGGCGCCCCCTTCCCGCTCCTGACGAATCCTGTGGCCTTCAGCCTGGGAAACGCCGTAGTAGGCTCCGATGGCAATATCTTTCATGTCCTCAATCAGGGGGATGCGGGGATTTGCGGGGGTGCATTGATCCTCGTAAGCCCTCATGCCAATACGGTCCAGTTCATCCCAGAAGAAATCTTCGTCGACGCCGCAAGCCTTGAAGTCATGATCCATTCCCAACTTATTGTCCCTGTAATCTTCCAGGGCAGCAGCCAGATTTTCTACTCCTTCTTCTGGAGTATCTGCTTTAATGCCCAGATACCTGGCAATCTGCTGGTACCGTTCGGGAGCTATGTACTTATTGTACTTAGGCCAGGAGGTAGGTTCATCAGGGATGGATCCATTGTAGCGAACCACATAGGGCAGGAGAATGGAGTTAGTCCGGCCATGAGAAATATGGCAGACAGCCCCAATAGTATGAGCCATGGAGTGGCACATACCCAGGAAGGCAGAACCAAAAGCCATACCAGCCATAGTAGCGGCATTATGAACATGTTCTTGGGCATCGGGAGCTTCTGTTCCCTTGAGAACAGCTTCATCCAGATTGTCCCAGAGCAGCTTCATTCCGTGCAGAGCCATAGCATCGGTGAAATCATTGGCATAGCAGGAGACAAAGGCCTCCAGGCAGTGAGTCATGGCATCGAGGCCAGAATCAGAAGCAACCCTGCGGGGCTGAGTCCGGGACAGGACCGGATCTACCACAGCCACAGAAGGAGTCAGAGAATAATCGGTGATTGGATACTTAAAGCCTGTTTCCTTATCGGTGATTACAGCATAGGGAGTGACTTCGGAGCCTGTTCCTGAAGTAGTGGGAATGCAGACCAGCTTGGCCTTGTGCCCCAGCTCAGGCAGGCGGAAAGCCCGCTTGCGAATATCGAAGAACTTCTCACGAATATCCTTGAATTCAATTTCCGGATGCTCATAAAGCAGCCACATAATCTTGGCCGCATCCATGGGAGAACCACCACCAATGGCAATGATGGTATCGGGATGGAAATCTTCCCTCATCATGGCGGCACCACGTTCCACTGTCTGAACCGAAGGCTCCGATTCTACATAATCGATGATGCGCCACTCCACCTTATTCAACCTCATCTGCAACTGATGAATAGCCTTATCAATAATGCCCAGCTGCAGGATGGTCTTGTCGCAGACAAAGCACACCCGGTTGACGCCCACCATATCACGCAGGTAACGGATGGCATTAGGCTCGAAATATGTCTTAGGCGGGACCTTGAACCACTGCATGTTATTGTTCCTCCGTGCAATGCGCTTAATGTTGATAAGGTTGACGGCCTGTACATTGCCGGACACGGAGTTACCACCGTAAGATCCGCATCCCAAGGTGAGAGAGGGAGCAATGGCATTATAAATATCGCCAATGCCTCCCAAGGATGCCGGTGAGTTCCAGATGATGCGGCAGGCGGGCATTCTCAATCCGTACTCATCAACCAGTTCCTTATTGTTGGTGTGGATGGCCGCTGTATGACCCATACCGAATTGAAGCATCTGCTCGCACATATCAAAGGCCTGATCCTTGTCCTTTGCCTTGAGCAGGGCATGAACAGAACTGAGCTTTTCCAGAGTCAGAGGTTCCTGAGTACCCACTTCTGCGCACTCAGCAACGATGATAGTAGTATCGTCAGGCACACTGAATCCCGCCTGGTGAGCAATCCACTGAGGGGATTTGCCTGGGACTACGGAATTGAGTTTGGGCTCAGGAGCGTCCTTGCCTGGGTAAGAAGTTACCCCAAACATGTACTGTTCCAGCCTGGCCTTTTCTTCTGCATTGACAAAGTAGGCCTTACGGCGCTTCATCTCTGTCACCAGGGCAGAATAAATATCTTGGTGAGCAATGATTCCCTGCTCTGTTGCGCAGATCATACCATAATCAAAATGCTTGGACAGGATCAGATCATTGACAGCCCGCACAACATCCACATCTTTATCTACATAGGCAGGGGCATTGCCGGCTCCCACTCCCAGGGCGGGCTTGCCTGAGGTGTAGGCAGCATGAACCATTCCCGGACCGCCTGTTGCCAGGATGGTGGCCACGCCGGGGTGCTTCATCAAGGCTCCAGTCGCCTCGATGGAAGGATGTTCAATCCACTGAATGCAATTCTGTGGAGCACCAGCCGCAATGGCGGCATCACGAACAATCCGCGCAGCCTCTTTGGAGCACTGCTGGGCGTAGGGATGGAAGCCAAAAATAATAGGGCAGCGTGTTTTCAGAGCAATCAGGGATTTGAAGATGACTGTCGAGGTAGGATTGGTGACAGGGGTTACTCCTGCAACCACGCCTACAGGTTCAGCAACTTCGGTAATGCCGTCAACATCACTCTCGCTGATAATGCCTACTGTTCTCTGGTTCATCATGTGATGAGTCACATGTTCACAGGCAAAAATATTCTTGGTAGCCTTGTCTTCTATCAGACCGCGTCCGGTCTCCTCCACAGCCATTTTCGCCAGGGTCAGATGGGCGCTGAGAGCTTCGATAGAAGCTTTTCCTACAATATAGTCAATCTTTTTTTGGTCAAAATCAGCATATTCATCCAGCGCTACCAGCGCCTTGGCAACCAAGTCATCGACTTCTTTTTGTGCTTCGCTCGCCACAGCTTTTTGTGTTTGAGTCACTGTTTCCTTCCTTCGCATCATTGAAAAACAAGTTTCACCGACTTTAAAAGTCTGCCAGCATAATTCTTTTGAGAAGGGAAATATGCAACATGTGAATTACATCACATATCCTCGATAATTTTCCCTGATCGTGTTGACATCCCCTCCTCGCACCAGGACTATCTATACTGGGGATATTTGCTAGGGGTTATCTGTCACAGGAATATCTGTCAGCTTGGGGACTGCGTTTCTTCCAGATCTTTGTAAAGACCCTGCTCTTTCTCTATTATTTGATGTTATTTGATATTAGTTGATGGTAGTTGGCACTTGCTATTTGGCAGTCATTGTTTGTAGTTAAAAATAAAGAATGGTTCTTCAGACGCAGAGTCTGAAGAACCATTCTTGCATCTGCCCGGATCTGTTGACCGGGGCTCATGAAGTTAATGAAAGCTTAACGCTTCGAGTACTGCGAAGCCTTGCGAGCCTTGTGCAAACCAGCCTTCTTGCGCTCCACCACACGGGCATCGCGGGTCAGGAAGCCAGCCTTCTTCAAAGCAGCACGATTAGAATCGCGATCGATGGCGTTCAAAGCACGAGCCACGCCCAAACGGACTGCTCCAGCCTGGCCAGTGACACCGCCACCTTCTACCCGCACCTTCACGTCAAACTTGCCTTCCAGCTTCAAAAGCACAATAGGCGAGTTCACTTCACGCTGCTGCAGGCGGCTGGGGAAGTACTCCTCCAGCTTGCGCCCATTGATAGTCCATTCACCGGTACCAGGAATCAGACGCACGCGGGCGACTGCTTCCTTGCGGCGGCCAGTGCCATAGCCGGGGGCAATGGCAGAGGTACCAGTTCCTGCACCCTGATTGGTTTCAGAGGTAAATACAGTGGTTTCCTCGGTTTCGGTAACCGCGGAGTTTTCGTTATCAGCCATGAGTTGATTCTCCTTTCGGTTCCTACTTAGCCTGCTGAGAGACCTGTTCGATCTCATAGGCTACTGGCTTATTGGGTGTATGGGGGTGCTCGGGTCCACGATAGACACGCAGACGGGTCAGCTGAGTACGGCTGAGCTTGTTCTTTGGCATCATGCCCTTAACGGCAGTCGTAATGATGCGCTCAGGATTGGATTCCAAAAGCTGTGCGTAAGAATCAGCACGCAGACCGGAAGGGTAACCAGAGTGATGGTAGAGATTCTTCTCCAGCTTATTGCCGCTGAGAGAAATCTTCTCTGCGTTAATAACAATCACATAGTTGCCCGAATCCGCATGAGGTGCGAAAGACGGCTTGTTTTTCCCGCGCAGAAGATTTGCAACTGCTACGGACAGGCGACCCAGAACCACATCGGTTGCATCAACAAGATACCATTCGTGGCTCAGGTCCTGTGGCTTTGGTGAAAATGTTTTCACAATATGACCTTTTCTTTTATTGTGTTCCAGTGCCTGCTACAGAAACCTTTGAAAACAAAGGATACTGCTAGCCTGCCATATACTTGTGGGCTCCCTGAAAGTCCTTATGCGAGTGGGAAGCGCTTTGAAGGACCCCGAAGGGAACACAACAATCGACAATACTAACCCATCAAGTCGACAGAATCAAACCGACGCCTCAATGACCAGTAATCAGGCAGACAGACAGCAGCCTGACATAAAGAAGCAGATTACTTTTCTCCATTCATGACCGCCACAAGAGAACGAGCTCGGGGAAGATCAAACAGATCCTCCAGGTAGACCGCATGGCCCTTGTCGTCGGCCAGAGGAATCCGCCAATTGGGATATTCATTATTGGTTCCCGGCTGATTCTGCGCCCGCCTCTCCCCTACAGCATCTACCAAGGCAGCTGCTTTCAGCTTGGAGGGAGAATCCAGCAGGGCCCGGTGCATGGCTTCAACGATCTCCTGCTCATGCACCTTCTCATTCTTTGTGAAGGCCTTATCCAGATACCCGTTGTCCACCAGCATGGACAGAAGCTGCTTATGCTCGTATTCGGCACTGGCCCGGAACTGTTTGGCAGGAACGGTCAACAGCCCCAAATTTTCCCGGATCTTCACATGCTCATAATTCAAATATCCTGCGGTGGGAGGCATATCATGAGTAGTTACACTGGCGAGAGCCATCTGCCTCCACTGTTTGGGAGGAACGAATTCGCCGTCGTACTGCTGATACCACTCAATTACGCATCCCATGAGCCCATGACTCTTGAGGGAGTCGGCCACATAATCGGGGACAACACCTAAATCTTCGCCTACAACCGTCCCCCCTACTCGACTGGCTTCCAGGGCCAGAATGCCCAGCATGATGGAAGAATCATACTGCACATAGGTTCCCTGATCTGCTGTCCTGCCTTCAGGAATCCACCAGAGGCGGAAAAGACCTAGAATATGATCAATACGAACAGCTCCGGCCTTGGCAAAGATGCCAGCCACCATCGTGCGATAGGTGGCATAGCCTGTCTCTTCCAGGTTAACCGGATTCAGCGGAGGCTGGCTCCAGTCCTGCCCCTGCTGGTTGAACATGTCAGGAGGGGCACCGACGGTCGCACCGCTGGCAAAGCGCTCCGGATTCCACCAGACTTCAGCCCCCTGAGGGTGCACACCCACAGCCATGTCGCTCATAATGCCAATCTTCATCCCTGCCTGCTGGGCCGCCTTCTGGGCAACGGCCAGCTGGCTGGTTGCAATCCACTCCATCCACTTGTAGAATTCCAAGCTCTGAGAATTCTGGGCACGAAGATTCTTGACCTCGGCTGAATCTTTGTTCAAAGTCTTTTCCCAGCAGTCGGGACTGGAGGTTGGAGCCCCCCATTTGTCATAAGCAAGACACCAGGTGGCATACGCTTCCAAATCTTCGCCTTCCCGGGAGCAATAATCCTCAAACTCCTTTTGACGCCCAGCAGAACGCTCTGCCTGGAAAATAGTCCACAGGGCCTGACGCTTTTTATCCCACATGGCATCGCGGTCAATCCGGTTAGGATTCTCATTCAGGATTTTGGCCTGATCATGCAGATTCTCCACAGCCGCCTTATCTGCCTGTGTGAGGGATTGATATTCTGCAATATCCTCCGGACGGGTATAAGTAAAGTTAATAAATCTGCGGGAAATAGGCAGGTAGGGAGAAGGAGTCAGGGGAGAAATGGGTTCAGCCGCGTGAACAGGGTTGATCAGAATGAAGTCTGCTCCTGTCTTCTTCTTGGCATCAACTAGCATATTTTTCAAATCGTCGAAGTCTCCCACTCCCCAGGAGTCTTCTGATCTGACCGAGTAAAGCTGAGCCATCCAGCCCCACAGACTGCCATCCTTGAGAGGATCAATCAGATCGATTTTCTCAGGAACACTGATCAGGTGAGCAACCGTATCATGGCCGTCAACTGAAACAATCAGGCTGTGATATCCCAGAGGAAGGTCAGACGGGATCACAGCATAAACGGTGTTTGGCTCCTCCTCGGTGCTCAGATCAAGCTTGGCTCCATCCTGGTAAAGACTGCCGTCTTCCAACCTGATGGTAACTGCCATCGTGTTCTGGGGACTGACATGGAGGGGGACCTTGCTGTCCATTCCGGCCACATGAAGGACAGTGGGCTTCACCAGACGCCTCTGATCATCATCCAGCTTACTGCGTAAGGCTTTCGCTGCCTTTGCTTCAGTGGAGGCATCCACATTCAGGGCTTTAAGCACCTCGATCAGGACCTGATCACTAATTTCATTAAATTCACCCGTTTGCCCGGTATACGCCGTTGCAACACCATAGGCATGGGCTAACTGGATAAGTGTGCGGCTGCTTCGCTCGCTACTTTCCTTCATTTTCACTTTTTTTTTGGTATTTCTCTTCGTTGTCATAATTCAAGAATATCCCAATAAGAAGGCGACATGCGCATGGTCTAATAAATTATTTTCCTGTCCTAGCACTTTCGGCAGCATGACGCACATCATCAACCGGATCCTGAGCCAAATCAGCCAGGAGAGCTGCTGAGGCATGAGGATTCAAGGCCGCAGCCCGGCGAACCATGGCAGATAGAATCAGGTCTTTGCCTGCATCCTGGCCAGTGCCCAAAGTTCCCAGATAATCCAAAACCTGGCTGCCTGTCCGCGGATCCTGGGCCCCCTCCAGCCTCATCTTCCAGGAAGCCCGGGGATTCATGAGGGCCGCATCCCTCACCTGGGCCTGGTCATCTTTTGTCAGCCGCCCTACCAGCCAATCCTTGGCATTAGTGTTGGAAGCTACTGCCGCCCTGACAGCTGGGTCCGGATCAGTAGATAATTTAACCAAAATATTGGGGAAAGGCATAGTAGTCGCAAGGAAAATTCTGTCTTCTACCGGTGTACTCACATTGCCTGCCACCGCCTCCAGCAAAGCCGTAGCCCGAGAAAAAGCAGCTCCGTCTGACCGGTCGGGAAGAGGACGGCGTGCCTGGCTGCTGAGCATTTTCCTGTCCTTCGAATGACGGAGACGTTCGTAGGTAGCAGTAAGCGGTTCCTGAGCCTGCGTCTCTTCTTCGGATTTCTTTGCCCCTAGCCGGGAATCTGTATGTTCCATCCCTGTCTGTGCTTTCCCTGTCTGTGCTTTTTGTATATCTTCGGTTGCAGTGTCCGTCTTATTCTGATCCATACCGCTAGATTATTGCTTCAAGGGGACGGTCAGGCTGCTGTCGCCCAGACGGCGGGGCAGAACAGTATGAGGAAAGGCACTGTTACAGAGCTGAATGAAGGAGGACTGGCCGTCAGGAGGGTCAGGGACAACGACAATCAGACTGACCTTATCGGTAAAGGACTCAGATCTGACCTCTCCCCTGCAGGTTTTTACCAGATTAATCAGGGGTTGATAGTCCCGGTATGCAAGAGTCAGGGAATAATCAACAGCAGGAACAATCTCTGCCAGTCTGCCTGCTTCAAGAGCCAGGGATGCAGCAGCCGAATAAGCCCTGGTCAAGCCCCCGGTTCCCAGAAGAATTCCGCCAAAGTATCGGCTGACTACCACCACAGTCTGACTGATTTCCCTGTGCCTGAGCAGGTTGAGAATAGGACGGCCAGCTGTTCCGGCCGGCTCCCCGTCATCACTCATTCTTTCAGATAAGTTGCTGGGGCTGGTTCCGGCAACAGCGGCAAAGGCATGGTGCCGGGCCTTCGGATGAGCCTGCCTCATGCTTTCCAAAAAATCAGCCGCCTGATCCAGACTGTCGCAATGAGCGGCAGCCCCTATAAAAACTGACTTTTTTTCTTCGTACTCCTGCAGGCTCGGATCTGAAGCCTGGTTCACCATGGTTAACATCAGGCGGTCTGGGTTTTGTTGCTGTCGGTCTTGCCAGATCCGGTAAAGGAAGGGATCAGGGTCCCGATCATGGACGGTAGCAAAACTCCCATCAAATCTTTGACTGCTGTATAAATCATGCTTCTTTCATCTGGGTCTGTTTTTTTAATCGCATCTCGGATCTTGGGCCAGGCCTGAGAAAAATTCCCGGTCAGCTCATTAATGTTGTCATACCCGCTGGCTCGCAGGGCAGCGTATACATGATTGACTATGCTCTGCCGTTTATCCACAGGTATTCCTTTAGTCCAGGTACGGATAGAGTCTGCCATGGCCTGAGCTTTGGAATCGATCCGGCTTCCCGGTTTAAAATCTCCCTCCTCAACCAGCCAGTTGAGACAGTAATGCTGATTAATACCAGACACACTGCAGGCAACAAGACTATAGTCTGGTTCCGGGTAGAGGAGCTGCCCAATTAAGCTGAATTCAGGGCAGGTCTTGTCCTCCTTGTCCTTGATTGCCTGCCAACCTGGTTGCTGGTAGAAATCAGGCCAAAAGCCAGGACCGTCATGGGAATACACACCAAGAATCCTGGCCTGGATGGCCTGCGAAGCATTAGCTGCGGCATACACAGCCATATTTCCGCCCTTGGAATGTCCTCCCAGGCGAAGAGGACGGCCGGACTTCCCCGCTACTGCAGTCAGATAAGCCAAGGCTTCGTTTTGAGACGGTATAACCTTGTGATAGGTCATCTCAAAATCTTCCTTCCATCCCACAAGACTGGCTTCCGTCCCTCTGAAAGACAGGTACTCGGTTCCGTCAGGCAGAAGAAAGGTGACTGCCCCAAACTGCTGCTCTTCGTTATGCGCCTCAGTTTGATTCTGCAGATAATACCCTATTTGGATTCCCCGATACCTGGGCGACTGGCAAATGGCTTCCAGAGCCCGGCGGTAATTATTTCCCTCTGTCTCATCACCGAACATAGCAGGAAAATTTTCAGCCAGCATAATCTGACGAAGATCGAGAAAATTTTCTGAGTCATCCGGGATCTGCTCCTTCTGCTGGCCAGGATCAGCCTTGTGCCAGGGCAGCTTCTGCCGAATCCGCCTGAAGAAACTGCCAGGATTGGCCTTGTCGGGGGCGGGAGAATCAGAAGGATCCTGAGCAGGGGCAGACGAGGCCTTGCCGGTAAACTCAGGCAGATCGAGAGTAGAAAGGGGACCGTGGTAGTGAACATACGCCAGGTAGGAAAAAAGAAGAGAGTCCACACGATTAAAGGGCCGCTGATCGAATGTATCGAACATGGTCTGCGCGTAAGAAATAATATCAGCCATGGCCCTCCTAAAATTTCTCAAATAATTTTCTCGAGGTCTGCATAATGTTCTTAAAATCTTCGCCGCCGGTATGCGGCTTTCTCATTCTACCCCCATCATAGGGCACCGAGGGGCATTAAGCTGCACACCTCTGAAGAAAAAACTCCCTGCCTGTTGCAGGGCCCCCAGGGGCTTGCTAGCTTGCTAGGGGGTTTAGGTTTCTGGGGCTTCCTGGCCTTTAGCCTTCGGGTTCCATAAAAACGGTCCTAGGTTTGGCCTGGTTGCCCTGCCAGGGTTCCAATAAAGCAACCAACCTAAGATCATGGGAGGAATCACGAGACGAATCATGGGCTGGATCATAGGCTGCGAGAGCAGCGGTTAGGCCCGTCACAGGCAGGGGAAGAATTCTTCCATGCCGGACAGCCTCCACCTGATCAGCAGACAGCGTAATCCAGGGCAGGGTCAGGGCAGCTGCCTGGGCAGGACTGTAAAAATAGGGACCATCCGGCAGACAGGGGTCAAAAACAACCCTTGGCCTACAGACTTTCTCCCCCGTCCTCCTGGTAAAAGTTCGAACGGTCGTGGAAGCCGTTAAAGCCCCCTGATCCAGGCTGAATTTGCCAATCCTGGTCCGTCTCAGCATAGTCAGATGGGCACCGCAGCCAAGGATTTTCCCCAGATCACGGCCCAGGGCACGAATATAGGTTCCTGATGAGCAGGTGATAGTAGCAGCCACATCAATCACAGGCCAGGCAGGAACAGAGTCAGTCTGACCGGGCCTGATGTCATGTATGGTAAAGTCGCTGATGGTAACCTTGCGGGACGCGAGCTGAACTTCCCTCCCCTGTCGGGCAAGATCGTACGCCCTCTGTCCCCTGACCTTAATGGCAGAGTAGGAGCTGGGAACCTGATCAATGGTGCCGGTCAGGCGCGAGCTGGCTTCCTGGATTATCCGATCAGTCAAGGAGGAAACAGGACCCTGGGAGACGACGCTTCCTTCTGCATCATCGGTAGTGGTTGCCTGTCCCAAACGGATGACTGTCTGATAGGTCTTATCAGCTCTGGTAATAAGGCTGAGCAGACGAGTTGCCTTCCCATACCCCAGGATTAAAAGCCCTGTTGCCATAGGATCCAGGGTGCCGGCATGACCAACATGCCTGGTGCCCAGCAAAGACCGGGCTGCTGCAACCACATCGTGGCTGGTGACCCCCTGGGGTTTATCGACCAGGAGAATGCCGGACTTATTTTTCAGCCTGAGTGGCGCTGTTGGCATCATTATCAGAATCAGAGTAGCTGGAGGAAGAGTCCCTGTCAGCAGGGTCAGCACCGTACTTATCAGCACCGTACTTATCATTACCGCGCTGACTATGCTGATCATCATCGTGCTTATAGGGATCAGGATCGCCGGCATAATGCGCTGCTTGTCGTAATTTCTCCAGTTCCTTGTCCCTCTTCCTGGCCACCGCTAAAACATCTTCTACTTCAGTAGCCTGGGCAGGCACCTGATCAAAAATAAATTCCAGCTGCGGCGTCAGTCTCAGTCCGGTAGACCGGCCCACCAGGGTCCTGAGATGGCCACTCGCCTGTTTCAGGGCAGCAGCTGCCCGCTTACGCTCCCCTTGAGCACGACCTTCATCCCCCAGCTGGGTCCAGTAAATTCGGGCAATCTGCATATCATTGGTGACCCTCACTTCCGTGATAGTCACGCTCTTGAGCCGGGGATCGTGAAGGTCGGTTGCCACAGCCGTGGCAACCACTCTCTGAATAACGCCGGCAATTCTGGCGGAGCGGGGATTCGTTCTGGCCATTATTGACGCTTAACCTCCTGCATTTCGAAGGTTTCAATAATATCTCCCACCTCAATGTCGTTGAAGGTGCCCAGATTGATACCGGCCTCATAACCTTCGGCCACTTCCTGGACATCGTCCTTAAAGCGCCGCAGGGAGGTAATCTCCAGATCGTTGACAGTAACAATACCGTTGCGCATAATCCGGGCTTTGGTACCTCTTTTGACCGTGCCGTCTTGGACCATAACGCCGGCAATATTGCCCAGCTTGGAGGAACGGAAGATTTCACGAATCTCGCTGTGGGAAGTGACGACTTCCTCAAACTCAGGCTTGAGCATACCCTTCAGGGAGGCTTCAATCTCTTCAATCGCCTGATAGATGACTGAGTAGTAGCGGACTTCCACCCCCTCGCGCTCTGCCAGGTCGGAAACCTGACGGCTGGGTCTGACGTTGAAACCAATGATCACAGCCTTGTCAACTGTTGCCAAATTGACATCATTCTGGGTAATGGCACCCACACCCCGGTGGATTACCTGAATACCAACTTCATCGGAAACATCAATCTTCATCAGAGAATCTTCCAAAGCTTCCACAGAACCGGAGGAATCGCCCTTGATGATCACATTCAGCATATCAATCTCAGACTTGGCAAACTGCTCCTTGAGATTCTCCAGGGAAACCCTCTTATGACGGCGGGCCAGCTGGGCGGCACGCTCTGCTGCCTCCCGCTTTTCCGCAATCTGGCGGGCTGAACGGTCGTCAGGAGCAACCAGGAAAAGATCGCCGGCAGAGGGAACCGAAGTCAAACCAAGCACGGCAACAGGAGTTGACGGAGGAGCAGCTTCAAGGTTCTGCCCATTTTCATCCAGCATGGCACGAACACGGCCATAGGAAGTTCCCGCCACAATAGCATCACCAATGTGAAGCGTTCCCTGCTGAACCAGGACCGTAGCCACAGCACCGCGGCCCTTATCAAGCCGGGCTTCCACAGTAGCTCCACGGGCAGGAGCATGAGGATTGGCCCTCAGGTCCAAGGTTGCATCAGCAGTCAGAAGAACGGCTTCCAGAAGTTTGTCAATATTGGTCCCCTGCTTGGCTGAAATATCCACAAACATGGTATCTCCGCCGTATTCTTCAGGAACCAGACCATACTCAGTCAGCTGGCCCCGGACTTTCTCCGGATTAGCCCCCTCCACATCAATTTTATTGACAGCAACCACAATGGGCACATGAGCTGCCTGGGCATGGTTGATAGCTTCCACTGTCTGAGGCATAACGCCGTCGTCAGCAGCCACTACCAGAATTGCCACATCTGTCAGCTCAGCACCGCGGGCGCGCATGGCCGTGAAGGCCTCATGTCCTGGGGTATCGAGGAAGGTTATAGGCCGGTCCATGTCATTGAGTTTGACATGAATCTGGTAGGCACCAATACGCTGGGTAATGCCACCGGCTTCATGGCTGGATACATTGGTCTGCCGAATGGTGTCCAAAAGCCGGGTCTTACCATGATCTACATGTCCCATCACCGTTACTACCGGAGGACGGGCAGTTAGATCTTCATCACTATCTTCCTGATCAAGATCAATATCAAACTGTTGAAGCAGGGCCTTATCTTCCTCTTCAGCAGAAACGATCTGAATCTTCCAGCCGATTTCATCGCCTAAAATCTGGAAGGTCGATTCATCAAGAGACTGGGTAGCCGTAGCCATTTCTCCCAGGTGGAAAAGAACTGTTACCAGGGAGGCAGTAGGAACGTTAATCTTGTCTGCCAGATCTGACAGGGTAGCCCCCTGCTGGAGGCGGACGACCTGCCCATTACCGGAAGGAATCCGGACACCGCCAATAACTGGCGCCTTCATATCCTCGTATTCCTGGCGCTGACGCTGGCGTGCTGCCTTACGAGCCTTAGAAGATTTACCTCCCTGACGGCCAAAAGCACCGGCTGTGCCTCCGCGGCCACCACGACCACGTCCACCGGCCGGGCGTGAAGGAGCACCTGCTCCCGGTCCGTTTCCAGGGGCTGCAGCTCCGAAACGACCGGGCCTACCGCCCTCAGCTCCGTTCCCGCCTGCCTGCCTGCTCCAGCGGGACAGGGCTTCCTGCCCGGAAGAATGACTGTTCCGTCCTGGACGCGGCCCCTGGCCTTGTCCCTGACCCTGTCCAGGGCGACCGCCCTTGCCGGAACGGTTTCCGCTGCGTCCACTCAGCTGATTGGACGCGAATCCCTGGCCTCCGCGGCCGCCACGACCACGTCCCCCTCTGCCGCCTTCGGCTCCCGCCCGGTTCCTGGCACCAGGACGGTTCATGGGGTGAGGACGGGGAATATCTCCAGGGGTAGGCGTACCCATCCGTTGCTTGCTCATAAAAGGATTATTCCCCGGGCGGGGAGTGCCGGGCTTATGGGGATGCGGCGGGTTCACATGCTGAGGCTGAGAGCCGCCTTCAATCCCTGATGCTGTCTGACGATGGTTCTGCTGACCCTGAGAAAGTGTATGCCGGTCCTGATTCCCCTTACCTGGCCTTTGCTGGCCAGACCGGGTTGACCCCCCCTGATGTCTGTGAGAATGTGAATCTTCCTCAGCCTTATTGACAGTGGCCTGGGCGGAGGGATTCACCGAGGACATCGCTGCCCTCATAGTGGCTGTACGGGGATTGGGACCATCGGCATGATGACCCTGAGCATGAGGCTGGTTTGTCTTCTGCCTCTGGGCCTGCCCCTGCTCCCCGGCATGACTAGCAGCCTGACTATTAGTCATGCCGCTGCCAGCAGCCCCTTCCTGGTGAGCTTGACGAGGTCCAGTCGCCTGTTTCTTGCCCTGATCAGATTTCTTGACCGCTGAATCGGTCTTTGCAAAAGCATTCTTTATTTTCCGAACCACAGGTGCTTCCACTGTGGATGAGGCAGACTTGACGAACTCGCCCATATCTTTGAGCTTATTCAAAACGTCTTTACTGCTTACGCCAAGTTCTTTGGCCAAATCGTACACGCGTGCTTTAGGCACTCATATCTCCTATCTATGGCCGCGCGCACGTTTGCGGCGGCATTATATGATACGGCTTGTAAGTTTCCGTCTCATCGTGCGACCATATTCTTTACCATGACTTTCCGGCTGTTTGCCTTACGTCAGTTTACTTTACAGCATCCCTTAGAAGAGAAATCAGCAGACTTTCGCCCAGGGACAGAGAGGATTCTGTCTCTGGCTGCTCTACTTGTCCTTAGAATCATCAGTTTTATCAGCAGGAGCATCAGGAGCCGGGGAAACCGGCAGGTCAGCAGGAGCATCAGCCGCAGAATCAGCTGCCTGAGCCTGCTCATCTTTCCTTTGAGAGGCCTCATAAGATTCAATCCCAATCTTCCACCCTGTCAGCTTGGCAGCAAGACGGGCATTCTGCCCTTCCTTACCAATTGCCAGGGAAAGCTGATCATCATGTATCAAGGCTACAGCTGTCTTGTTTCTTTCGCTGACAACGCTGACCTTAACAGCATGAGCCGGAGACAGGGCAGCAGAAACAAACTTAGCTGGATCTTCAGACCAATCCACAATATCGATCTTTTCATTGCCCAGGTTTTCCATAACGGCCCGTACCCGTTGACCAGCGGGACCAATCAAAGAACCCTTGGGATTGACTCCCTGAGCATTGGCCCGAACGGCTATCTTGGTTCTCTCCCCCGCTTCCCGGGCGATAGACATAATTTGAACAGCCCCGGTAACAAGTTCCGGCACTTCACGCTCAAATAAGCGACGGATCAATTCAGGATGAGAACGAGAGACGATAATCTCCGGCCCCTTGAGGCCTTTATTAACGCTGACTACATAGACACGAACACGCTCACCATGGCGGAAGCGCTCCCCTGGAACCTGTTCCCGGCGGGGAAGCAGGGCTTCTACGTCTCCAACAGCAATGTGCAGGTTCCCCCTGTCGTTGGAATCCTGCTGAACAACGCCAGTAATCAGTTTGCCTTTCTGACCGGCAAAAGCTCCAAAAATGTTGTCATCAGCTACTTTGCGGAAGAGGGCAGTGATGACCTGACGGGCAATATAAGCTGCCTGTCGGCCGAATCCTTCCGGGGTATCATCATATTCTTCCCCTAAAACGGGCTTGGGATGAGGATCTTCTTCTGTGGGCTCCTGGGGAATTTCTTTCTGAGCCCACACAGTGAAAGAACCTGCTCGCTCATCTAACTCCACGCGGGCGTGCCTGGCTGCGTGCGGAGTTTTCAGATAGGCAAGTCGCAGAGCCTCAGACAGGGCTGCGTCCAAGCGCTCAGGTTCAATTCCCTGTTCTGCTGCCAGACGATGCATTCCTGCAATATCAAGCTTCATACGGATTCCCTCTTTCACTAATCTATTGATTTATATTTTCACTTATGTTTGTTTGTTCTTGCTTGCTTTTTCCTGTTCCCCCAGAAAGGACAGGCAGCTTAACGCACGATAAAGTTTAGCAATATAATATGACAGCGTCAGTAATCACAGGAGAGAGGTGATGACATCAAGACTGCATATAAGCGGATGGTCTATAAAAATAATGAATAACTATAAAACAATGAATAATGCCCGCATCCTAGTGGACACGGGCATTAGGCTCATTTCTAGTCTGAAATAATAGTCTAAAATCAGACAGAAAAGAAAGGCTTATCCTACTCGAGGATCTTGGTTACACGACCTGAACCAACGGTACGGCCACCTTCGCGGACAGCGAAGGTCAGGCCCTCTTCCATAGCAATGGGCTGGAGGAGCTGAACCGTGAAGGTTGCGTGGTCACCAGGCTGAACCATCTCTACCCCTTCAGGCAGGGAGATGATACCGGTGACATCGGTAGTGCGGAAGTAGAACTGAGGACGATAGTTGGAGAAGAATGGGGTATGACGTCCACCTTCATCCTTGGTCAGAACGTAGACTTCGCCTTCGAACTTGGTGTGAGGAGTTACGGTGCCAGGAGCTGCAACAACCTGACCACGCTCAACGTCTTCACGGCCAAGACCGCGCAGAAGCAGACCAGTGTTATCTCCAGCCTCAGCCTCATCCATCTGCTTATGGAAGGTTTCGATGGAGGTAACGGTGGTGCTCTGAGTGTCGCGAAGACCAACAATCTTCACAGGAGTATTGACCTTCAAACGACCACGCTCAACACGACCGGTAACAACGGTTCCACGACCAGAGATGGTGAAGACATCCTCAATAGGCATGAGGAAGGGCTTATCCAGATCATGAACAGGGGTAGGAATGTACTCATCAACAGTGTCCATGAGCTTCTTTACGCTCTCAACCCACTTCTCATGATCAGGAGCATCATCGTGCAGTGCGCCGTATGCGGAAGTACGGATGATAGGAGCATCGCGGTCAAAGCCGTTCTCTTCAAGCAGGTCGCGGACTTCTTCCTCAACCAGCTCAATCAGCTCATCATCATCAACCATGTCGCACTTGTTCAGGGCAACAAGAATCTTCGGAACACCAACCTGCTTAGCCAGCAGAACATGTTCACGAGTCTGAGCCATAGGACCATCGGTTGCTGCTACAACCAGGATGGCGCCATCCATCTGAGCAGCACCGGTAATCATGTTCTTCACATAATCAGCGTGGCCAGGAGCATCCACATGAGCGTAATGACGCTTAGCAGTCTGATACTCAATGTGAGCGATGTTAATGGTAATACCGCGTTCCTTCTCTTCAGGAGCGGAGTCAATCTGATCAAAGTCATACTCTGGGTTCAGATCTGGGTACTCTTCATGCAGTACCTTGGAAATAGCCGCCGTAAGGGTTGTCTTACCGTGATCAACGTGACCAATGGTACCGATGTTAACGTGCGGCTTAGTGCGTTCGTACTTGGCCTTTGCCATATGTTTGTCCTCCTGGACGTCTCGTAGGTTTTCCTGCCGACCGACAATGCGCAGGCATTAGGAACCGGCAGGTTTCTCGCTACATATTACTTGTTTTTGGGTTAGTTGTCACTTCGTGTCCCCGACCCCAGCAAACATAATTATTTTAATGTCTGCGGAAGACCAAGGAAGCCGAAGTGTTTTCAATTATTATCTCTTATTTATTACCTGTAAAAAGGTGAACGTCAGTCTTCTGAAATCCTACTCACCACGCTGGGCTTTAATGATCTCGTCAGACACACTCTTGGGAACCTCTGCATAAGAGTCCATCTGCATGCTATACACAGCACGCCCCTGGGTGCGGGACCGCAGATCGCCAATGTAGCCAAACATTTCAGAAAGCGGAACCTTGGCATCAACAACCTTAACGCCAGTAGCGTCGGTCATGGACTGGATGGATCCACGACGGGAGGTCAAGTCACCAATCACGTCGCCCATATACTCCTGAGGAGTACGAACCTCAACAGCCATGATAGGCTCCAGGATCACAGGGCTGGCCTTGCGGGCACCTTCCTTGAAGGCCATGGAACCGGCAATCTTGAAGGCCATTTCAGAAGAATCAACTTCATGCATCTGGCCATCAATCAGTTCTACCCGAACGCCAACAACCGGGAACCCAGCTAAAATACCAGATTCCATGGCTTCCTGTACACCAGCATCAACAGAAGGAATGAATTCCTTGCTGATGTGGCCACCGGTCACCTGGTTGTCAAACTCATAATTCTTGCCTTCGGAGGTATCCAGAGGAAGGATATTGATGAGAACCTTAGCGAACTGTCCGGAACCACCGGTCTGCTTCTTATGAGTGTACTCAACATTCATAACAGGCTTACGGATGGTTTCACGGTAGGAAACCTGAGGATTACCTACGTTGCATTCCACATGGAATTCACGCCGCATACGATCAACCAAAATGTCCAGCTGAAGCTCGCCCATACCGGAAATCAGGGTCTGACCGGACTCTTCATCAGTTGTAACCTGGAAGGTCGGGTCTTCGTCCGACAGACGCTGCAGAGCAAGGGCCATCTTTTCCTGATCAGCCTTGGTCTTGGGCTCCACGGCAACCTGGATAACAGGATCGGGGAAGCTCATGGATTCCAGAGCAATCGGGTGCTTTTCATCGCACAGGGTATCGCCCGTGGTGACATTCTTCAGTCCGACAAAGGCATAGATGTTGCCTGCGGTCGCTATGTCTACCGGCTCTTCCTTGTTGGAATGCATCTGGAAGAGCTTACCCACACGCTCGCGCTTGTCTTTGGTGGCGTTGAGGATAGTGTCCCCCGGGTGAACAACGCCGGAGTAAACACGGACGTATACCAGCTTGCCGTAGAAGGGATGGGCGGCAATCTTGAAAGCCAGAGCGGAGAATGGCTCCTCAGCGGTAGGCTTACGATCAATCTCAATGGACTCATCATGAATGTCATAACCCTTGATGGCAGGAACATCCTCTGGGCTGGGCAGGAAGTCAACAACTCCATCCAGCATGGGCTGAACTCCCTTGTCCTTGAAAGCTGACCCGCAGAAAACAGGGTAGGCCTCAGAACGGATGGTGAGCTGGCGAATGCCGGCGCGGACTTCCTCATCGGTCAGTTCTCCTGTTTCCAGGTACTTTTCCGTGAGTTCATCGCTAGCCTCAGCGGCAGCTTCAACCAGTTCAGTATGATACTGTTCTGCCTTTTCCTTCAAATCGTCAGGAATATCAACGGTGTCGTAATGAGCACCAAGATCAGTCGTGTCCTTCCAGACGTAAGCAACCATACGGAGCAGATCAACAACACCAGTGAAGGTGTTTTCAGCCCCAATAGGCAGCTGCATAACAATAGGCTTTGCCTGCAGCTTTTCCTTGATGGTGTCTACTGAATAGTAGAAGTCAGCACCCAGCTTATCCATCTTGTTGATGAAACAAATACGGGGTACGTTGTACTTATCAGCCTGACGCCAGACAGTCTCAGACTGAGGTTCCACACCTTCCTTACCGTCGAAAACGGCTACGGCCCCATCAAGCACACGGAGGGAACGCTCTACCTCAGCGGTAAAGTCTACGTGTCCTGGGGTATCAATGATGTTGATCTGATAGCGGTCCTTGGTGTCATGAGATTGACGGTTCCAGAAGCAGGTAATAGCAGCGGAGGTAATAGTAATACCGCGCTCCTTCTCCTGATCCATCCAGTCCATGGTGGAGGCGCCATCGTGGGTTTCACCGATCTTATAATTTACACCGGTGTAATAGAGGATTCGCTCAGTTGTAGTTGTCTTGCCGGCATCAATGTGAGCCATGATGCCAATGTTACGCACATGAGTGAGGTCCTTAAGCACTTCTTGTGCTTCAGCCATTTTTACCTAACTTTCGTATAAACGATTAGCCGGAATCCTCAAGGATTACCAGCGATAGTGGGCGAAAGCCTTGTTGGCTTCTGCCATCTTATGGGTATCTTCACGACGCTTGACAGATGCACCAAGGCCATTGGAAGCATCCATGATTTCGTTGGCCAGACGCTCAGCCATGGTCTTTTCACGGCGAGCGCGGGAGAAGTCAGTCAGCCAGCGCAGGGCCAAAGTATTGGCGCGGGCAGGCTTAACCTCAACAGGCACCTGATAGGTGGCACCACCTACACGACGGGACCTAACCTCAAGGCTGGGGCGAATGTTGTCCAGAGCACGCTTAAGAACAGCTACAGGCTCCTGGTCAGTCTTTTCCTTGACCTGCTCCAGGGCAGTATAGACGATGTTTTCAGCGATGGACTTCTTACCATCAAGAAGAATCTTGTTAATGAGCTGAGCTACAACTGTCGAACCGTAAATAGGATCTGGCAGGAGCTGACGCTTTTTTGCGGGTCCTTTGCGTGACATATTTACTTAGCCTTCTTTGCTCCGTACAGGGAACGGCCCTGCTTGCGGTCCTTAACGCCCTGGGTATCGAGAGCACCGCGAACGATGTGATAGCGAACACCAGGAAGATCCTTTACACGGCCTCCGCGTACCAGCACAATAGAATGCTCCTGCAGATTGTGACCTTCGCCAGGAATATAAGCGGTTACTTCCACACCGGAACTCAGGCGCACACGGGCGACCTTACGCAGAGCCGAGTTTGGCTTCTTTGGTGTAGTGGTATATACACGGGTGCACACACCGCGGCGCAGCGGGCTCCCCTTTAGAGCCAAAACCTTGGATTTCTTCGGCTTCGGCTTGCGTCCTTTGCGGACCAGCTGTTCTATAGTAGGCAACTGTTTCTCCGATTCTGATTCGTTTCGAATTCGTACCTTTTGTGCGACCGCCGCCCTGGGGCAGGCTCAAAAAAAGAAAACCGCAGATCTCATGCAGATTCATGAGTCTCATGCGGCTTGCAGAAAATGAGTAAGCCACAGTCCACCGGCCCGATGGCCCCTATCCTCAGCGTATCCATTACTGGATGCTTCACCGAACTCGGGGATATCCTCCTGCAGCAGGCCTTTACATAGGTCTACCAGGAGCACACACAGAAAAATAGTCTATGAGGAAGCCCTGACAAACGTAACAGGATGCAGCATCTACTGAATTGGCTTCAGCCGCCCGGATCTGAGCAGGCGGGCAGACAGATGCAGGAACAAGAATCCGCAGCCGGCCCCGGCAAGAGCGTAGCCAAGATTAAGCCCTATCCCCCAGCCCCAGGAAGCAGAACCGGTCAGAATCCCTACCAAAGCAGACAGGGGGAAGAAAAGAAGAATCTTTCCCCAAGAACCTGGGTAGGAGGTGAGCGGAACAATACTCCCTGCGGTTAAAGGCAGGATAAAAGCAAGAGCATTGGACAGGGCATAGGGATCATTCATTATCAGTCCGGCAGCTGAGGTGAGGATTCCTAAAGACAAGCCCACCAGAATGGAGAAGGGAGCGGCTGCAAAAGCTGTCAGCAGAAGCTGACCGTTATGGGACGGATCAAAGGCAAAAGAAGCAGTCAGCGGTACCAACCCCATGCCAAGAGCAGCCAGGGCAGCCCAGCAGGAAATTCCCAGCCAGTAAATCGGGTAAGACCCTCTCCAGAGAATAATATCCTGAAGAACCCCAACCCAGCGGGCGTAGACCAGGCTTTGATTAATAAAAGACATGGCAGTAACCGCCATTCCTACCAAAGTACTGGCGTATCCTATGCGAACCACATTATCTGACTGGAGGCTAATCCCCATGAGCAGGGAGAAAAGAACGTCGCATAAAGGAATCAGTACTATGGAAACCAGGGCTGTGGTTGTGGTAGCCAAGGCTTGGGAAGCATGACGGCTGACCTTCATAACTGTCTTCAAACGGGAAAAGAAGCATCTGATCTGTTTCATGTCAGATCACCTCTACAGTGCCCAGAGTCCGCATGGCCTTAAAAACCCGGCCTGCAACCAGGCGGGCCCCCAGCAGCCACAGTCCGGTAACTGCCAGACAGATGATTCCGGAGCGAATCATAACCCCTGGCTGAGCGTAAGCATAGAGGAAAGTGGTGGCAGGAGTTGTGGGAAGAAGAAAAGTAAAAACCATCTGCAGCTTCTGATATATCGGAGATTGAGACGGAAAAATCCCCGAAAAGAACAGGGCCGGGGTCAAAATAAGACCTTCATAAGCCAAAGCCCTGGGCGTTATGACTGAAAGTAGGGCCAGAACATAGGTAATTGACAGTGACGCCAGCCAGAAGAGAATCATTCCCGTCAGCAGTGCAGGCAGATGAGCGAGCAGGGCTGACAGGGTGAGTCCGGATCTGCCCGGTATCAGCCAGACAAGGCCGGCAAGGGGGAAAGAGAGCAGACTAAAGGTGGCAACCGAAGAGACCAGAGCTGTTAGGGTCAGAAGGATATCTGTTTTTCCTGATACTAAATAGACCAGGGTCCCCTTAGACCGCTCAAACCCAATGATGCCGGCAGCGCTGATTGCTGAAGTCCACATACCAATGGCAGCAGACCGAAGAAAGCACAGATAGGGGTCAGCATGCCAGGCCAGTACTCCCAGCCTCTGCACAATACAGGCGGACAGGGTAGCAAAAATGACAGTCTGAGCAAAATAACCCACAGAAGCAAACTGTCTCAGTTCAAACCAGGCTATGCGTAGGAAACGTGCTGGAGTCATGCTTCCTCCTCAATCTGATCGGGCATCTGAGCAATAGCCAGAAAGGCATCTTCCAGGTTGGCCGGCCGGGTAAAAACAGATTCCAGATGAAACTTCCTGCACAGATCTGTTGTCAGCTGATTGATTCGATCCCTGCTCATTTCAGGGGAATCCTTCCACCAGATAGTAACCCTCCACTGACTGCCGGCAGAACGGGCCATCATTCTGGCCGATCCTGCCAGCTCTTTCCTTAGGTCAGACAGATCATAAGAATTGTCAGGGGCAAAGTCAGCAATTGTCGTTTGATACACATGGGCATAGGCAGCTACATCAGCAAGACTGCCGGAAACCTTCATGCGGCCGTGGCTCATCACCAGAAAAGAGGTGGCAAGTTCCTCAACTTCTTCCATAGAATGAGACGTGAGCAGGATAGCCCTGCCCTGAGCAGCGATAGATCGAATCAGACTGCGGATGTGTAGGGCAACATCCGGGTCCAGACCTGAAGTCGGTTCATCCAGAAGGAGAAGATCGACAGACCCCAGCAAACTACGGGCAATATGTAGACGCTGATATTGCCCCCGGGAGAGTTCATAGGCTTTTTTATCAGCCAGATTTCTGAGCTCTACCTGGGCCAAAACCCTGGAAACTTCCTCCTGGCGCTTGTCTGCCGGTAGCCCGGCAATATCGGCGAAGAAAAGCAAATTATCTTTCACTGATGTCCGGGGATAGAATCCGGTGCTTCCTCCCAGCATGAGACCCATATGTCTGCGGGCTTGTGCCGGATGCCTGACCGTATCATACCCACAGACTGTAATAGTCCCTGCGGAAGGGTTGAGCAGAGTAGCACACATTTTGACGGTAGTGGTCTTCCCCGCCCCGTTAAGGCCGATCAGTCCCAGAATCTGGCCCTGAGACAGATTCAGGTTCAGGTCGCTGACAGCCTCTACTTGTCCTTTATTGAAGGCGCGTGAAACATGATTAATCTGCAGAACAGGGCTGCTGCTCTGGTCTGCCTGATTGATGAGCTTCATGAGTGGCTCCTTGTACTGTTGGAGCCTTCAGTCCAACAGTTTACAGTAATAAATTAATAATGATGGATGTATTCATGACTGATGCTCCTTGAACGCACAGCAGCTCTCTGACTTGCAGCTTATCTGCTGGCTGAGCTTCTGATACGGCGGCAAACATATGCACTCCCTGGGTAAAGCCTGATTAACTAATTTATTCTTTCATTACTAAGCACGATAAATCAGGCGTTGGTTGCTTTTAACTTATCTTATTCTTAGGACCAGTGCACAGGCTCCGGACCAGTGCACAGGGCAGACTGACTCTGCTACTGCTGTGGACTGTGTGCTTTTGCGGCCCGCCCCAACAGAGTAAGTGACTCAGCAGAGCAAGCCAGCAGAGCAAATTGTACATAAAAAATCCCGTACCTCACCAAGAAGATACGGGAAAAGGAGATATGGGATTGATACAGTCAGACAGTCAGGCGAGCAAAACTAATGCTGTCGGCTGCCTCTCAGGTGGATCTTCCGGACCCAGCCGCACTGTCAGCCGCACTATTGTCCAACAGCACTACTGCCTGCCTGTACTGTTGCACTATTACTGAGCCGGAACCGAATTCCCCTTTTGCTCAACCGAACAGCGCTCAATAGCCACGGTCAGGCGGTTATCATCGAAAGAAACAAAACCGTCACTGACCTGGAAAGTGTGCTTCACTCCTTCCAGATCGGTAACAGTTAGAGGCCCATCATCTAAAAGGGAAAGAATCGGCTCATGATTGGGCAGGATCCCCATGGCACCGTTGGTCGAAGGCACCACAACATAGGAAGCCTTACCCGACCAGATCGGTCGGTCTGAAGCAGCTACATTAACTGTAATTATTGCCTTATCAGAGCCAGTCATGCTCACTCTCCCAATTCCTTTTGCAGATCATGCCATTTGCGCTCCAGATCATCAATTCCACCAATGCCGGAGAAGGCCTGTTCAGGAACCTTGTCATAGACACCATCGCAAATCCGGGTGAAGGCCTCAATGGTTTCATCAGCAGGAACATAGGAACCAGGACGGCCAGTGAACTTTTCTGCCACATAGAAGTTCTGTCCCAGGAACTGCTCAATACGGCGGGCACGGGCTACAGTGGTTTTATCTTCTTCACCCAGCTCATCAATACCGATCAGAGCAATAATATCCTGAAGCTCCTTATTACGCTGGAGAATAGCCTTGACCCTGTTGGCACAGTCGTAATGGGCCTGACCCACATAGCGGGGATCCAGGATTCTGGACGTTGACGACAGGGGGTCTACTGCCGGATAAATACCCTTGGAAGCAATGTCACGAGATAGTTCCGTAGTAGCATCCAGATGAGCAAAGGTCGTCGCGGGGGCAGGATCGGTGTAATCATCCGCAGGCACGTAAATTGCCTGTAGAGAGGTAATGGAATGACCCCGGGTTGAGGTAATGCGTTCCTGAAGGGATCCCATTTCATCGGCCAGATTCGGCTGATAGCCCACTGCTGACGGCATACGGCCCAGCAGGGTGGATACCTCAGAACCAGCCTGAGTGAAGCGGAAGATGTTGTCGATAAAAAGAAGCACATCCTGGTTCTGGACATCGCGGAAATACTCTGCCATGGTCAGGGCGGTCAGAGGAACCCGCAGACGGGTCCCTGGAGGCTCATCCATTTGACCGAAAACCAGCGCGGTTTTACCCAAAACACCGGCTTCTTCCATTTCACCAATCAGATCATTACCCTCACGGGTACGCTCGCCAACACCGGCAAAAACAGAAACACCACCGTGATTCTGGGCTACCCTCTGAATCATTTCCTGAATCAGAACGGTCTTGCCCACACCAGCGCCGCCGAAAAGTCCAATCTTGCCACCTTGAACATAAGGAGTCAGCAGATCAATGACCTTAATGCCAGTTTCAAACATCTCGGTCTTGGATTCCAGCTGGTCAAAGGGAGGAGCAGCCCGGTGAATAGGCCACCGCTCGGTAACGGTCAGGTCTTCCCCTTCCTTGCTGTTGAGAATATGACCGGACACATCAAAAACATGTCCCAGGGTCACATCGCCCACCGGGACCTCAATGGGGCCGCCGGTATCGGTAACAATAGCTCCTCGAACCAGGCCATCTGTAGGCTTAAGGGCCACAGCACGCACGATGGAATCGCCCAGGTGCTGCTCAACTTCCAGCGTAATAGTAGCGCTGCTTTCCCCTTCAACGGTTCCCACAGCCGGGATTTCTACCGTCAAAGCATTATAAATATCAGGCATGTGCCCAATGGGGAACTCGATATCAATAACCGAGCCCTGGACACGGGTTACACGGCCCTTGACAGCCTGAGACTCATCCAGCTGCTCGTTTTTCAGGGTCGCAGAAGCATTTTCCAGTGCCATTGTGCTCCTTCCTTTATTCTATTTCGGTTTTCAGCGCATCGGCGCTGCCGACGATTTCTGTCAGTTCCTGTGTAATGGAGGCTTGTCGGGATGCATTGAGCTTCCTGGTCAGTTCATCTACCAGCTTGCCTGCATTATCTGTAGCAGTATGCATAGCGTTCTGCCGGCTGGCAGTTTCCGATGCAGCTGCAGTCAGCAGGCATTCATGAACACGAGACTGAATGTACTTAGGCATAATGTTGTCAAGGACTTTTTCCGCACTGGGTTCAAAGGAATACAGGGGCGGAGCTTTCGTGACCTCAAAAACGGGGCCGGAGTCTTCCTCCTGGTTCGACTGATCTTTATCCTGCAGTCGATCCTTTCGATTGCCCTCAGTCCGACCGCTATCAACATCCTCATCATCCAATAGCTTGACTTCCACCGGAAGCATCCGCAGAATCCGAACCTTTTGAACGACCATATTAACGAATTCAGTGAATACAATATAGAACTCGCTGACGCCGCCTTCTGAGGCAGGCGCCATATACGACTCAAAAAGTGTCTTGGAAATTCGTGCAGCCATGCCAACAGTTGGAGCATCAGATTCTCCCTGCCAGGTTGCTGCAACCTGCCTGTTGCGATAGCGGTAGTAGGTAACACCTCGGCGGCCGTAGACAAAGAGTTGAGGCTCCTTGCCCTGCTTTTCCAGCCTGTTGAGCAGGGTCTCCGTTTCCCGGATGATGGAAGAGGTATAAGCCCCTGCCATTCCCCTGTCAGACGTCAGGGCCAAGACTGCAACCCGCGGATTATCTTCGTTTTTGCCCAGGATGGGGTGATCCAGGTGAGTATGGGCAGCCAAGGCCCGGACAGCGTCATAAATGGCATCAGAAAAAGGCTTGGCAGCAAGCGCAACATCGCGGGTTTTAGCGATGCGGGAAGAGGCAATCATCTCCTGTGCATTGAAGATTTTCTTCAACGATTCAGTAGATGCAATGCGCGATTTGAATGCAAGCTGTGAAGCCATACTTACTCAGCCTTCCGACCTGCCTGGTCAGCCTGATTGGTCTGTCCATCCTGTGCTGAGCCAGACTGATTCCGCTCCGACCGGCGGCGGGTGGCAATAGTCTCCTGCTCAACCTTGGTCGGGGCTTCCTTCCCTTCCTTGGCATTGACCAGAGGGGTTCCATCCTGCTTGACATAAACTCTGCGGAAAGCTTTAACGGCTTCTTCCAGCTTCTTTTCCGTGTCAGCTGTAAAATCGCCCGTTTCCCGAATGACCGACAGAATATCAGTGTTATGATCCACATAATCCAGCAGACCACGTTCGAAAGGCAGAACATCCACTAAATCAAGGTCATCCAGCCAGCCGTGAGTACCGGTCCAAATTGACACCACCTCCTGCTCAGAAGAGTAAGGAGAGAACTGAGGCTGCTTGAGCAGCTCCATCAGACGGGCTCCCCGGGTCAGCTGGGCCTTTGAAGCCGCATCCAGATCAGAAGCAAACATAGCGAAGGATTCCAAAGACCGATACTGGGCCAGAGAAATCTTCAGAGTTCCGGAAACTTTCTTCAGGGCCTTGGTCTGTGCAGCACCACCCACACGGGAGACAGAGATACCTACATCGACTGCCGGCCTCTGATTAGCATTAAAGAGGTCAGACTGAAGAAAGATCTGCCCGTCAGTAATGGAAATAACGTTGGTGGGAATGTAGGCAGACACATCGTTCGCCTTCGTCTCAATGATAGGCAGGCCAGTCATAGAACCACCGCCCATATCATCGGACAAGCGTGCACAGCGCTCAAGAAGGCGGGAGTGCAGGTAGAAAACATCGCCAGGATATGCCTCACGCCCCGGCGGCCGGCGCAGGAGGAGGGAAATGGATCGATAAGCCTCAGCCTGCTTGCTCAGATCATCAAAAACAATGAGCACATGCTTGCCCTTATACATCCAGTGCTGGCCAATTGCCGAGCCCGTATAGGGGGCAATATACTTAAAACCTGCGGAATCAGAAGCAGGAGAAGCCACAATCGTAGTGTAGGCCATAGCTCCGGCATCTTCCAAAGAAGCACGGACAGCAGCAATGGTAGAGCCTTTCTGTCCCACAGCCACATAAATGCAGCGGACCTGCTTGTTGGGATCGCCTGACTCCCAGTTCTTTTTCTGATTAATAATGGTATCGATGGCAATGGCAGTCTTACCTGTCTGTCGGTCACCAATAATCAGCTGGCGCTGGCCGCGTCCAATAGGGGTCATGGCGTCGATAGCTTTAATCCCGGTTTCCATTGGCTGATCCACAGGATGCCGATGCATCACATCGGGAGCCTGGGCTTCCAGAATTCGCCGGCCTTCGCTGGCGATAGGGCCCAACCCGTCAATTGGGCTGCCCAAAGGATCTACCACACGGCCCAAATAGCCATCACCAACAGGAACAGACAGAACCTCTCCGGTCCGCCTTACTTCCTGTCCTTCCTCAATCCCGGCAAAGTCACCAAGAATAACCACACCGATTTCACGGGCATCAAGGTTGAAGGCAAGGCCCAAGGTCCCATCTTCAAAGGTCAGTAATTCATTAGCCATGCACCCGGGCAGACCTTCTACCTGGGCAATGCCGTCCCCTGCGGTCTTCACATAGCCGACTTCCTGGGTCGGTGCGCTTGTCGGAGTATAGGACTCCACAAAGTTATCAAGCGCCTGACGTATCGCGGCGGGATCGATGGTCAATTCTGCCATTGATCACTCCTTTTCTACAGCACCTGCTGCAAATGGCGCAGCTGTGCCACAACTGTTGTATCTGTTACTTCTGCTCCAACCTGTACACGCAGACCGCCAATAACGGTACTGTCTACGACTGAGTTGATATGAACAGGATGATTAAGTTTGCGGGCATAAATCTCGGCTATTTTCTGAGTCTGAGTGTCAGACAGGGGGACAGCTGAGGTAACGGTCACTACCGTTTCTCCGCTGTGTTCGGAGATCTTCCCAATCAGCCAGGACAAGGTAGACAAGTACCGTCTGTTGCGCAGATCTCTTGTTGAATGTTCTGCCAGCCTCATGGTAATGGGGTCAAGATCATTCCCAGCCAAAAGAGCCCTCAGACACTCCACCCGCCTGTCGGCAGGTATGTAGGTATCGGACAGGTAGGAACGGACAGCAGTCAGGTTAAGAAGAGCTGAGTGAATTTTCGCCAATTCCACCGCTACTCGCCCAATCTTGCCTTCCGCATCCGCCTGGCAGGCAATAGCATCTATAGCCAGATCTTCCACGCTGTTGGAGATGTGATCCACCCGGCTCCACTGGCATTCTGTCAAAGCCTTGAGGATTTCCAGAGTCAGAGGCTGAACCTTATCAGCAACAATGGCAGAGAGCAGCTCCTGCTTATCAGCAGTGCTCCTGGCCGGGTCTGTTAATGCTCGTTCCAATTTTCGGTTTGAATCCAAAACGGAAGAAAAACCGAAGAGTTCTTCAGCTATGGAACCAGCCGACTCGCCTGCCTCTTTCAGTCGTGGGAGGAATCGTTCCCTCACTGACTTTTCAGATACGAGTGATATTTCTCCGCGCATATGTCACCTCCCCGCTAGGATCATCAATCTGTTCACCCGCATAATGTCACTCACCCTGTGAGCCTTCGGCCTTTCCTGACGTTTCCAGATTGGCAATCATGGAATCAATTATGGAATCCTGAACATCAGACTGCTGAAGCTGAGTATTGAGAATCTTTCCTGCCAAAGCCGTAGCCAGAGCACCAACCTCCCCTTTCAGGCTGACTAGAGCCTGCTGCTGCTGGGATTCAATAGACCGTTCAGCATTATCAGAGATCTGCTTAGCTTCAGACTCTGCCCGGGAACGGGCATCAGCAATGATATTTGATGCTTCAGCCCTGGCATTATCGCGAATCTTTGAAGCCTCTACCCTGGCATTCTTCAGCCGATCCTCGTACTTTTGACGGGCCTCTTCAGCTTCCTTTTTGGCTTTTTCAGCCTGGGAAATGTTCCCCTCAATCCGAGACGCACGCTCATCAAAGATTTTCTGGAACTTAGGCATGAAGAAGACGAAGAAAAAGATGCCCAGAATCACGAGGATGACAAACGACCAGAACATGTCATATGTTTCTGGCAAGAAAAGCTCAGTACCGCTCACCTTTTCAGCGAGAATCACTGCTTGCCTCCTTGAAGTAATTGCAATTGCGCATCGACTTACTGATTTCGTTGTGATTTCTGGAAGTATCCAGCAAAGGCTACTTAGCCATCAGGAAGGCAACGAAACCAAGCAGAGCAAGAACCTCAACCACAGCGAAGCCAATGTACATAATGGTGTTGAGCTTATTGCTGACCTCAGGCTGACGGGCAGTGGATTCCAAAGCCTTGCCGAAGATCATACCCAAGCCAATGCTGGGCCCAAGGGTGGCCAAACCATAGCCAAGAACGCTGAGGTTTCCGCCAACTGCTGCGAGTGTCACGAGATCCATGTGTTTCCTCCTTATTGCGACTGTCGTCGTAAAATTTAACACATCCAGCCTGACTCTGCCGAGGCAGGTCCTTCTGTCTGTGTCTTAAGTTTCCTTAAGTCTTATCTTATTTTTTCTTTTTCTTATATACTACTTATGCATTATTGCACTATGCATTTATCTGCGTAAGTACCTTACTTATCATTATTCAGTTATTCAGTTATGATGCCATTCTTCATTTACGGCACGGGCTTTGTCTCTCATCACTCAGCCTCAGGGAAGCTGGAGTTGATGTAAACTGTAGTCAGCACCGCGAAAATATAGGCCTGAAGCAGGGCAACGAATATCTCAAAGCAGGTGAGAACAAAGCCGCCCAGGAACCATACCCCGCCAACAATCTTGATGGGACCTGCCTGCGAAACCAGGTAGAACTGAGTCAGGCAGAAGCAGATGGCCACAATTAAATGGCCAGAAATCATGTTGGCAAAGAGTCGCAGTGTCAGGGACAGGGGCCGGAAAATAAATATTTCCAGCAGCTGAATAGGGGCGAGAATAATGTATACCGGCCAGGGAACTCCCGGGGGGAACATCTCGTTGCGCAGGAACTTGAAGAAACCCTGCTCCTTATGAGCCGTCCAGCAATAATTGAAGACTGTGACTAGGGCAAAAAAGAGGGGCATAACCACTGTTGCTGTTGCCGCTATATTAGCTCCGGGAATAACACCGCACAGATTAAAACATGCAATCGTCAAAAAAATTGATGTAATCAGGGGCGTGTATTTTTTCCCGCGAAGTTCACCCATTACCTGGAAGGTAATATTGTTTTGAACAAACTCAATTACCCATTCCACTGCTCCCTGCCAGCGGCTGGGGATCAGTTTTGCCCGGGCCGCAGTAATACCAAGGATGAGGACAATCAGGAAGGTCATGATGAGGCGGATCATAATAATCCGGTTCATGGCAAAGAAAGTTCCCTGAAAGAGATTCTGTTCAGGGAGAAAATCTTCCAGTCCAGGAAGCTTAGGAAGTTTCATAGCTGACAAAGTGACGGATGACTGTGCCGCTGTATAAGCGCCAAGGATACTATGTCCCAGAAAACCAGTCATATATCGCCTCCTTTATACAAACCCGACTAACTATAGTCCTTGAACGCGAAAAAAGTACCTGTGCACTGCCTGCGCGTTTCGTGACTTTCAGCTGCCAGACTCAGCAAGCAAATGCTGCGTCTTGGATTTGTAAGCGTTTTAAGGGGCTGCCGCCCCTTTTGTTTACCATCATAACGCGGCCAAGGGCCATTGCTCAACTTTTACTGACAGCGTTTCCCTCAATCGCCCGTCTGCGGAAGAAGGCAGAACCATAAATGATGAGAGCCAGCCCAATGCCAAAGGCTATGGTCAGGGCGTTAAACACAATTCCCAGAACATAAACATTGCTGTAGAAAAGAGGAACAATCAGAAAAATAATTCCAAAAATTGCATAAAGAGCCCGAATGATGGTATCTACGCTTCCCAGCCGACTGTGTTCGTAGGAACCAAACAGCATCTTGCTGAAGTAGTTGCCGGAGATCCCAATAGTCACAAAGCCCAGGGCGAAAAGAGCCAGTTTTGCTCCCACAGAGGGGACTAGAAAGACCAGAAGCAGAGCGGTCCCGGAAATCATATAATCCCAGCAGAAGAAGTGAGTTGGTTTGATCTTAATAAATGGGGCAAGCAGGGAACCCAGAAGATCTGACCCCTGCTGAACAGCAAGGACAAATCCCAGCCTCTTCACGTTCACACGGATAGAGATGAGATAGAGGGGCATGAGCGCTATCAACACGTCCAGGGCCCCGCTGAGAAAAGCCTCAATAAGAATAATGGAAGACGAAACCTTCTGCTGGGCGAAATAAGACAGAGAGGCCCGCACATCCTGAAGATATCCGTGAAGGCGATCCATACCTGCAGCGTGTGCGCCCTCCCTGCTTGGGTCGGTATCTATTTCCTGTATATGCATTTTTCTCGGAGTAATGTGCATACTCCAGAAAAAGAAAATACCGGCAATGAAGAAGGGGATGCTGATGTTCAAAACCACAAAGTAAGAGACCAGGCCCAGGAGCACTGATGCCAGGAAATTCGCTGCAATATTCAGAATGTTTGAGGTGAGATACTGAATGTCAACAGATTTCTCAATGAGATCTTCATTATCATCCAGAGCCTGGGGAACAACGCTGGTATCCAGGGCACCGATAACAGTGCTTACCAGGTAGAAGAGGAAATTAATAAAGAAAAGAATAACCAGTGGCCAGTGAGAAAGCAGGCACAGTATAATCACCGTTACAAGAACGAGGTAAACTGACTGCAAAATGACCAGCCATTTTTTCTTATCGACGATCCGGTCAATCAGATGCCCAAAGAGGAAGCCAACCATGGCAGGCAGCATAGATACAAGAGTAAAAATTGATAAGGATCCGGCTTCAATGTTATAGGCTTTTACCAGGGCAACGGTGAGGGCAACGGCATAAAAACTATCGGCAATATTGAGGAAACTCTTGCCCAATATCAGCTGCCGAAAGTTATATGTATACTTATCAGCCAATCTCATATCGTCGCACCTCCCATGTCAAAAGATCAATCTGAACACAGTTTCTGAGCACAGTTAGTATCATTTTTAACCCAGTCAGCAGTGTCCTTCAGCGAACGAACCAGATTCGTATCGCCAAATCCACATATAATTTTCCCCAGTCTTTGCATATAACAATAAGGTTCACTTAATTCGCATATTATTTACACATATACAATGTATAGTATGTATATTACATTTTTTCAACTCGACACTCCGAGAACAAGGCAACGATCAAGGGAAAGGAACCAGGTTGAGTATCCAAGAATATCGTGATAAACTAAGGGAAATCTCCAAAAATATCTTCAGCTTTTTTCAATAATTAATCCCTAATCGGAGAGGTGACAGCAATGCAGCAGGAACAGAAGAAATCATCTGATCGGTTTGATTCGCAGAAATTAAAAAAGCAGACTAGTATAGCTGCCCTTCTCTTTGCTATATCGCTGGTGATATCTATTGTACTGAACATTTTCGTATATCAGTCCCCCATCTCTTATACAGAGGTGCAGGCGTCTCCTGAAAATGCTGTGAAAACTACAGGGGTATCCCATCCTACCAATCGCACCACAACAATCCGAGAAACCTATACCTTAACAGTACGGCTTGATGATGGTTCTGAGGATCAGGTGGGAGTTAATAATCCTTCCAAATATGTAAAAGGACACAGTACAACTTTTTATCGCTACAGTAAAGATGGGGCGCTTTATGAAAGCGTTCATGCCATTCGTTCTACCCTGCCAGCAGCAAAGGCTTCTGTTTATGCTAACGTTGCAACATTTCTCCTTCTACTGTTAACAGTGGTTATGCTGGTCCTCTGGCAAAGAAGCAAAGGAAAGCAGAAAAAGCAAAAACCGCTGGAATCCCACGATTCCGAGCGGTTTCCTGGTAGCGGGAACAGGATTTGAACCTGTGACCTCTGGGTTATGAGCCCAGCGAGCTACCGAGCTGCTCCATCCCGCGACGGCTGTTTAAAACAGCTCTTACAAGGTTAGTGGCAATCTCAGATTTGTCAAATCGCGTGTCGGAATTGCGCTTGTGGGGAAATGGGGAAAATACCATCTCTGACAAACAGCCTCTAGCACAGGCCTTGGCTCTAGCCTAAAATTTTCGCCTTGGTCTTAAAAGCCTATATACTCCCCCGTATCCCCTAGTTCAGGGTAATTTGCACTCCCTTCTCCTGCAACTTGCGGAAGGTGACCTCATTGTGGGGCATACGGATTGCGTCAGCAACCAGACGGGCTTTTTTACGGGCGTCAGAGTTTACGTCCGTTTCAGTAAAATTCTCTACTGTGGAAACCAACTGAGGGTAATAGGCAGACCCTTCAGCGTAACGCCAGAAATAATCGGCATTGATGGCATCTCTGTAATGCCAGGGCTTTCTAAAGAGATTGTAGTGAATAATCTTGGGATGAGCTGGCCCCTCGGTTCCGTCAGCCATCATGGTGTTCCACTCATAGCCCAGCATCAGAATTTTCCCCTTGCACATTACGTTCAGGTAATCCTGATCCACGGCGATGGATTCCACATGGTAGGTGTTGAGCAGACTGGTGAAGCGATCAACAAAATGTTTTTCCCGCATGGCTTTAAGGTTCATGAGTAAAACCCCGGAGTTGATGTAGTCGCTTGCCGGAATGCCCAAAGCATCGAGCACATAGTCGGAGGTCTCAGGGGTTGCGGCAACGAAGTTGTCGTTCACCGCGCCAATTAAGTTATCCCCCAAATCGATGTGGTAGAGCTCAGCTATATCAACATTAGTGATCGTATCAGCATCCAAATAGATGGCTTTGTCCAAATCCGGGAACATCTGCGAAATAAAGAGACGGAAGTAGATAGTCATGGTCACATAATCTTGCCTGAGCTTATTCCGGTCCGAATTAATAGATTCCAGCATGTAGGATTCAATCGGATAGAGCTCAATAGCTACATGATTGGTAGCCATGGACCGGAATATGTCCTGGGCTTCTTTGCTCAAATCATGGTAAACAATGATGATTCTGTAAGATTTATCTGCGGTGGGGTCCGTATTGGCAATCAGAGAGGTGAGTGCCACAGACAGGTATGGGGCATAGTACTCGTCAGTTGTAAAGAAAACAGGGATTATTTCATGCATAAGGCACCTCGGGTATGAGAAACTTGCTTATATCTGTGTTCAAACGGTATTGCCGCTATTTTACCTGCACAAAGCCAAGCACATGCTAACGGCATCTTTCCCCCTACTATTAGGCTACCATTTGACTCACTGGTATATAATCTTAGTCTTTGCCAAAAACAAAAAGCCGGACCCGCTGTGAGGCGGGCTCGGCTTTTCGCGGTCATCCATCCTTATGGATGTCATCCTGATAGGTCAGAATGCGGACTCTAGAACTCTCAACTCCAGAGCTCTCCATGAGCGGCGGAGTTGTAGCAGAACTAATCCTTATCTGCAGAACGACGACGGACGGCCAGGAGGATTACAGCCAAAACGGCAGCAACCAGAACACCAGAAGCCAGGGCAATAAAGCCGGTACCAGTGCGGGCCAGCTTTGGCTTCTGCGGCTTGTTGGGAGTCGGAGGAGTTACTGGCTTGCTGGGTTTATTTGGCGTAGGAGGAGTTGTAGGTGTTGGAGGCTTTACCGGATGGGTATTGGTAATGGTGAACCCAGTCTCAGCATCACCAGTCACAGCAGCCGTGTATCCCTTAGGAGTATTGACTTCCTTGACTGTGTAGGCGATGGCCTTGCCAGCCTTGTTCTTAGCCAGACCAGTCCACTGATACTTCCAGCTGTTAGCAGCATTCAAAGTAACAGGGTCACCTGTGGCAACACCATCAGCATAAAGCTGAACTTGAACAGAATCCGGACGGATCTTATCCGCATTATTCTTATCATCCCAAACCTTGGCCACAGATACAGCAGTTACCTCTGGAGTATGCTCATTGGTAATGGTATAACCCTGGGTAGCGTCACCTGTGATCTTGGCAGTGTAGCCTTCAGGGGTATTAACCTCCTGGACTGTGTACTTGATTGGGGTGCCATTCTTGTAAACGTCAAGATCGGACCAGTTGTACTTCCACTGATTCTCTGCATTCAGAGTTACAGGATCGCCCGTGGCAACACCATCAGCATAAAGCTGAACCTGAACAGAAGAGGTGCGGGTACCATCCTGATTATCAGCATCAGACCAATTCTTGGCTACAGACAGAGAGGTCTTACCAGGAGTATGAGTGTTGGTAATGGTGTACTCATGCTCATGAGTATAAGAAAGATCGAACTTCTGCTGGTAACCGTCATTGGAGTCTTCAGTGATTGCATAGACAATCTTATGCCCATCTTTGTAAACAGGCAGATTGTTGAAGGAGAACTTCCAGCCATCAGAATCACCAACAGTCAGAGGCTTAACTTCCTGACCGGCAGCATCCTTGGCAGTACCACCATTAGCAGTCAGACGGACAATGATGGTCTTAGGACGGGTACCATCCTGGTTATTGTTATCATTCCAAACCTTGTGGCCATAAACGCGAGTCACCTCAGGTGTATGAGTATTGGTCACCAGATATCCAGTAGTAGCATCACCAACCACAGCAGCCGTGTATCCCTTGGCTTCAGAAACTTCCTTGACTGTGTAGGCAATGGCCTTGCCAGCCTTGTTCTTAGCCAGACCAGTCCACTGATACTTCCAGCTGTTAGCAGCATTCAAAGTAACAGGATCACCCTGAGCCTGACCATCAGCATAAAGCTGAACCTGAACAGAATCCGGACGAGTACCATCCTGATTATCAGCATCAACCCACTTCTTAGCAACGCATACAGCAGTAACTTCAGGAGCATGCTTATTAGTCAGGGTGTAGCCAGAAGTCTGATCGCCAGAAACCTCAGCGGTATAGCCAGCCGGAGTATTGACTTCCTTAACGGTGTAAGCAACAGCAGCACCATTATTCTTGGCCTTCAGGCCAGTCCACTGATACTTCCAGCTGTTAGCAGCATTCAAAATAACAGGGTCACCTGTGGCAACACCATCAGCATAAAGCTGAACCTGAACAGAAGAGGTGCGGGTACCATCCTGATTATCAGCATCAGACCACTTCTTTACCACAGAAACAGCAGTCGCTTCAGGAGTATGCTTATTAGTCAGAATATAACCCTTAGTAGCATCCCCAGTGACCACAGAGGTATAACCTTTAGGGGTATTGACTTCCTTAACGGTGTAAGCAATCTTATTCCCTCGTGCATTCACCGGCAAACCAGTAAATGTGTATGACCACTTATTTGCTTCGCTTAACGTAACAGGGTCACCTGTGGCAACACCGTCAGCATAAAGCTGAACCTGAACAGAACTTGGACGGGTACCATCCTGGTTATCAGCATCACACCAGTTCTTAGCAACAAACAACGAGGTCTTACCAGGAGTGCGAATATTTGTTACATTATACCCAGAAACCTTCGAAGTATATCCTTCGACTGCTGCCTCTTTAACAGTGTATGTGTAAGCATTACCATTGCTGTCTGTCTTTGGCACCTGGTTGAAGGAATATTTCCAGTTATTTGCTGCTGTTGCTTGTGTAGTTTGATATTCCTTCCCGTTCTGTAACAAGGTTATTGTAACAGCACTAGGACGAACACCATCCTGATTATCAGCATCATCCCACACTTTTTTACCAGTGATGTCTATCTTTTCAACACTCTCATACTTATTTGTAAGTGTGATCTCGTTTACACCGGTAGATGTGGATGTTGACTTGTATCCCGTTGGTACGGTTACTTCTCGAGCTGTATACTTTACAGGAGCTCCTTTGACATTCTTAACTAGTGAATCCCATTTATATTCCCAATTATTTGCAGAACTTAGGGTTACTGGCTGTCCTGTCACCTTATTATTTGCGTAGAGTTGAACTAGGATACTGCTCGGACGCTTATGCATACTGTTATTATTGTCATCCCAGACTTTTTTGACAGAAGCCGTTGTCTTATTTTGTCCGTCAATTCCGCCATCTGCATTTACATTCTGGACAGTGTGGTCAAACTCTTTACCGTTAACAGCATCCTTGTTGTGCTCGTGATACCATGCTTGACTCTTATTATCAAACTGTTTCTGATTGTAATCATCAACCGAAGTAAGATACATGATACTGAAACTATTGAGGTTAGCCTGATCTTGAGGAACTACTACTGTAAGTTCACCGGACGCGGCATCCACAGAAATGGAAGAACCTGGAAAGTCTTTTTCGAAGTTTGCAATAGCATCTTTACCGTTGTAATGTCCGGTCCTATATCCGTCAACGGTGATATCAAAACTCGTAGTATCAAGCGTTTGCCCAGGCTGAATTTGATCCTTAATATAAATACGACCATCAACATAGGCTTTCTCGTTATTCATATTAAGGAACCAGCGAACATGGTCAGTATCACTTGGCTGCATATCCCCAGTCTTATAGTAGAAAACACCAGTCGTTCCCGACTTTGGTTTAGTAACAGATACAGAAGTAGAATAACCGCCGGAAGAGATCGTAAATGAGCCTGTATTCTCATCACTCGTATCTGCTAGATTTCTTCCTTCGATATCGAACTCTGCCCATCCATGGACATTCTCCATATCGTTGATATTGTCGTTAAAAGTCACTACTGCGTTCTGCGGTGTAACTTTAAGGACACCTACATTGACACCGTCAATAAAGAGATCTATTGTTTTTGAATAGCCTTCGCCGTAAACAGTGCCGCTTGATGGCCAGTTAACAGTAATGGTATCGCCACCCCGTATCTTCTGGGCATGATCATCATACGACATCTTAAATGTCGTCTTCCCGCCGTCATTGATATGGCCTGGATTAACGGATACAGATGTTACATCACTGCTCACGTCACTTCCGGCAGCATATGCTATACTGCTGGGAACATTGGAAACCAGCATCGCGAAAATTGCGAAAAGTACTGGTATGAGTTGTGTAAAATTAAATTTCCTATGCTTAGTGAGAAATTTAGTTTTCCCCCACCTCATTTTTTCTCCTTTCTCAGAGAATCTTTGGTTATAAGAACTCTTCTTCTCTCAATCTTTACGTCGTATTGTATGAGGCATATAGGACACATTTTTTGTTAAATATCTCGCACAAAAAGTGACTCTTATATCATTAGAGCTGAAATATTTTGTAACCTGGATCAATCGATTGCTAATTTCAAAGGTTTTAGCGAGACAGATATACCGATGTATCAAGTATCCAAAAGCCGTATCCCGTTAGATCAGTCTCCCGTATCTCGAAGTTAATTTAGTTCATCTTGGCCACTTGCTCTCCAGCTAACATATTCGTTATACTCGCATCTATCTGTAATAAGAAGTAGTATGCTGAATTTAAAAGGATTTCGAATTACAATATTACTCATATCACAGTTCGAATCATATATATCCTAAATTCAGTATATATTCGCCAGAACAAGTGAGTTTGCACATGAAAGCTATGCTTTTTAAAAATTTTTGAGACACCATATGAGATATCAAGTATCGGACGGGCCTGGAGAAAAGAAAGCACGTAAGGGATTTCTTACTATTTGCCCCCTATGGTTCTACGCTTTTTACGTCGAGTCCCTATGCTCAAAGAAATAATAATCATTGCCAGAATCAGGCCTAGCAAGGACCACTCTCCTATCACAAATTTGTTGATCGGCATGTCCTGTCCATGAGAACCTTTGTCTGGCGTAGGGATTCTGTGACCTCTGACCAAAAGGCGATGATTATTTACTCCGTAAGGAGTGCAAGTAATAATTGTCCCCAAATCTTTTCCGTCAACTATAGCAAGTTTGCTTAAATCGGTAGGCTTAACAACGGATATGCGATCAACCTGATAGGTCTCTGTAATGCCTAAAACTGTGTAAGAAAAAGTATCTCCCTTTTTCATCCGGTCAAGACCGGTAAGGAGCATGGCAGAAGGCAAACCAGTATGTCCGGATACAGCGGCATGAGTTCCCGGTCCGCCAACCGGAAGTGATGTTCCGGGAAGATGACCTATGGCAATTTGCAGAACAGATTCATCAGTACCGTGATAAATGGGAAGTTCCACACCCAGTTTGGGAATGGACAGATAACCCATAATCCCTGTGCCTGTTACATCTAGGAGGGTCTCATACTCATGACGCTCTGCTTTTGTCATTTTGTAGCGGCCTTCTCCAGCAAGCGCCAGCCGCTTATTATAGGCTCGGGCCGCTTTGAGCATGGCCTTGCGGCGACTTATGGAAATATCTTTAGTCTTAGCTACATAAGCACCGACGGCTTTGGTCTGTTGAGTCCTGTTCCACAGATCACTCACTATGGGGTAAGCAATGAGACCAATGCCGGTGATCAGTGCCAGGACTATCAACACGGTAAGAAGACGCGACAGAGGCGACCGCTGTTTGCCAGCGGCAGACCTGCCGGCAGCGGATTCACCTGCTGTAGGCGGCTTGGCAGAAGCATCCATCGTATATCCTTATCATGAGTCCTGGTGTGATATTTGTCCGAGCCAATAATAGCCATGGATGTGAATACATCCACGGCTATTACGGTATTTTCAGCAATCAGCTGAGTTCTGGGCAGCTATGCCTGGTCGGCTGCTGACCCCAGTCAGCTGAAATCTTACTTGTCAGAAGCGCTTTCGTGGCGGCGGCGAGCTACCAGAGCAATAACAGCTCCGGCAATCAGACCAATGCCAACTACATACAGCAGAACCAGACCAGCGCCACCCGTCTTAGGCAGTTCAAAACCGCTCTTATTAATAACGGTTGTTGTTGCAGTAGACAAGGTGCTGTCAACAGTGAAAGCGTCAGACGGATCCACAGTCAAGGCAGTCAGCTTAGGATCATCTGAGGTGGTCTCATAAGTTGCAGAAAGAGTAAATTCAATGTCGGAAGCCTTGGTGTAACCATTAGGAACAGTGGTTTCAGACAGCTTATATTTACCTGAATCAAGACCCTTGAAAGTAAAGGTTGTGGTCTCGCCTGCTTCAATAGTAGCTACCTTAACCCAGTCACCGTTAACCTGACGGTAAAGAGTGAAGCCAGCCCCCTTCAAAGCATTGCCTTTTTCATCAACCTTCTTGGCAACGGCCTGGAATGTGAAAACAATCACCTTATCCTTAGGAGTGTGACCGGTTTCACCTTCGCCACCTGCATTAGGATTGTTGGAGAACTCAAGGTAAACCTCATTGGGGTTGCCCGGCTTACCCAGTTTAGCGTTGTCATTGAGCTTGGCGGTGTACTCAACCACAATCTTGGTGGCAGAATCCACGGAGATAGCTGCACCAGCAGCAGAGGTCAGAGTCTTAACATCGTCGAACTTCACTTGGAAGGTTTCGCCATCAGACAGACCGGAAGTAACCAGGGTGTATGCGGAAGAATTAACCTCAGTACGGGTTCCATCAGCTGCAACTGCATAAACCTTGACACTGCCCGGGTTGAAAGTCAAACCGGCAGACTGGGTATCGTGGAAGACATACTTATATGTCTTGTAAGAAGCCAGAGTTGCAGGAAGAGTTCCGGTCAGCTGGAAGGGAACATCATCGCCAATATTATAATCAGCGGCATCCTGATACTTTCCAGCCTGAGAATCGTTGACCCCATCGGTATTCTCCTTAACTTTCTTAACGACAGTAGGAGTTCCTTCCTTAGCGTTAACAGTCAGAGCTGTCTTGCCTGCGGTCTGGAGGATCATCAGGGACTTGGACTTAGCAGTGCTGGAGGTGCTATCGCTCTGAGCAATCAGATAGTAGCCCTGATCCACACCGGAGAAGGTGGCAGAAGTACCGTCACCAGTCGCGGTTGCATCCGCAGCTAAGCCTGCCTTGGCGATAGCAGAATTAACAGCCTGCGAGAAAGCTTCCAACTGAGTGCTGTCAGAGGACAGACCATTCAGATAGCTGACAATGTCAGCATCACTGGTTTTGCCGGTGGCTGTCTTCAGAACATCTTCATACTTGGAATTCACGGTGTAGGCATAGGTGTTGGAGCCATCTGCAGCTGTACCGATGGACACATTGAGCAGCCTGTAAGCTGAGTACTGGGAACCGGTACCCTTAACCGTGATTGTTGTCGTCTCAGCAGCAAAAGCATACTGAGATGCGTTGCCGGAAACCATCATGGCTGCCAAGCCAACGACGAAGGCGATAACCACCCCGGCAATTCTTGTAATTGTTTTTTTCATTGTCTCCTCGTTTCGTTTCGGCGAAGATTTTACCTTATTGCTTATTGGTTATGGACGAGTGCATATCGCACTGGTTCGCGGCGCATGTTAAACATGACGTCCATGCGCGCTGTGTACCCGGCTGCTCACGGTATGTACCGTCTCATGTCTGCGCCGAAGTATTTCTACCCCAGCCGCCAGGAAGATGAATCCCAATCCGCCTGCGAACAGACCCATAACTCCGCTGCCTCCAACCGAAGGCAGGGGGATGGGTTGCCCTTGGGGCTTATTGGAAATCTGTACCCCGAAGATGTCTCCATCTGCGGTAAATGTCAACTGAGGCGAACTCACCTTCAGGTCTGAATCGACGACCACTGTGTATTCAGTCTTATCGAGTACATACCCATCGGGAGCCTTTGTCTCAGTAAGCTTATAAGTGCCCGGAAGCAATCCGGCGAAAGGAGCCAGTCCCTTGTTGTTGGTAGTTACAGACTGGTCATAGGAGGATACAGCCCCCTGACCGGTCAGGCGGAAGGTTGCCCCTTCAAGTTTGACTGATTTGTCATCAGCATTAACCTTGGTAATCGCGAAGTTGGTTCGCTTATTCCAGAAAGGAATAGTAGAGGCGGTCAAATACTCATTCGGATTTTCCAGACTATCGGAAAGAGTGAAGTAAATCTTGTCGTCTCTGAGGGTATAGCCTTCAGGAGCTTTAACTTCTTTCAGGTAGTACTTGACACCTTTCTCCAGGGTCCATCCGTCAATATTCTGCCGGCCTTCAATCAAGGCCACGCCTTTGGAATCAGTAGTGAAGACCTTATTGGACACCAGACTGTTATCGCTAGCCTTATAAAGCTGGAACTGAGCCCCAGCAATGGTATCGCTCAAATCTCCGTAGGTGTACTTCAGAATCTTGATGCTGGGAATGGAAGCAGTACCACTGGCAGAACCATTGATCTTAGCGCTGTTATTGACAGTTGTAGAAGATCCGTTCAGGGTGGCCGTGTTGGAGTAGTTTACATTTCCTGTTGATTCAACCACAGCATTATAGGTCAGGGTCACTGGAGTTTCATCAGGGAAGGTAACAGTCAGGGTGTTGGTGGTCCGATCGTAATCATAGGTCACATGAGCACTGGGATCTACCTTGATGGAGGAAACATCCAGGAAGAGGTTGTCAGACATAACGTCAGTCATGGTCAGAGTATCGGAGTGAGGATCAATATCCAGACCATCCGGGTTCAGCTTGACTGTATATGTAGCCGTTCGATTGCCATCAAAAGCAGTCTGGCTCTTGGTCAAAGGCTTATAATTATACGTTACTTTAGCTGTGCTCGACGTGGAATCCCATTGAGCCGTATTGGACAGGGTTGCAGTTCCCTTATCGCTCAGAGCCTTGGCCTTCAAAGTATTCAAGGCTGCCTTATCCTTAACAATCAAATAGTAAACCAGCTTGTAGTGGCTGTAATAATTATCATTGGCATTCTTGGGAACAGAGGCAACATGAATAGTCATGCCCGAGCTGGTTGCAGAAGTGGTAAATGTAACATTGCCCTCGTACTGGCCATACTGGGTTCCTCCGTAAATATGGCCGGCATCATACGCAGATGAGGCATAATACTTGAGGATGGAGGTATCGAAAGTATCGGTAATATCAAGAGAATCTTTGTTGACACCGGTCAAGACCAGTTCATAGCGGTATACGGGCAGATCAGTTCCATCTACAGAAACTGTTCCAGCAGAAGTACCAGATTTGGTGATACTCTGCTCAGTAGGAGGATTAGCATCAGCAGAGCCGTGAACAGTAGTGTTATTAGCTGTTACGTCTACATTGTTGGTATGCGTTTCCTGATAACTACCAGCATTCCCATCACTCACTGCCTTCAGCCACTCCTCGTTGTTCTTGGTGGTGAGGGTAACGGTAATAGTGCGGTCGCTATCTGTAGCATTCACACCAGTTTTAGTCTTATCTTTATCTTTATAGAAAGTCAGGGTCAAGCCCTTCTCGGTGACTTCCTGCTTATAACTCTCTGATGCGGTCAGACCATCAACCACCACGGATCCGTCGACCAGAGAATCATATACATTCTTGTTGTTGAGCCAGGTTGTGGGGAAAGAATCGGTTGCTGTCAAAGTGTCATACCCAGCTTTGGGAACTGAGATAGTGAACTTCCAGGTGATATTATCTCTCGTAATCTTGGTAGCGGTCTTCTTTGTTGTCAAAGTAAAGCCAGGAGTAACATCAACACTGCCTCTGCCTTTAGTGTCACCTTTGGTGGTGACCTCATTTTTGACAGTCTGGTTAACAAGATTATCAGTAATATCTACCCGTGTAGTGTAGGAAATCTTATATTCATAGATACCATCAGAGGAGGGTACCTGATACTTCCACGATGTGGCAGAGCTCAGATCGGTGACGCCCAGATCAGCCCAGGACACCTTCCTGGTCTCCACCAGGTTCCCCTGTTTATCGTATACTCCGATAGTTATACCAGTTCCAGAGTACTTCATATTTTTCTGCGAATCGGCAGCAATAGTATCGGTAATACTGGATCCAGCCAAGGATTCATGCTTCTCGCTGTTGGCATCAATGGTCCAGGTAATGGGACGGTAAGTCCTGCCATCAGAAGTCGTTACATCGGTGCTGGCCTTGCCAGTCTTGGTAACGCTGGTAGGGGTTATTTCGTGGTTGAAATCCTTGTGAGACTCCTCAGGAGTGGGGTTTTCATGAGACTTTACCTTAACTGTATTGTTAGTCTCATCAAAAGTTGCGCTGCTGCCGGCAATTTTATCGTATTTGACATCAGCCGCATAGGTAATAGTAACCGTTTCCCCGTCCTTCATAGAAGCGAGGGTTACATTATAGCCATTGCCTGAGGTCCCGCCGGTATAAGAAGAACTGTTTCCCGAGATAGCAAAGGAGGAAGGATCATAGGTCAAAGCTGTTCCGGTGATGGTATCGGCAACATTCACATTGGTATTGGTCCCTGTTGACTGAACAGTAACTGTGTAGTAAACCTTTCCCGTGGAAGAGTCATACCTGCCCGTTTTGTTGACAGATAATTTACTGCTGTTATCAACTTCGAACTTCTTGGTGACGGTATCGCTAAACTTTATTGTTGAATCCACATTGTTCATCTTGAAGCTCAGCGACACAGGAATTTTAGTGTTCGAAGCAGCAATGAGAGAATCATAGTTAGGATCCGTTTTGTTCCACTGAATAACCAGCTTGCCATCTTTGACCTGTCAGGTATTGCCCTTAACAGTCTTCACACCGGTTGCAGTCTCCACATCAATATTAAAGTCTCCGCCTGTGGCAAGAGCTTCAAAACCTGAAGGAAGAGGGTAAGTCAGAGGATTATCATTATCGAACTGAAGTTTGCTGTTCTCAGCGAAGACAAAGCTCATTTGAACTTCTTGACCGTTGCGATAATGATAGACACCATTAGAATCAGGCTCACCCAAACCAGTAATGGTGACGGATGTCAGAAAATCTTCGAGATTGGTGCTGGAGGCGGTGGTGGAAGCTGCAATCGCTGAACCGTGACCGGCAAGGAAGGTAGCTGCAAGGGTTACAAATGCAACCAAGACTACCAAAAACCGATGCATAACTCGACGCATGGTACACTCTCCAAATCTTTTTCCGGGCGTCCACTGTACTTTTTGTACTGAAAGGGCACACCTAATAATTTATTATTAATTTTTGTTTTTTAAGTTATAAGTTAAGTTGAATTATAAGTTAAGTTATATTTAAATTATATTTATGTGACAATTATACCATCAGTTCAACAGGACTGTGCTCTAAACATCTAAGAATTTAATACTATGACCTATCGACTAAAAACTGTTGCAACGGCTTATAAACCGCAAGGCGACTAAGCTGTCAGCATAGTGGGTGCAATCCTGCCTGACATACCGTTTTTAGCAGCACATATTTATCCATAAGTATTGATTTTCCACCATTTTCTTAATATAATTATTTACAAAAAGAAAACTATGCACGTGCCCTATCAAGCCAGAAAAAGCGAGAAAAAACAGGATTGCAGATGACGCTTAACCGCATGTAATTGTGCTGATGTATACTTAAATCATCTCTTTTGCTAAGCGAAACGGCAAAAGAGGCGAAGAAAGTAAACAGGTTGTAATGACCGCCTACGAGAAAGGTTCTAAAATGACGTGCCCTCAATGTGGAAGCCAGGTGCCGAACGGAGCAACAGTGTGTCCAAACTGCGGTTCACCTCTGAATGGAACTCCTTCACAATCAGCAACCGGTACTTCAGCCGATTCAGCTTCTTTACCTCAAACAAATAATCAGCAGACGTATAACCAGCCTGGCAATCAGCAGCCCAGTAATCAGCAGCCTGGCCCGGAACAACCCTGGCAGCAGCCGGCATTCCAATCTCAGAATGGGCAGCCTGGCCAAACCGGTCAGTATCCTACAGGAAATGGGCAGTACCCCAACGCCAATGGACAGACCAATCCCAATCCCACTTCCAACGGGCAGGTTCCGCAAAATCAGACGCCAAACGGTCAGTACCCCACTGGTCAGTATCCTACAGGTCAATACCCCACCGGACAGGTACCGGCAGGCCAAATGCAGACCGGACAGGTTTATGCTCAGCAAGCTCCTACTGACCCCAAAACCAAACGCCGGAATAAGATTATCATCATTGTGATCGCCGTTGTTGCCGTCCTGGCTCTTATCATAGGCGGAGTTTTTGCAGCACTTAAGTCCAATGCGCCAACCCCTGAGAAAACTATCAAGTCTTATCTGACAGCCCTGTCTGAAGGCAACTTTGACCAGGCCAATAACATGACAGTAAGCTCAGCCCTTCCCAAGACCCGCGATTTGATGACAAGCGAGATGGGGAAGAAGACCACTACACGCATATCGAACACTGATATTTCTATGACCGGAAATGACACAGCCCGTGTTTCATACAAGGTGGGAGAACGGTACGGAACTGCTATTGTCAAGGTGACTCCTGAGGGAAAGACTATGGGATTCTTTAATAATTACAAGATTTCTCAGCCTCTGGTAGCACAGATCAGCGTCACCATGCCCCAGCAGGATGGAAATATTACGGTAAACGACAAGTCCTTCAAACAGTCTATCTTCACCGTTTCCGATAAGACAACCACCATTGTTTCTTCTGATTCAAGCTACACCACCTTCTATACCGCTGTTGCAACATATAAGGTAGATGCCTACCCGGGAATGTATACGGTTTCCATCAACGACAGTAACATTTATGAGAAAGCATCAATTGACGATGTCGCCTACACCCTGTCTACTTCTTCCTCAACCTACTCGGAGACTATGAGGCCAACCGTTAAAGATAGCTTTAGCTCCTCACTCCTGTCTTCTGTTAAGAGCTCGATTAACAGCTGCGTTTCCAGAACCGAGCCTACGGCAGACAACTGCGGGTTCATCAACCTGAAAGAAGAAGACCTGAACAAGAATGGAAAGCCCAGCAGCGACGTGACCCGTTCCCTGACCAGCTCCCTGGAGAGCTTACGAGTAACGGCCAATCTATCTACCGGTCGACTGGCTACTAATACTATCTTCTCGCGGCTCAAGTTCACTTCTAAGGAGGGAGACAAGGAGTACCTGAACCAATGGATCAAGTTTGCTCCTGCCACAGGAAAGTTCAGTATGGAAGGCTCAACTCCCAAGGTAACGTTGGATTCCAGCTACGATTCAACCAAGAATTCTGTAACTGGAACTGCCTACCGGCCGTAAATAAAATAAAATACAATACAATAATAAATATAATATATAATAAATTCGTATAAGTAAGTATACTAATTAGGTAAAGCAGAAGGGCTGCCACTCAGATCGGGTGGTAGCCCTTCTATCATTCTATTATTCCAGATTCTATTATCAGATTTTCCTCTTGGACCGCTTGGTGGATCTCCTCTTGGACCGCTTTATATCACCTTATATATTAGCTATATTAGATATATTAGCCATCAACCATAAAAATTAACAGGTGATATCCAGCAGAATCGGCGCATGATCACGCCTGTCTCCCGTATCTATCATGGTGGACTGTTTGACCCTGCTGTTTAACCGATTACTGACCAGCCAGTAATCAATACGCCAGCCTGAGTTGTTGGCTTTGCTGGTTACAGCTCGCTGAGCCCACCAGGTATATGCTCCTGCCTGATTCGGATGCAGATAGCGATAGGTATCTGTAAAGCCTGCCCCCAGAAGAGCAGTGAATTTCTGCCTTTCTTCATCAGTAAAACCTGCAGAGTGGTGATTGCTGGCCGGATGAGCAAGATCAATCTCTTGATGAGCAACATTAAAATCGCCGCAGGCAAGGATGGGTTTCGCCTCATCCAGTTCAGTCAGATAAGCCCGGTAAGCATCATCCCAAAGCTGACGGTCAGACAGGCGGCGAAGCCCATCCCCGGAATTCGGTGTATATACATTCACCAGATAGAAGTCAGGGAATTCCAGGGTTTGGAGTCTCCCCTCACAATCCATCGGTTCTGGTGAATGAATCCGGGGTTCAGTAACGGCGACCAAGGGCAGCCCTTTTTTAGACAAGCACATAGTCCCCGCATAACCTTTCCGAGCAGGCTCGACCGAGCTGCGCCAATGAACATCGTAATCATCAAAAAATTGAGATAAAGCTGTCAGATGTTTTTTGCTGGGACCAGTAGCCGGAAGTTTCGTCTCCTGTATAGCAATTACTTCGGGATTTTCGCCCCTGATAGAAGCAAGTACCTGGCGGGATTGAACAGACCTATCGGATTTTCCCAGTAAAGCCGCATTCAACGAATCTATATTCCACGAAACAAATTTCATGTCTTCAACCCTACCGTCTCCCTTATCCCATGTAAAGGAGATTTTTCTGAGTTTTTGCATTGTGGGTGGTGTGTGGCTGCTGGTGGTGTATGGACCCTTATTGTGATCGTGGGGAGTATGTTTCCTATGGAACAGGGAACCTGATCCAAGTAAACACGCATACCGGTCGTATCCTCCACCGGTTCAACTGTTTTTTATTAACAAGACAACACGAAAAACCGAGATAACTATCACCCTGGATCAAACTCTAACCAAACTCATGAAAGGCTACACAAACCCTACGTATACGACGGAGGATTCACCGCCAACCCCAACCTATAAAGAGGTTGTCTCAAGAAATTGTCATTTTTCCTGTATAAAATAGACATAGTTTACAGATTGAATGTAAACTAAAAAACCAACCTTATCAAGGAGGATAAATGGCAAAAGTAGCAATTGTGACTGGTGGCGGTCAGGGAATTGGCGAAGGAATCGCTAGACAGCTTGCTCAGGATGGGTTCACGGTAGCCGTTGCAGATATCAACAAAGAAACAGCCGCTAAGGTTGCCTCTGATATTGGAGGAGGCTCAAAAGGCTACTATGTAAATGTAGCCAAACATGACGAAATGCAGCAGCTAATCAAGGATGTTGTCGCTGATTTTGATCACATTGACGTTATGGTCAACAATGCTGGTATTGTGCGCGTTGAGCCCTTCCTTGAATCAACTGACCAGGCTTTGGATGATATTCTCAATATCAACGTTAAGGGCGCCTGGTTTGGAACCCTGGAGGCAGCCAAGCAATTTATTGCCCAGGGAACCAAAGGAAAGATTATCAACGCTTCATCGATCGCCGGCCATGAAGGCTTCGTCCCTCTAGCTGCTTACTCAGCCAGTAAATTTGCCGTCCGAGGATTTACCCAGACCACAGCCAAGGAGCTGGCCAAGTACAACATTACCGTGAACGCCTACTGCCCTGGTATTGTCCTTACTCCTATGTGGGATGACATCGATCACCGTCTGGGTCAGATTAATGGCGTTCCTGATGGCGAATCCATCAAGGCAACCCTGAGCAGCATCGCTTTAGGGCGCTTTGAACAACCGACAGACGTTGCCAACCTGGTATCTTTCCTGGCCAGCGACAAAGCAGACTATATCACCGGTCAGGCAATCCTGGTTGATGGCGGCATGAAGTTTGTTTAAAAAACAGGTTGCCCAGGCAGCCAGTTAGGATAATAAACCCTGCATAAACACAGCCATAAATATAAATACAGCATAAATACAGCCTGGGAAAATCAAAAGAATGGAATAGACAGGCAGACAGACAAAAAATATCTGATGCCTGTCTATTTTATCTGTTTTGTCTTTTTTACTCTTCTGTTTTAATCCCCTCTTATATCATTTCGCTTCAATCCTTTGCTTTCTATTCCTGAATCAGGGCTACTACTATGTGCAATGCACTGAGGATGCACTTGTATTGGCAGATTCCCTTTTCTCTGACCTTATGAAAAACTCAATGCTTAAAGTAAAGTTTATCAATTAGTTCAAGAAAGATTATAAACTCGTTATAAAGCTCTAAAGCTATAAAGCTCTAAAAAGAGGCTATAGCCCAAAGAAACTGGAGAAAGTTATCATCTCACCTACCTATGAAGCTGCATTGTTTTGTACTTTATATTTATAATGAGCTATACTATTATTCATATTCCAGAAGAGACGTACCTGGGAAGCCTTTAAAGAGACTGAACACAACCGGTTCACACTCTTTAACATAAATAAATCACACAACCAGATATAGAATAAAGTCACAGAAGGGACAGCAACAATGCAGATGCAGGGACAAAGCCAGGAACCACAGCAACAGCCAATCCAGGCGCCGCAGCCAATTCAAGCACAGCACCAGGTGCCAGCCCAGCCGTCTCAACCCTTCCAACAGTCTCAGGGCGCCTTCCAACAACCACTAATGCCCTTCAATCCATCAGCAGCTATGTCCGTGAGAGGCTTAACTAAAGTTTTTACGCAAAAAATTGCGGTCAATAATATTAATCTCGATATCCCCACCGGTTCTTTTTATGCTCTGGTCGGACCCAATGGTGCAGGCAAAACGACAACTCTCAAGATGGCAACCGGCCTGCTGCGGCCTACGGCAGGTGCTGTTGCCCTAAGTGGAACTGACGTGTGGTCTCACTTAAACCAGAGCAAACGTCAAATGGGAATTATGCCCGATTCTGACGCTCTTTTTGCCCGTCTAACTGGCTTACAAACTCTGGTTTATGCAGCCATGCTGAGAGGAATTGATAGGGAAACAGCCAAATCCCGGGCTCATGATCTGCTGACCGCCCTTGACCTGACTGAGTCTGCTAATGTATTGGTGCAAGATTATTCAGCTGGTATGACAAAGAAAATCGCCCTGGGAACTTCCCTTATCCACTCCCCCAAAATTCTGGTTTTGGATGAACCTTTTGAGGCTGTAGATCCTGTCTCGGCAGCGAATATCAGACAGATTCTGAAAAATTATGCGCAGTCCGGTGGAACTGTAATCATTTCTTCCCACGTCATGGCTCTGGTGGAGCAGCTGTGCGATCATGTGGCAATTATTTCCAACGGAAGGATTCTGGCAGCAGGAACCACAGCTGAGGTCAGCAACGGAATGTCGCTGGAAGATCGATTCCTCAGCATGGTTGGAGGTCTGCATTACAACGACAATCTGACCTGGCTGGCTCAGCAGGTACCCGCTCAGGGGCAGGCACAGGCATAGGAGGGCCTCATGGAATGGATTATTATTCGGCTTCGTTTTGCCACCACGCTTGCTTCTTTTAAAAAAAGCACCTGGCAAATCTTCTCTTATATTATTGGCATTCTCATGGCCCTGGCTACTCTTGCAGTAGTTATTGTTGCCTCTGTCGCTGGAGGATCTCACCTCAGCATGCCATCCATGGCGCCACTGACAGGAGGACTGGAAACTCTCGTCTTCACTCTGACGGGAATGTGGTGGCTGCTGACAACCCTGCTAATCAGCGGGCAAGGAGGTGCTCTTGATGCCCGAAAGTTCGCCATTTATGGAATTTCTATCGGGCAAATCACCAGGGGAATTCTCTTCGCTGGCTTTCTAACTGTTCCGGCGATAACCACCATCGTGTCATTGGCGGTCAGCTCATCTATCTGGAGGCAGGCCGGCACTGGTCCGCTTCTTTTTGCCCTGATTGGTGCTCTCCTTAGCTCTGCCTGTATAATCATGATTTCCAGGGCAGTCGCCCAGCTGGCAGAAAGCCTGGTAATCAGCACCAAAGGGAAAATCATCCTCACCACTGCCGAAATTGTTGTATTTATCGCCTTGATGTATCTGCCTTCTCTTATAAGTATTCCTTTGTCTGACTCTTTACAGGGCCCTGCTGCTACCGCCCATCTGCTCAGCATGTTTTCCGCTTCTTCCCCCTGGCTGCAAGTCTTAGGCTGGCTTCCCTGGGGAGCTGGGGCAGCAATTCCTTACGATGTCATTAGCGGAAACTTGCCATTTGCCATTCTTAAAATCGTTCTCTTACTTGCTGTAATCGCTGCCTGCTACGGAATCTATCTTTACTGCCTGCGCAGGCAGGAGATTACCCAGCCTATAGCATCAGTCTCTAAAGCCCAGGGATTAGGCACCTTCAACCAAGTTCCTGATACTCCTTCCGGAGCTGTGATTGGTCGTTTGGCAACCTCGTGGATCAGGGATGTTCGCTATCTGTCATCTTTAGGCTCCATTGTTTTTCTTATTCTTACCTATACCGTTATTTCTCTAGCGGAAAAAAACAGTCGGAGAATGGTAATAGCAATCCCCATTCTAGTCGCCTGGTTTTTTGGGATGATGGATTACAACGGGCTGGCTATGGATGGGAAAGCTTTCACTCTTTTTACAACTTCAGGGATGCCTGGGTGGAAGGAAAGACTGGCCCGATCCACTATTACGATGGGTCTGGGAATGGTATTCCTCTTGATCAGCTCCATTATTATGCTGGCTGTTGATCCTTTGAAGGGCAACCCTTTAAGAGTCGCCGCTTATCTCTTGATTTTCGGTATTTCTTTCTGTATTTTTCTGTCAGGATTAGGAATTAGCATGGTCTCTTCAACCAAATTTATTTCCCCTGTTGCCTCTGCCCAGCAACCTTTTAAGAGTCCTCAGGGAAGATCAGCTGCTCAGATTTTTTCTCCCTTCATTTTTCTGATCGTAGACATAGTACTGTGCCTTCCTTCCGCTGTTGCGGGCATCCTGGCCCTGATAAATGCGAACTTTATTGTAGCCTGCCTCAGCGTTTTCCTTTCCTTTGCCGTCGGAATTACAGTCTTTATCCTGGGAGTCAGGATTGGCGGGAAAGCCCTGGATAGCAGAGGACCAGAGATACTTACCTCTCTGGAAAATGTAACTGCCACCGCCAGCAACTAAAAAGATATCGTATGGATCGGCAGCTATCGGTAGGTATCAGCAAATATCTACAGCTATCAGCAGCGCGCTGCCGGGGTCCAAATATCTAGGCTATGCCCGAGGACTAGGCTTGGACAGGATTATGCCTGGATTGTCTTCGTTTGTTGAGGAACTACCTTCTTTCGAGAGGGATTGAAGGCTGCACGCAGAGCCCACAAAATACTGGAGGCGTCAATCAGTTCCTGGATGAAAGCTCCCAGGACAGTAGGAACAAATCCCAGGGAGGCAACAACCATAAAGATCAGAGCAGCTGCTAAACCGCCAACCACAGCCTGAATCATGATTCTGACTGTTCGCTGTGATATAGCAATGGCCTGAGCAATAGATGACAGATCATCATTCATAATAACAACTTGAGCAACCTGTGCCGCAGCTGTGGAAGACCCATCTGTCATTGCTACACTTACATCTGCAGCTGCCAGAACAGGAGTATCGTTGACTCCATCACCGACCATCAAAGTGGTGACGTGCTTCTCATTGTCAAAGCGCTGAGCAAACTTCACAGCATTGTACTTATCTTCCGGCAGAAGACCAGCCCTAACATCATCAATGCCTACTTCCTGTGCAATAACCGCGGTCGATTCAGGCCTATCTCCAGTAAGCATTGTTATGTGTTTAACCCCCTCAGCCCTAAACTGTTCTACTACCTGCCTGACGTTCGGACGAGGAATATCGCGGAGAGTCAGGCGGGCTGCCAGCTGCCCATCAATAGCAACGTAAGTGGCCATCTCATCTGCCTGAAGGGGGCTGAAGGCATCGATTGGCTGAGATGTCGATTCTGTCTCCCCCCTGCCTTGGTTTGCTTCTTGGCCTAACTCTTGGCCTAACTCTTGGCCTGATTGAGTTTTTTCTCCGGTAACAAAGCCCAGTCTTCCCACCTGAACTCGATACCCTTCAACAACAGCTTCCAGCCCCTGCCCCGATTCCTCCCAGACATCACTTACCTGGAGTCTGCCCTGCCCCAGACGCGCATCTTCCTTACGGCCGGCAGCAGTAATACCCTGAGCAAGAATATGCATAGAATAAGATTCCATGCTGCCTGCCGCCCTGATAATCCAGGAAGAATCAAGGTCCTGCGGATGCTGCCAGGATAGCAAAAGTTCCACCCGGGTCACCTGGGGCTGGGTAGTCGTTAAAGTTCCGGTTTTGTCAAAGAACATGTGAGTAACCCGGGTCAAGCTTTCAATCACCGACTGATTTTTAATGATGATATGAGCCTTCGCCAGCTGATTGGTGCCTCCCATAAAAGCAACAGGAGCGGCGATCAGCAGGGGGCACGGTGTGGCCAGAACCATCACCTGGGTAAAGCGCATAGGGTCCTTGGTAGCGATCCAAGCAATGATGCCAATCAGAAGGGAAACAATGGTAAAGGGAACAGCAATTCGATCCGCCAGTCTTACTACCGGAGCCTTACTGGACTGAGCCGATGCAACTAGATCAATAATCTTCTGATATTGAGAGTCCCTCGAAGGAGCTGTCACCCTCATGACCAAGCTGGTTCCACCATTGATAGAACCCGACAGGAGCTTATCCCCCTGAATAGCTTGCTGCGGAAGAGATTCGCCGTTGATCATCGACACATTCAACTCTGCTGAAGCAGTCAGCAGCTGGCCATCAGTTGGAACCGTCTCCCCTGGGCGGACAATGATCACATCCCCCACCTTAACAGTTGCAACATCCCTGGTCTGCCACCGTGCAGACAGAGCAGCATTGGGGTCAGTCACAGGATCAATGACCACATTTGCTGTTGCCGGAGCAGCATCAACCAGGGCAGAGATACTGTTCTTTGCCCTATGCTCCGCATAGGTTTCAATCACGTCACCCGTATAAACCATAACGCACAGAATCCAGGAAGCAAAGAACTGACCGGTCGCTAAGGTGGAAATCAACGCAATAATGACCAGCATGTCAGTGCCTACGTTGCCGTTTGCCAGACTGATCATAATATTGCGCATTACAACAGCAGCTGTATAGATGCACAGGGCAGCTATTAAGACTCGGTACAAAATTACCCACTGCTGGGCATCGCCGGCCCTGCTAATTCCCCAGAAAATCAAAGAGACTACCCCTATGCCCACAGTGAGGATCATACCTGTATAGGTCTTCCACAAATGTGCGAAATTCTTGATCGAGAAAAAGTTCCTCATTGCCCGTCCTTCCTGACGACTTGGTGTATACCTTGGTACGCATGCAATTGAATGCATGGGTACTTGGGTATATATGTACCGTATTGGCGTGCCTGCACTGTACGGATATGCCAGTATCGTGCTGTCCTCGCAAACCTGATTTCCAACCGACTCTAAGCCAGCCAAAGATCCGTCTGTATAAGGGTCTGCCTCATGAGCATTTTTTTAATTTTATTCCGACAGTCCTATCGTCGATTCGATAAACACCATATAATCTCTGTTGGCTCAAGATTCGGCGACTCACTGTTGGCTCAAGATTCGGTGACGCTGGAAAATATGAGCCTGATCACACTTGTATTTCTTCAATAAACCTTCACGTCCGCCTCCGGAGCAGTTTCAGTCAAGATATTGTGGCGTCCTCATTTTTCCTTACCGGTTTATAAAGAAAAAATTTGGGCTTACATATTGGAATCATTCAAATTACACCTTTGTCATCAACTTTTTACCCATACTACATATAGTGAGCCATGGCAAGAAACACGTCCGCATGTCGTGTCGAGACCGTGTATCATCATAACTAGTACATTAAGTTACACGAATGTAAGCATTGAATGTAAGCATTCGTGTAACCGGTATCACTAACAAACCAGGAATACTCCAGAATACGATGAAAGGATAGGCTATGGAACAACTCGTAGTCGAGAAGTCAGAAGTCAAGGACCAGGCAGGAATTGACTCCGTCAAGGTAGAAAAACGAGATGGCCGCGTTGTTCCTTTTGACTCTGTCAACATCATCCATGCTATCGAAGCTGCTTTTAAAGCTGTTGATGAAGAAGTTGGCCCTGAAGAAGTCCGTCTGATTGAGCAGATGACTCAGCGCGTAGCCTCCTCTATCACCGGCCGTTACAACGGTCCTGTTCGGATTGATGATATTCAGAGCCTGGTAGAGCACGAGCTGGTTAATGAGCATCTCTATGACATTGCCAAGGCTTACACCTCCTATCGTCTGGATAAGGATATCAAACGCGCCAAGGCCTCCGACGTCAATGAAGCCATCAAGAAGCTGGTCAACAAGGATGAGAGCCTGGTTCGGGAAAACGCCAACAAGGACAGCAACGTTTATGCTACACAGCGCGATCTGCTTGCTGGAACTGTCAGCAAGGCTTCCGCTATGAACATGCTTCCTGCAGATGTGGCGAATGCCCACATCAAGGGCGATATCCACTTCCACGATGCCGATTATTCTCCTTTTACGCCTATGACTAACTGCTCTCTGCCTGATTTTGGCGACATGCTGAGGAACGGCTTTGAGCTGGGCAATGCCATGATGGATTCCCCTAAATCTATTGGTACTGCTGCCACCCAGATTACCCAGATTATTAAGGACATTGCCGGCAGCCAGTACGGTGGTCAGACTGTGAACCGGGCAGATGAGATGCTGGCCGAGTACGCTAAGCTTGATTACAACAAGAATCTTGACACTGCCCGGGCTCTCTTCCCCGAAGGTGAAGACATTAATCTTGCCCGGACTGTTGTTCAGGGTTTCAAAGACCGTGAGCCAAAGTGGCTGCACTTTGAGAACCGTCAGCCTCTGCCCATGGATGAGCCTTTCCACGAGGATGCCGATCCCCTGGAGCAGGTGCGCGAAGTCTACGCCAAGATTATGACCCGTAAGAACATCTACGATGCTATGCAAACTATGGAGTATCAGATTAACTCCAATCGGGTCAGCAATGGTCAGACTCCTTTTGTGACTGTTGGCTTTGGCCTGGGCACCGATTGGTTCGCCCGCGAAATTCAGCGTGCTATCTTCCTGATTCGGATCCGTGGACTGGGCAAGGATAGGCACACAGCCATTTTCCCCAAGCTGGTCTACACCGTTAAGCATGGCCTGAATGATAAGCCCGGGACTCCTAACTACGACATGAAGCAGATGGCCCTGGAGTGTGCTACCAAGCGCATGTATCCCGACATTGTTTTCTATGAAAATATTGTCAAGATTACTGGATCCTTCAAAGCTCCCATGGGCTGCCGCTCCTTCCTCAATAACTGGACTGACCCGGAAACTGGCGAAGACGTTGAAGACTCTCGCATGAATCTTGGAGTTGTTTCTGTGAACATTCCCCGCATCGCCCTGGAATCCCACGGAGATAAAGAACGTTTCTGGAAGATCTTCGATCAACGGATGGAAGTAGCTCATGAAGCCCTGCAGTTCCGCATCAAGCGTTGCAAGGAAGCTACCCCCATCAATGCTCCTACCCTCTTTGAGCATGGTGCTTTTGGCCGTTTGAAGCCAACGGATAATGTCGATACCCTCTTTAACCGCAGCCGTTCCACCATCTCCCTGGGATATATTGGTCTCTATGAAGCTACAGCCATGTTCTATGGTAAGGACTGGATGACTGATCACTCCTGGGATCCAGAAGGAAAAGAGTTTGCTCTGGAGATCGTTCGCCGCATGCATAACCTTTGTGTTCAGTGGGACAAGGAAGAAGGTTACCACTACTCCGTCTACTCCACTCCTGCAGAGAGTCTGACCGACCGTTTTGCACGTATGGATAAGGAAAAGTTCGGTATTGTGGAGGGTGTCACCGATCATGACTTCTACACCAACTCCTTCCACTATCCAGTCTGGCTCCGCCCCACTCCTATGGAAAAACTTTCCTACGAGCGCGACTTCCCTTACCTGGCAAACGGTGGTTTCATCAACTACTGTGAGTTCCCGTCGCTTCAGCAGAATCCTAAGGCTCTGGAAGCTGTCTGGGATTATGCCCACAACATCGGTATTGGTTACCTGGGGACTAACACCCCTATCGATCACTGCTTCGAGTGCGGCTTCGAAGGAGACTTTGAACCAACTGAAAACGGATTCAAGTGCCCCGAGTGCGGCAACTCTGATCCTGAGAAGTGCAATGTTACCAAGCGCACCTGCGGTTACCTGGGTAACCCCGTTCAGCGCCCCATGGTTCATGGCCGTCATGAGGAGATTGCTCACCGCGTCAAGCATATGGCGGGCGAAACCGGCCATGTTACCCTGGCTAACGGCACCGTTAAGGAATGGTGGGACGACGCTAAGTAAAGCGGCCCCAGCTCGATGACTCATGGTCATCCTCCTAACCCCTAAAATTTAAAAATACAATCTCATGTGAGGCGGCTCCTTTCGGGTCGCCTCAAACCATTTATAACTCAGAAAATCCACTAAAAATCCCTGGCTGGGGATCTCCAGCCACCCTGTTTATCCCGGAAAGAAGCTGCATATGAAAGATGGATTCAGGAAAACTAAACCTCGCAACACCAGCAGCACAGTGGAAGGGACAGCTTCAGCGGCTTCCTCCGCAACCGCAAGGCCTGTTCCTGCCGGGACTGCCTCTGCCGAAACAGCTCTGGCAGAGGCCACTGCAACCGCCTCCGGTAAGACTCGAACCAGGAAGAGCGCCCACCGCGATTTTGCCAAGGGAGAGACCGGAAGAGGCCCCAGCGTTCCCAGCAATCTAACCAACAACCCTAAAGCAGGCCAATGGGATGGACGATCCATGAGCCGCAACATGATTGCCGATTATAAAAGGTTTGTTGTGACTGATGGTGAAGGCATTCGCTGCTCCCTATATGTCAGCGGCTGCCCCTTCCACTGCGATGAATGCTACAACTCTTCCATTTGGGACTTCCTTGCAGGACATGAATATTCTCAAGAATTGGAAGATCAGATTATCAAAGATCTCTCTCTGGATTATGTGCAGGGACTGACCCTTTTGGGCGGCGAACCCTTGCTTAATACTCCTATGCTCCTTAAGCTGACCAACCGTATTCGTAAGGAATTCGGCCATAACAAGGACATCTGGTGCTGGACAGGATATACCTGGGAAGAATTGATGCGTCCAGGTGAGACAGAGGACAAACTGGACCTCCTAAAGAATGTTGACATTCTTGTTGACGGGCGATATATCAAAACACTTCATGATTCCCTCCTCCAGTTCAGGGGATCCAGCAATCAACGAATTATTGATGTTCCTCGAAGTCTGGAAAGCGGAAAAGTCACCCTGTGGGACAAAATCCATGATCAGGAGCGATTCATCCCTGAGATGTACGGGAAGGACCGCTCCATAGCCGACGATAGGGAAAACGGGTAAAACAGTTACCTCTTTTTTTCGTCAGTTTTGATCCTTATAGAGCATAAAACCAATATAGAAGGCCAAGCCGGCAAAGCAAACCAATAAGACAGCAATCACAGCTGCTCCAGATACTTGACTACCGGTTTGAGCTAGAGCAGGTTTAATATGCCTAAGAGGATGAGCCTGAGGCAGGGCAGGTTTATGAGGCCGACCAGGCTGAACAGGCTTGTGAGGTGTAGGCCTGACAGTCGTCTGCTCATGCCGGGCTCCAAGAACATGAGAAACAATAATATGCCCTTGAGCAGTCCACAGGGTTGCCTTCCAATAAACGATTCCAGCAGTGGCAGTCCTGACTTGGGGGCTGACAACCGTACAAGTGCGGATCCCAGTCTTATCTGCACTGGTGCAGGATTGAAGGTTCAGTGGCACCTTTATCTCATCCAGCAGCTTGCGAGCAGATACAGAGGGGGAACCTGGAACAGCATCATAAACGGTAAACGTTACATAAGAATCATCTTTAAAAGTCCCTCTTACCTGAGCAGTATCATGGAAGTTCTCCCCTGGCTGAACTGTCTCTTTACTGACCCAGGTATTAATGGTGGCATGATCTGACGGCTTGTCATGGTCAAAGACCCTGGTCATTTCCCACTCGTCACCATAAGCTGACTGGGCAGGCATAACCCTGCTGTCTCCTTTGAAAACATAGACAAAAACGTAATAACCGTGTTTTGTGGCGTTTATGAAAACGGGCTTGCCATAAGCATCTGGAGCCCCGCCTCCTACCCGAACCTGGCCATTACGAGCCGGATAAGTCCAACTTCCCACCAGTTCATGGTGAGAATCACGCTGAGGAAGAGTCAGTCCCTGAGGTTTATAAGCACTGTCATTTTTCTGATCGGACCTATTGCCAGACCAGTAAAGGTATACCTGAGCATATTTATTATCTGCACTATAGCCCAAGACAGAATCTCCGGAATAAGAACCATGGTCAGACGGGAAACCAGCAATCGTAATCGAATCAGTCAAAGTGCTGCCGGTCAAAGCTGTGTGTTCTGCCACTGTCGATTCCACCGAGACTCTGTTCCGCATAGAAACAGTCTCCTGCGGCTCCAAAAAATCAGACACTAAATCAGCCTGCAGATAACTTTGTCCATCGACAGTCTGATCAGCCCGGGCAATAATCCACACCCAGGTGCCAAAGCTTCCGTCATGCCGGGCCTGATACGCCTGGCCACTACCATCAGGCCGAAGAGTTGCCGTGACGGTCTCCTTCTGATGAGATTCGGTAAAAGTCGCTTTCCCGTACCCGCTGGGTTTAAACCCCTTCTGTTCCAGCTGAAGAAGAAAATCCTTCCCGCTCTGACCAACAGCCGGAGAGATGATCCTTTTAAGATCAGCCTGATGAAGTCGGTCGAAATAGTAACCTGAAGCCTTCAACTCCAGACCTCGCGGCCAGGACTCACCGGAAGGTGTCTTTATGGTCACCATATCAACAGCGTGCATACCTTCATCAAGTGTCCGCGACTGGGTTTTGGTACTGATTTCCGGCATGAAAGATTTGCGAGCGCTGAAGGTTATCCCGGCAAAGGTTGCTTCTACCCCTTTCCCAGTCCGCAGGTAATCTTGATCGCTGCTCAGCCTTTCCAGACTGCCTGTGCGCGCTTGAGCTGAAACAGATACCTGGCCATCACCATCTGCTGTCCAGGTAATATCAAGAGGGTGCGACTGGGTAGTTACAGTAATTGTTTTCTTGCCTGTTTTATCAAAAACTCCTGGTCCTTTCAGAGTCACAGTAAGCGGAAGACCCGCAAGAGCCTGACCACTGGAGGAAAGAATCTGAGCATGGAAAACTCCTCGCCTATGAGCTTCAGTATAGGTGTTATTCACTGTGAAATGAGATGGGTTGGCCTTCTCAGCCTCATCCCACAGTTTTGTCATCATAGGAGCAACGGCAGGATGGTCTTTCAGAAAATATGCCCGGCGATGAGCCCACAGCCCCTTATCCCGTGATTCAAACCGATCTTTGATAAGGGCTGCGATTGCCGCGTGAATAACAGGATCAGCCTTGTCTTGGTATTTGTGGGCCAAGTAAGCAATCTTTCTAGAATCGGGACTGTCTTTCTGCTCCTTACTATCCGTGTAAGAAAACCCTTCATGCACGCCGGTTTCAATACAATAAGCATTTCTACCCTGAGCATCCCGGGCAATAACCCCCAGGTAATAAGGCAGTCCGTCAATAGTACTGACCAGATAGAATTTATCCGACGGTTTGGTCAAAGTACCACTCTGGGCATAAGCCTTTCCGGGACTGGCAGTCAAAGCTACCGCCAGCATAGACGAAGCAATGATCAGTGCTATTACAGCAGCGAGCAGTGTCTTTAATTTCTGCTGGTATAGCGACCAATCCCGCCAGAGGCGCATCTGCAGGTTATGAGACTGCAAAGAGTGTCTGTAGTTTTTTATCATTTTTCTCCTTCGTTGCAACCGCAGCATTCTATAGATGTGAGTCTGGCTTGTTCCAGACTCTGCATCCACTATGACAGGGAAGAAAATTTTTCGGAAGAAAAAATACCAATGTGGTCGAATGTGGAAAACACGCTTCATCGCAATCTTGCAAGGAGAAGGCAAGAATGTTATAAAGTTAAGCACCGGGCAGCAAATAACATAAGTATATGATTCCTGATGTTTCTCCAATGAGTAAGATAGGAAGTACGCAAGTAATGCGATTTTTAGTGAAAGGGAGATTATGGCAGCGACAGCACAATCTCAGTCTGAGAGGGAATCACCTGCAGAAGCAGGAGTAAAAAAGAGGACGAGAGCGCGTAAAGCCCAGTCCCACACTCAACCAGTCTCTGCAGCACACACTGGTGCCAAAAAGTCAATCTCACGAGCCGGGAGCACCACGGAAAGCTTAAAAAGCAGCAGGAAAAACGGCGGGAAAAGCGGTCTGAAAAGCTCAAAGACTGGCAAGAGCAAGAAATCAGCTGCCGCTTCCCCCTTCGACCGGAAAAATCCCCAGGAGTTTGGCCGGGTCAATGTTATTAACGTTTCTCCCCAGACAAGCAATGGTTTCCTTCCCCGAGTTGAGATTGGCGAATTGGTTGATGTTCAGGCCAATGTTTTTATTGAGGGGCGGACACGTGTGGGAGCCAGCGCCGTTGTTTACACCAAAACCGGTGCTCTCTTCCAAAGAGTTCCCTTAACCTGCACTGTTGCAGGGCTGGATCAGTGGAATGGTACTGTTCGCATGGGAAAGGCAGAATTAGCACTTCCTTGGGAGGAAGGCTTCGCTGCTGTGCAGCGACGGTTAGGAATCTGGAAGCTGGTGGTTGAAGGTTGGCAGGATACCTATGCAACCTGGCTGCATGATGCCCGGATTAAAATCGCTGCCCATGATGACCAGGAGAATGTTCTCGATGAAGGACAGGAAATCCTTAAACGCTGGGCTGCTAGCAAAGACGCCCACCTGACTGTCGCAGAGAAGAAAACTCTCCGCTTAGCCATTGCCCTCATCGATGATGACACCATGACGTATGATGACCGCTTGGCAGCAGCCGACAACAGTGATCTCCATGCCCTCCATGACCATAAACCCTTACGGGAAGGGATCAGCGAATCTAACCCTGTGAACTTTATGGTTGAACGTCCGCATTCCAGCTTTGCTTCCTGGTATCAGTTCTTCCCCCGATCAGAAGGCGCTTATGTAGATGACAAAACAGGAAAAATTGTTCAGGGGAATCTCAGAACAGCCCTAACCGGTCTAGACAGAGCCAAAGCTGAGGGATTTTCCATTGTATATCTCCCTCCTATCTTCCCCATTGGGGTTACCAACCGCAAGGGTAAGAACAACGCCTTGACTGCTACTGAAGATGATCCAGGCTCTCCTTTCGGCATTGGCAGTCAGCTGGGCGGACACGATACAGTTGATCCTCTCTTAGGGACCATGGAGGACTTCGAGAATTTTGTTGCTTATGCCCATAAGCTGGGGTTGGAAATTGCCCTTGATTTTGCCCTCCAATGTTCCCCTGATCATCCCTGGGTGAAACAGCATCCAGAATGGTTCAAGATCAAGCCTGATGGCACTATTGCCTTTGCTGAGAATCCTCCCAAGAAATATCAGGATATTTATCCTATTGATTTTGAAAAAGATATGCGTGGGATAGAAAAGGAAGTTGAAAGAATACTCCTTTTGTGGATTAGTAAGGGAGTGACAATTTTCCGCGTTGATAATCCGCATACTAAACCGGTGCGGTTCTGGCAGGATGTCATTACTGCTGTAACCAAGAAACATCCTGAGGTCCTCTTCCTGGCTGAAGCTTTTACGCGCCCGGCCATGATGCGGTCCTTAAGCTTTGCAGGCTTTACCCAATCTCACTGCTACTTCCCCTGGCGCAATACCAGCGAAGAGCTGAACGAGTATCTGGCTGAGACAAACAGCAACCAAGCGTTCTTCCAGCACAATACTTTCTGGCCCACTACTCCCGATATTCTTACTGCTTATCTGAGAGACAACGGAATTGCCGGGCATGCTGTGCGTGCTGTACTTGCCGCTCTGGGAAGTCCCAGCTGGGGTATTTATAACGGGTATGAGCTAATTGAAAATGTTCAGTGCGGTCAGTTTGAAGAGCCCAACGACAACGAAAAATATGAAATCAAGATTCGTGACTGGCAAAAGGCAGATGATTATGGAATTAGCGAGCTTTTGACCAGGCTCAATCAGATTCGCAATGCCCATCCAGCAACACGGACTTATCATGATTTGCATGTTTTACCCACAGCCAATCCTGCTCTGGTTGCCTTTTACCGACACCTGCCAGCGAACCTGTCAGAAAACGGCACAGCAGATACGGTGATTGTAGTGGTCAATTTGGATGGGCACAATGCTCAGCAGGGCAGTGTTCATATTGAACCATCGGCATTGGGTCTGCAGGGAAGCGAAATCCGGGTTCATGATGAACTTACCGGTCGCAACTTCACCTGGAGCTATGACAATTACGTTTCTCTAGCGCCCTGGGCTGATGTTGCCCATGTTCTCACAGTCCGGCAGCAGGATGCCCCTGCTCCCCGGAAGAGCAAACGCTAGGATTGTGTCACATGAGGATTGTCAGGAGTTAATTTATTTGCAATCACCAATAAGCAATCCGCTCAATACCGTATAATTAGGGCGGAAAGTGCCGGCAAACATTGCCTTGCATTATGCACCAAGCATGTTGTATTGCCTGCGCTTGAAGCCGCACCAGAAGCAACTATCAAAGGAGTAAAAATGGCAGAGACATTTGATGTTTTGGTGGAGATCCCCCAGGGCTCTCATAACAAGTACGAAGTTGACCATGAGACTGGCCGTATTAAGCTGGACCGCATCTTGTTCACTTCCATGGTTTATCCCGATAACTATGGATATATTGACGGCACCCTGGGCGAAGATGGAGATCCTCTGGATGCCCTGGTCATGCTCCCTGAGCCGGTCTTCCCCGGCTGCACAGTGGAATGCCGCGCTGTTGGTCTGTACCACATGGTTGACGAAGCTGGCGGCGATGACAAGGTTCTGTGCGTACCCGCCGATGTCCGTTTTGACAACATTAAAGACATCAATGACGTTTCTGATTTTCACAAAGATGAAATTGATCATTTCTTCAATCAATACAAGGCTTTAGAGCCTGGCAAGGAAGTTAAGCCCGGCTCATACTGGACTAATGCTGCCAAGGCTGAGGAAGAAATTGTCGCAGCCCGCAAGCGCCTTGCTGAGTCAGAAAAATAGAATTCGTTAAGGAATTCGTTAAGGCAGAGAGCAGAACCCGACTAGGTGCAACTGAAAATACTGCCTGATTTTGCAAGAAGCAAAACATGATGGGGGGCAATTCAACAGAACTGTCCCCCTAATTTTTACCTTCGCCTAGCAAAGAAACCTGTTTACACATAGTACCAAAACGGAAGGCTCAAAGGCGAAAGACTCACAAAGTGGAAGATTCACCGTTGAGAGGAATGACAGAACGGACAATTGCAGTAATAGCGTACTCTGTGTAATCAGCTAATTTGACATTCTTCCTATCTAACAACCATTGGAGCTGCAGGCCGTCCATCACAGCAAAAATAGCAGAACTAGCCATAAAGGCATCATTAATATTCTTGATTTGTCAGTTTAAGTTAGACGTGTGTGTTGGGTATTCGGTTGATACTTGTATTGGTGTTTTATAGTTTAGACTCTTACGAGGAATACTATTACGGTAGTGAGTCACGCTACTAATAAAAGCTTGTGATAGGCCTGTGAAATCTTTCCTTTTAGTCAACCCATCACGGCGTAAGAGCCCGTTTGAGTTCTTGTTTAATCCACGCTGTCCTGGGCATCCTGGGTCTGCGAAGAAAATATCAATATTATGCTTATTGGGAACAGTTTTCCAGTTCGAGAGTTCTTTACCACAATCACATGTCATAGACTTAAATATATGACGAGGCAGCCCGGTCATCCACGTATCTAAAGCATGCTCCATATCACAGGCGGTTCTTCCTTGTGTTTCTAATGCGATAATAGCTTTCGACTGTCTTTCTCCTAGGGTAAGGATACAACTTTTGTGGTGAGCTCCCACGATAGTATCGCCTTCCAAGTGACCGAACTCGTTACGATAATGGGGAAAGAGCTGACCGCGTTCTTGAAGATGTCTACGGAAAATGTAGCGTCCACCACGCTTATCTTTGACACCGTTACGGTGGCGTTTACCTTTCCATGGAAGAGTAGTCTTATCAAACACGCCATCCTGAGCACGCCTATACAACGTGCTTGCAGAATAGGGTAACTCTTTGTTCAAGACTCCGGTGATCACATCGAAACTCCATCCCTTGTGTAAAAGGTCTACTATCATTTCGTAATGATGGGGATGTATCTTCAGGAGTTTTCTGCCACACTTCTTTTTGTTTGCTTGATACTGCTGGTAATACGTGTACGCAGTGGAACCGTTCTTGAAACGGGAGATGACGGTATAAATAGTTTGCCGGCAGCGTTTCAGATGGTGAGCAATGAGGGTAACAGGAACACGCGCATTCCAGTAGGCTTCTATCATTGCTAACTCAGTCATGATAAGGTGTGTATACGCCATGCGTGTTAGCTTTCTTCGATTAAAGAATGGATTTTTACTCGAACCTAACACACATGATCTCTATCTAACCTAAACTGACAAACCAGGATTTCAAAACTTTTTGGTCAATACTTTTCGGTTTGGGGATAAAGAACACTTGATAATGATCACATAAATAGTTCATAAAACTTAAGCTGTTAATCACAGCATGTTCGACAACTATAATTTTTTGAGGCTTTTTTGGCCTTTATCAAAGAGTGCGGTAACTTTTTCAAAATAGTGTTTATCTAATAGATAGTCATTATGCCTCATTTTCAGCCCCCGTTTCTATTTTGAACTCGGTTAAAAAGTCATACATATATTGCGTTCGTCGTTGCGCTTCCTCCTTTCCAGTTCTTGTATTCATTAAGCCCGCCAACTTTAGTAGTTTTTCATAAAAGTGATTAATGGTCGTTCCTTTGTGCTTACGGTAATCATCATGATTCTTAAATTTCATGACTAATATGCGGGGATTATATATTTCCTGACCAGCATGGCCGCCATAGGCAAATGCGCGCGCAATTCCAATCGCGCCTAAAGCGTCAATCCTATCAGCATCTTGGACGCATTTACCTTCGTCAGAAAGCCGATAGTGATGTTCAATGTTTTTAGAATACGACATATGTTGAATAATGTTCCAAATGTCATTGTTAGCCTTAGTTGAGATGTTTTCTTTTTCGAGTAAAGCCTGCACTTCTTTTAGCCGAGTATTCATATTCATTGTAATTTTCTCATCTATGGTATCATGTAAATAACTGGCAGCTTCGACAATGTAAAGGCCCTCGGCTGTTATTTTTGAGTCATAATCCGCTCTATAGATTTTTGTAGCTGTTTCTGCAACTCTTTGCGCATGTAAATAATCATGGCCGGTTGGATCATAGGCCATATTTTTCTTAGAAAACAATTTTATATCATTCATACTCATATATATCTAGCTCCTTAATGTATTTTTTGGTGTTACAAAGTAAAGTGTTAATATAATAACAGCAATTAAAAACAAAATAAAGAAGTTAAGTTCCAATCCTTGCTTGGTTCCTAATATATCCTTTCACCCACATAAAATGAGAATTCACTAAGAACAAAAACCAGACCACATCAGTAGTGAGCAGGATAATCAAGGTTAGCAGCTTCCCGCGCAAAAGTGTCTAAGAAAAAAACTCTTTTTCCTTTATTAGGATAATGTAGAGATTCCAGAATTCGTTTTTATCAGGAAAGAAGGAGATTCCCTCGTAAATTTTCTTTACAACTCTCATACGTCATCTTCTATCAAATCATAATAACCAAGGAATCGATAAATCAAACTAAAGCCAATCATTGATTTCTGTTTCTGTGGGATACTTCCTGAAAAAATATCTCCACCAAGTGAGATTAGTCTGTCCATATCCCCCCGCTCACGGACAGTTGTTAATGTATTGCGTGCACCTGACTAGGCTTGAAATTGTCCAGACTATTTAATTCGACTTTATATTCCATTTCATTTTTATAGTACCAATCGAGTATAGCCCGTCTGTTTGAATGCCATCCAGCAAGCGTTTTGACTCATCTTTTTTAATAGTTTTGTTTTTAACTCCTCAAAAAAGGCTGTCTAGCTTCTTGTCTAGTCGCCTTTTTAATCGTATTTTATCGGAGTGGTTTTCACCTTTAAAGGATTGTTTTCTAAATTGTTCTGCATACTTCAAGAATCCTTCTTAGGTTGATAATATAAGAGTCCCCAATAATCAATCAAATCTTTGACCAGTTCAAAATCGTAAAACGATAGGTAGAGTTCTTCATAACCAACTGGGTAGCTCCTTGCTTGAAGAGGACGATTGAATTTATCAGGAACATTGAGTGGTTTATATTTGTCCAACGATGACATCAAAATCAACTCCGTTTCGTTCACAAATTTCTTCTGCTAGTTTCGTATGATTGTTACTCAAATAGGCTTCAGAATTTGTGCCCGATCCTCATCATCGCATAAACATGTTGAATAGAGTGCCAGATTCGCTCCCTTGGAATGACCTCCCACATAGTACAACCCATTGTATCTGAGGGCATCATGTAAATATTTCAATGCTTTTTTCTGAGCAGACGTTACGCTGAAGCTGATCATGAAATCTTCTTTCCAGCCAACAACAGAATCATCTGTTCCGCGAAAAGCAAGGTATCGAACTGGTGCTCCTTCCTCCTTCGCCTCACTAGCCTCATCAGCTTCACTAGCCTGCGTTCTGAAGGCCATTGCTACAAACTGTTCATCCTCTTCCGAGCTGAAAGTGGTTTGCCAATTTTCCAGGACAACCCCCGAAAAGCGCTTGCTTCTGCAAACCAGGTCAAAAAAACGTTCCGCCTCAGCAGCATTTCCAAGTCCGGTGTTTTTAAATTTACCGGTCTGATAAAGCCGTGAATGAAGCTCGCGCAATGTCATTTCTTTTTTATCACTCATCGGAAGGTCTTCAATATTCGCGTATGCTAATTGAGAAAAGACCATGCCGTCAAAAAGATTAAGCGGACTTTTATCAAAAGTTACAGTACCACACCACCATATGTAGTCAGAAAGGTTATTGTGATACACGCAGGTAGCTCCTATTTTATTGCAGTTAATACTCTGAGTCAGCTTAACACCCGGAGTCGGTTTAATTATAACAAGTAGTTAAGCAAAAATCTGCATTCACCTGCCTAATTTCAACGATTTGTAAAGACATCGTTATCTTGCTTCATAATAGAGATATGACTTCACAGATAGACAATGCAAACTCACGGGAAGACACTACTGCCCTTTCTGAGATGAATGAGGAAAATCGAGCCAACGGGACCTGGACCCGTATGCTTCAAGGCAACAAACGCTTTGCCCAGGGAACCAGCGAACACCCCTGGCAAGACGCAGAAACCAGGCGATCCTTACTACAGGGGCAAAATCCTCAGGCAGCAATCCTTACCTGCTCTGATTCTCGGGTCCCCGCAGAAATCATTTTTGATCAGGGGCTTGGCGATCTTTTTACCGTGCGTACTGCAGGAGCAACCATCGATCAGGCCGGGCTGGAATCACTGGAATATGCAGTTGATCATCTTCATGTGAGCATCATTGTAGTTTTAACTCACCAGGGCTGCTCCATTCTGCAGGAAGCCGCAGCATCAGTGCAAAAGGATGATGCAGTATCACAGGACCCTCAGGACACTGCGGCGGCTGCTTCCATCGGAACCGATAAAGCCACCTCTTCCATGCCGTTCACTATGAAGCAGGCCTTAAAAACCATTGAAATTGCGCATAAAGCAGAAATCACCAATCCCAATGATATTGAACGCATTCACATTTCCATGCAGATCGAGCGTCTGGTTGATCAGTCTGAGGTGATCCGCCAGGCCCTGTCTCAAGAAAAATTGAAGATTATCGGTGCCCGCTATGTTATGACAAACGGCCTGGTAGAAGTTCTCAGCTTCTAGATTGGCTGCATAAGGAATAAACATGTCTTCTTTATGGCTTGACATTATTTTCATCATCATATTTATGCTGGTTGGCTCGATTTTCTCGGGCACCGAGATGGCTCTCATTTCCCTCAGGGCTTCACAGATTGAGCAGCTAGAGCAGCAGGATGAGCGCGGGGCCAGAGTGGCTAAAGTAGCCCGGGATCCTAACAGGTTTCTGTCTACCGTTCAATTAGGCGTCACCCTAGCTGGCTTCCTGTCAGCATCCTTTGGAGCGAATGCCATCGCTCCCTACCTGACTCCCGTGTTTGTCCGCTGGAGAATGCCTTCCGGTTTTGCCAGCGGCCTGTCAATGGTTGTTTTGACCATTCTGATTTCCTACTTTTCCATTGTTATTTCTGAGCTGACCCCTAAACGTATTGCCCTCCAACAGCCTGTGAGAATCGCCCGCGCCGTGGTTCCGGCAGTTGATGCTATAGCTACTGCCTGCGCCCCCTTAATCTGGCTGCTGAGCAAGAACGTCAACGGCCTAGTCCGTATCTTAGGCTTTGACCCCAATGAAACAGAGAGTGAAGTCAGCGATGATGAGCTGCGGGTTCTGGTATCTTCTAATCAGCAACTAGGAAAAGATGAACGGGTCATTCTGGATGATGTTTTTGATGCATCAGAGACAATTGTAGCCGAGGTTATGCGGCCCAGGGCTGATGTTACCTTCCTCAGCGGCGATACACCCCTAGACCAGGCGGCTCAGTTTGTACGCGATATGCCTTACTCCCGCTACCCTGTCACCGGTAAGGACTTTGATGACGTTTTGGGCTTTGTCCATGTCCGCGATCTTTTGGATGTCCGTGACCCTCATGCCCGTACAGTTGCTGATGTGGTCAGAGAAGGAATTAGCCTTCCCGGCACGTCAAAGATACTTCCCTCCATAAGTCTTCTGCGCAAGCGGGGAATTCATCTGGCAATTGTTATTGATGAGTACGGCGGCACCGACGGTATTGTTACTTTGGAAGATATGACCGAAGAACTGGTGGGCGATATTCGGGATGAGTATGATTTGCCGGATCGGGAACAGGGAAAACCGGCTACCGCATTCAAAGATGGGGCTTTGGATGTTGAGGGAGGAATGACCCTAGAAGACTTTGCCGATATTTCCGGGATCGAGCTGGAGGACGGACCCTATGAAACCCTGGCCGGATATATGCAGGCTCACAGTGGCCAACTCGGCTATGTTGGCCAGGAACTGCAGATATCTGGTCCAGATCGGGATGCCCATGATACGGCCGAAACAGACCCCTCTGCTTCCGGAAACAGCGGATTTACCATGACCATTACAGCCATGGATGATCGCCGTATTCAAACCATTCAGATCCGCCGTTCTAAAATGTGATCTATCCAACAAAAGAGGAATTCGACCGGCTGAACCGGAATTCCCTTCTGTGACATCTGGTTGTCCTTACTGCAACCAATACAATCCGGAGAATAAGAATATACGGAGGTTTAGCATGGAACTTAATTATACAAATCCAGGCTTGGATGAAGAGACCAGCCAGAAGATTATTGCTATTTTGCAGAATCGTCTCAGCCAGGAGCAGGAAGCAGGCCTTATCCTCAAGCATGCACACTGGAATATGAAGGGTAAGAACTTTATTGCCGTGCATGAAATGCTGGATCCAGAAGTTGATTCTGTCCTGGGACAGGCAGATGAAACAGCCGAGCGCATCTCACAGCTGGGAGGCTGGTCAGATGGACGGGCCGACGGTATTGTAGCAAATCGCACCTGGGAAACCTTCAATGCCAAAGGTTCTCTGGATACTGCCGATTATTTGCAGGCATTGATTACTTATTATGTCTCCTTCATCGAAAATGACCGCAAAGCTATCGCAGAATTGGACCAGCTCGATGTGATTAGTTCCAACATAATTCAGGACCACGTTCAGGCCCTGGAAAAGTTCCTCTGGTTCATGCGTGCCCATCTGGCATAAAGTCTGGCGCAAAGAGAGATTCTCTCCAATAGGCCTTGTAGGAATATATCTTGTATTTCTACAAGGCTTTTTGTATACTAAAAACAACCGCTAAAACTGAGAAAAAGGAGTTTCTATGGGCGGCCTCGTAACTCTAATTATTATTCTTGTTCTTGTTTTGTGGGTCTTTTTATCAGGACTGTACGTTGTTCCCCAACAAAGAGCCTACATTATTGAGCGCTTCGGTAAGTTTCTAAAGGTCAGTGGTGCCGGTATCCATGTGAAAGTCCCTTTTGTCGACCGGATTGCCACCAAGACCAGCCTCAGAGTCAATCAACTCATGGTCAAGGTAGAAACCAAAACCTTGGATAACGTTTTCGTAACCGTTGTGGTCTCTACTCAGTTCCGGGTTGAAGCTCAGAATGTTGCTAAAGCCTATTATGAGCTGCAAGACCCTGCCGGACAGCTGCGTTCCTACATGGAAGATGCTTTAAGGAGCGCTATTCCTATGCTGACCCTTGACGATGCTTTTGCCCGCAAGGATGATGTTGCCTCTGATGTTCAAAAAACAGTGGGGGCCGAAATGGCTCGTTTTGGCTTTACTGTTGTCAAAACCCTGATCACCTCTATCGATCCTTCCAACCAGGTGAAGGCTGCCATGGATTCTATCAACGCAGCTCAGAGGGAAAAAGAGGCTACCCGCGAACGGGCAGAAGCCAATCGTATTGCCATTGAGACTCAGGCAGCTGCGGAAGCTGAGCGGACCCGCCTCCAGGGTGAAGGACAGGCGAACTACCGACGTGAGATTGCCAATGGTATTGTTGACCAAATCAAGAGCCTGCAGGCTGTGGGCATGAATATCGATGAGGTCAATAATGTGGTTTTGTTCAATCAGTATCTTGATGTGATGCGATCCCTGTCCGAATCCAAGAATGCCAAGACTGTTGTCCTGCCTGCATCTACTCCCGGAGGTTACGGAGAACTCTTTACCCAGATGACCAACTCCATGGTTTCTGCTCAGGAAGCGCAGAATACCACCACTTTAGGCGGCAGTGATACTGGCAGCTCAGCCCGGTAAAACTGACTCTTAAACAGGAGGTGCTAGTAAAGGATACAGCGATTAAGCTCTCGTCTCCTTCTCCTCCAATCGGGCAGATATCTGTTCATACGGCCACGGAAACCTTCTCCGTGGCCTTTTTCATACAAGTGGGTCAGCTCATGCACCACCACATACTCAATCAGATCGTTGGGAAGGACAGACAGGGCAAGGTTGAAACGGATTCTCCCTGTCGTCGGAGTGCAAGATCCCCACCTCGATGTCATCAGACGCAGGGTAACAGTTGAAGGGGCTCGACCCAGCAGAGCTGTATAGGCAGTCAGATAGTAGTCAATTATGGGAGCCAGGCGCTGCCTGGCAGTTTCCTTTTCCTCTGAGTCCCATTGACTGACAGGAAGAAGACAAGGGTAAGGTTCTCCAGCAAATCCACAATCATCCCCCCGGCTTGGATCACGAGTCTGCGCCTGGTGAAAAAGAGCCATCTGCTTATCAATCCAGGCTTGATGCAGGCTGATAAATTCTCGGATGGAATCTTCAGAAGCTCTGAGAGGGGCAGTTACTACAATACGGCCCAGGGGAGGCTTGACCCTCAGATACATATTCTTATTACCAGCACGGCGGATGAGACTGATTTCTTGGCCCTCAAGTCCCTCAATCCCTTTAAGCCCCTCACGATCTTCGAGACCCATGCTGCTTGTAAGACTGTCACGATGGGTCAGGCCGTCACTACCATCGCGAGTCTTAAGGGTAAACGTCGGATCAGATTCCACTCTTTTACCAGACTCTCCGCCTCGTTTTTGGCCAGATTGCAGCTCAGACTTCCGATTTCTATCCCAATTTTGGTGATTCCCGTGCCCCCATATCATGCTTTTATTGTGACACACCGCGACTACGAATGGAGTTGACCTGTTCCAGAGGTGGTTGTAGTATGACTCTTTGTGCGGTGATAGCCGGATTAATCCCTATAATCGCATAGATGGGCCCATAGCTCAGCTGGTTAGAGCGCATCCCTGATAAGGATGAGGTCGGAGGTTCAAGTCCTCCTGGGCCCACTTTGCTGAGTAATAGCAAATCCTTGGGGGTATGGCGCAGCTGGTAGCGCATCTGCTTTGCAAGCAGAGGGTCAGGGGTTCGAGTCCCCTTACCTCCACTCAAAGGTTTTATACGAGCCTGCTTTAAAAGCCAATTTTATGCTTTTCTCGGTTATATTCCACCATTGTGAGCATCTTTTTCCTATAGGCATCAAAGATTAAAACGTGCAGAAACATGTTCAAGCATGCTGAACATGTGGGGTAAAAAGTAGGGTACCATGAGACGATAATATGCCAGGTTTTTCGGCTACGGACGGGGTAGGAAGATTCAGACCGGATCACCAACCAACCACTTAATGAACGTAACCAGCTTCATGGGCTTCACGCATAATCAGGGCTGTATCATCCACACTCATCCCCTCAAAACTGCTGACAGACATAAATTGTCCCCCTTCTTCAGCAAAGGCTGTGCTAGTCTCCCCAATTTTCCTGACCACAACGGCTCCGGTCTGACTGGCGGATTTGAGACCAGGAGCAGAATCTTCAAAAATCAGGCAGCGGCCCATACTTTTCTTATCCTCAGGGTCAATCCCCAGCAGACTTGCTGCAGCAAAATAAGGATCTGGCAGAGGCTTCTTCCGGTTATCAGGCAGGGAATCATCACAAATGAAACCGGCAAAAGTGCCCTCCGGTGTCTGAGAAACCAGGTTTTCAACCAAAATTCTGGGAGAGCCGGTCACCAAAAGACAAGGAATCCCAGCCTGATGAATTCTGCCAATAAACTCCTGGGCACCGTCAATCCAGGGAAGTTGAACTGCTTCCCGCTGATGCACATAAGATACCATGGCATCAATGGTCTCCTCCTGACTGAGGGGAAGTCCCAGATTAATGAGAGCCTGAGCCACATACGCCAGAGAAGTGCCTTGAAGTCTGGCGGACAGACCGGCCGGCCAGGCAATGTCATACTTCTTCATGATGGCTCGCTCCGACTGAGCCCACAAAGGTTCAGAATTGATGATGGTTCCATCCATATCGAAGAAGACGGCCTGAGGGCCATACTGTGCCATTTCCACCATAATCCTCCTGGAAGTGATCAGGGAAAGCTGCCCGCAGTGAATCACTGGGAAGACATCCGAGGGAAACGAATGATAGGCAGCCAGTTTCCTTTCGCCTTGATTCTACAGGGCACTACAGAATAGGACACTACAGAATAGGAGGAGAATCTGTCTGTGGGCTAGGTCACAGCGAAAAATGGAATAATGCTTCCTTCCCTTTGTTGCCTCATATGGATCGGCCCGGCTTGACCGGCCGCTCGCAGCCGCAAACACAATCTTACTTATTTTGATCTGTAAAGGAGATCCCCATGGCAAAGATCCTCATGGTTGTTGGTTCCAACCGCACGAATTCTTACAATCGTCAGCTGGCTGACGCCATTGTCAAAGAAATTGGAGACCGAGCAGAGGTAAGCTTCCTGGATTATAGGAATGTGCCTCTTTTCAACCAAGATGAGGAATTCCCCGCTCCGGAATCTGTGCAGGAAGCCCGAGCAGCTTTTGATGCCGCTGATGGCATTTGGGTAGTGACCCCCCAGTACAACGATTCCTACCCTGGCCTCGTGAAGAATCTGCTTGACTGGATGTCCCGTGCCACCGAGCAGGGTGTCATGGAAAGCGCTTCCACCCAGGGAGCCAAACTAACTATCAGTTCCGCAGCTGGCAATACTGCCGGCGCCGCAGTAATTGAAAAGGCTAAAGAGCTGGGCGAATTTATTGGCATGAAGGTTATGGCTGATCCTGTTGCCGGTATTGCCCTCAGCGGGGAATCATGGCAGACCGGGAACCTGATATTAAGCGACAGTGACAAGAAGGCTGTTGCTGATCAGGCTGCAGCTTTCCTTGATTTCATCGCTCAGTAAACAAGCTGCAATAGCCATACAATGCTCATTCAATAGTTAATAGCCACAGCCTGGAAGAATAGAAGACTGGAAGAATAGAAAAACAGCTACAGCACCAGGCTGTGTGCCACTCTGGGCTATTTTTGTTCTACTTATTCTACTTAGTCTTCCCTTTCCGCTTTAAATCTCTGTTTTTGCGCATAATATCAATAACAATCCAGCAGGAAAGAACAAAAGCAACAATATATCCCATAAATCCAATGACAGGTATGCCGAAGACCACGGGCTTAATACGGGCAAAGTAGACAATGGAAGAACCTACATAAAGGCCCACAACAATTAAGGCAATAGTCAGGCGATCGACCATGAAAGACAACTGTCGCAGAGGTTCCTCTGAGCCGACCAATTCCAGATTAGTTTTCAGCTGTCCCCGAGTCAGCATGCGGGCAGCGGTTCCCGCCTCTGTCATGGCGTTCAAAGCCCCATAAAGAGCAGTCTGCGACTCCAGACCAAGCTTTGTGGCTTCCTGTTTCACATAGTCTGCTGGCTTCACTGAAGAAATCACATGGGACGTAATAATATCAATAATGTTTGCCTGAGGCATCAGCTGATTCACTAGTCCTTCCAGAGTCACCAGACTACGGGCAACTGTGGTGATGGAGCCAGGAAGTTTAAGCTTGTTGCGAGACGCCAACTGCATCATAGACATAATGAATTTGCCTATATCTAGATCATTTAAATCAACAGTCCCAAAATCAGAGATGATTAGATCAATATCTGCCAGCAAAGCAGCATTATCCACCTGCTGACCGCTGGAAGAAATATCAGCCAGACGCAGCAGACCCTCCTCCAAGGTCACCGAATCCTTGCGAGGAACAGCAAAAATCATCTGTCTAAGAATGGACCGCATCTCTGAACTGATACGGCCTACCATGCCCAAATCAATCAGAACTATCTGACCGCCACGAATGATGATATTGCCTGAATGGGGATCGGCATGGAAAAAACCTTTATCGAGAACTTGAGTGGCATAATTATCCACCAGTTTGGTGCCGATTTCTTCAAGATCATACCCCTCTTTTCGCAGAGCTGCGAAATCAGAAATAGGAATGCCATCAATATAATCCATGACCACAATGTGCTGGGTACACAGGTGCATGTAGGGACGAGGGCAGTCCATATAAGCATAATCATTAGCGAAGGCTTTGAACTCCTGGAGATTTTTCGCTTCTACTGTAAAATCGGTTTCCGACTGGAAAGTTTCCCAGAGCTCATCTACCACACCCATAAAATCAATAATCTGACTGTTCTGAGAGGCTATTTTCGTCGCAGCATTAGCGACAAAACGAATGATCTCAATATCCTGGGCCATGGTCTCCTTTACACCAGGCCGCTGGACTTTAATGGCAACATCTTCCCCTGTAATCAAAGTCGCCCTGTGCACCTGAGCCAGAGAAGCAGATCCTAAAGGTTGGGGGTCAATAAAAGAAAATACCTTGTCTATCGGGCAGTGATACTCATGCTCCACTGTGGCCTTCACCAGATTAAAGGGCATAGGATCGGCATCAGATTTCAGCTTAGCCAATTCATTGCAGTATTCCTCGGAAAGAATTTCTGATCGCATGGAAAGAATCTGCCCTACTTTAACGAAGGTAGGGCCCAACTCTTCCAGAGCCATGCGGAGTTTAGCCGGAGTCATACTTCGGGGAATATCATACTTATGAGTTATTCCCGCGATTTGCGCCAGCCTTTTGGCTCTTCCCTGACGGCGGTTCTGAGACCAGGCAGCGGACGATATGTCTGCTGCCTGATCATCCGAAACCGGCTTATCCGCCATCTGAGCATCCGTCTGCCCGGCATCAGCAGAATCAGAAGGCTGCTGAGAATCTAACTGCTCGGAAGTCATCTTTTACTTATCTGCTCCTGCTGCCTGATCATCAGTAGCAGAGTCATGAGCCTTATCTGTTGTCTTTCCATCAGCTGCCTGACGGCCGGATTCTTTATTGTCGGCAGATTCCTGAGAATCTTTCTTTTTACTCAGATCCACAGCAAGACGGGATACCTTAGCAACATATTCCTGCCGCTCTTGATCACTCATGGCAGCCAGCCGTACCCGCAGAAGGCGATCCTGGGCATCAGAAATAGCATCTGTTGCCTTGTCTTTTGCTTTGCGGGACAGCTCCGTATTCAGATTTTTCCCCTGCTCTACCGTAATTTCACCTTTTTTCACCAGAGCATCAATAATTTCCTTACTCTTGTCCACTCCCGTAGCCGCTAGGCCGACTCCCGCTAAGAAAATATCACGGGCACCCTGAGCGAGGGAATCAAGATTCACGTCTGCCATAATTGCCTCCTTCGGCTATCATCTTAGGCTTTTTTCCTGCGGGTTTACTCCCCCGCAGACGTATACACGATTCTAGTCCTATAAGTAGAGGACCGGACCAGAAAAGAAGAATTTCGCTTTGTGAGACAAGGACATCGTGGGCATGTTGCATATACAACATAAGTGTTACAGTTATCATTGTACACATCACGACTAGGGAAGGAACCATGTCATTGCCCCCCACAGGCATGCCGGAATACAAGGCATATCCGCCGACTGCCGTTGAGACAAAAACAACCAGTTTTGTCTTTGCGGTTCATGTGCTGAACCATGTCCTTAACCGGACCTTGGATAAAGCAACAGGAGAGGTGTCCGGGGTCAATGCCCGCATCATCCTGTTCATTGCCCATAACAATGAACACGGCTTGGAAACGTACCAGTCAGATATAAAAAGCAAGTTCTCCATCACTCGCTCAACCTGTAGCAGGGTCATCACCCTCATGGAGGAAAAAGGTCTCCTGACCAGGGACAGCGAAACGAGAGACGGGCGCAGCAATGCTCTTCATCTGACAAAAAAATCACAGGCTTTTGTAGCCCATTTCACTGAGGTCGCTCAGGAAATTGAGGATCAGATGATGAAGGGAATTGATGACGGCACCAGCTCTCTGGCAGCGCAAACTATGCAAAAGATGCTTGACAACCTCAAGGAAATAGACAAGAAGAATTAAAAGAGTACACACAAGACAGAGGTGAATTCATGGCAGTCAGCCAGTATGATCCTGCACAAACAGCCCTTGATGAGGCTGAAAAAGCAGATTCAGCAGCCGGCAGCGACGTTCAAGGGCACATGCTCTCACAGAAGCAGCAAGCTGAATACAACGACATTACCCAAACTGAGGAACGGCTGGAAGAGGAAGAGGAACACCGTTATGGTAGCGACGAAGGCGGCTCGCTGAAAGATTTTAAGGTGGTTTTCAGCAGTATTCGGGACTACAAAAAGTACAGTTGGGCAACCCCTCTCCTGGTGGCAGGAGAAGTAGCCATGGAACTGCTCATCCCTACTCTCATGGCCGTTTTGATAGACCGTGGCATTCAGGGAAAAAATATGGGCGAAGTATGGAAATGGGGCTCCTTACTGATAGTTGTAGCCTTGATTTCTCTGACCTTTGGAGTCGGAGCAGGCCGTACCGCAGCCGTGGCATCTTCAGGCCTGGCGAAGAATTTACGTCACGATCTTTTTACCAAGGTGCAGAGTTTCTCCTTCACCAACATCGACCATTTCTCTACCGGCAGCCTGGTCACCAGATTGACTACCGATGTGACCAATGTTCAGAACGCTTACCAAATGTTGATCAGGATAGCCTTCCGAGCTCCTCTGATGATTATTTTTGCCTGGATTTTCGCCTTCCGCATCAGCCACAGCATCTCCTTTATCTTTCTGGTAGTCGCTCCTCTTCTTGGCTTTATACTGATAGCCATTGGACTCACTGTCCACCCCATATTTGTTAAGGTTTTTCACACATATGACAGGCTGAACAGCGATGTGGAAGAAAATCTGTTGGGGGTCAGGGTAGTGAAGTCCTTCACCCGCGAAAACTATGAAGAGACTAAGTTTAAGAGCGTTTCTCAGCGTATCTACAATTATTTTGTTAAAGCTGAGCTGAAACTTGCCTGGAACATGCCGGTCATGCAGCTAGCGATTTACGGGACCGTTCTTCTGCTCAGCTGGATGGCAGCCCACCAGATTGTGGCTTCGGGAAATAATGAAGCACTAGGTTTAACAACCGGAGACCTGACCAGTTTGTTTACCTATACTCTTCAAATCCTGATGGCGCTGATGATGCTGTCTATGATCTTCATCATGGTGGTAATATCTCGTGCTTCAGCCGGCCGTATTGCTGCTGTTCTTAAGGAAGAAAGCACTGTTACCAACCCTGAGAATCCGGTACCTGCTGTAGCAGATGGTTCTATCAGCTTCAACCATGTCACCTTCCGCTATAACAAGGAATCAGAAAAACCTGTTCTTTCCGATATTAACCTGACCATTCCTTCCGGGTCTACACTGGGAATTGTGGGAGGAACAGGTTCATCCAAGTCTTCCCTGGTCCAGCTTATCCCCCGTTTGTACGACTCTTCGGAAGGAAATGTACAGGTAGGCGGAGTAGATGTCAAAGGCTATTCGCTCGATACCCTGAGGAAGGAAGTCGCCATGGTCCTGCAGAAAAATATTCTTTTCAGCGGAACCATTAAAGAAAACCTCAAGTGGGGCAACCCTCAAGCAAGCGATGAAGAGGTCATCCACGCAGCCAAACTGGCTCAAGCCGATGAGTTTATTCAAGGATTCCCCGACAAATACGACACCTATCTGGAACAGGGAGGAAGCAATGTTTCCGGCGGCCAGAAGCAACGCCTGTGCATAGCCCGGGCCCTGCTGAAGAAGCCTAAGATTCTCATTCTTGATGATTCCACTTCAGCTGTGGACACTAAAACAGATGCCCTGATCCGCAAGGCTTTTGCTACAGAAATTCCCGATACCACCATCATTATCATTGCTCAGCGCCTGTCTTCCGTTGAAAATGCAGACAAAATCATCATGATGGAGGGTGGATCCATAGCCGCTCAGGGGTCTCACGAAGAGCTTATGCGCACATCAGACGAATACCGCAGCATCTACAAATCTCAAAATCAGTCCGGGGTGATTGATGATGGAGAATAAAACACATACAAAGACTAATCAAGAAAAGAACGAGAAAAACATGTCAGCTCCTCAAACAAAAGAATTAGGGGAAAAAGCCCCGGGAAGAGGGCGAGTCAAAGTCCGGAAAGGGACTCTGAGCCGTCTTCTCAAGTACGTCTTTGCTTATAACTGGCAAATAATAATGGTGATTGTCTGCATAATCATCAGTGCGGCAGCCAATGCTGCCATGGGTTTGTTCCTCCAGAAACTGATTGATTCTTACATCCTGCCGCTGATTGGCAAAGATCACCCCAACTTCATGCCCCTGGTCCAGGGACTGTCAGTAATGGCTGCCATTTTCCTGGTGGGCGCTTTTTGTACCCTCTTCTATAACCGGATCCTGGTTAAGGTTGAGCAGGGAGTTCTCAAAACTATTCGCGATGATATGTTTACCCATCAGCAGACATTGCCCATCAAATATTTTGACACTCACCTTCACGGTGATGTCATGAGCTTCTACACCAACGATACGGATGCTCTGCGCCAGGCTATTTCCCAGAGCCTGCCCCAAATGTTTTCCTCAATCATGAGCGTAGCAGCTGCCTTTGTTGCCATGTTGATTATCAGCGTTCCCCTCACCGCTTTCGTCGTTCTCTTTGCCCTCCTCCTCCTGGTTGTTATTCGCCAGCTCGCTGTTGCCAGCGGAAAATTCTTCGTCAAACAGCAGCAGGAACTGGGTGATGTTAATGGATTCATTGAGGAAGCAATTAATGGGCAGAAGGTCATCAAGGTCTTTACCCATGAAGAAGCTACTCAAAAAACCTTTGATCAGAAAAATTCAACCCTGTATGATGCCTCATCCCAGGCCAATTACTTTGGCAATATCACTATGCCTGTGGTGGGTAACATGGGGTATCTCCTTTATGTTCTAGTAGCTATTGTGGGAGCAGGGGCAGCCCTGAGCAATTTCCATAATTTCAGTTTGACCGGGTCCTCAGCCCTGACTATTGGAGGAATTGTTTCTTTCCTCACCCTGTCCCGGAGCTTCATCAACCCCATCGGGCAGATTTCCAACCAGTTCTCCTTTGTCCTCATGGCCCTGGCAGGAGCCTCACGAATCTTCGATTTTCTGGATGAAAAGCCTGAGTCCAACTCTGGTGAGGTCACCCTCATCAAAGCTCATGTTGCAGAGGATGGAACTATCACCCAGGCTGCTCACCACACTGATAAGTGGGCCTGGAGAGTTCCTGCGGGAGTCCGTGTCAATAAAGATGTGGCAAATGTTACCGTAGCTGCCAACAAGTCTAGCCGTATCGATGAAGCTCGGGCCAGCTCCATAGCAGCCCTGGCCGGAGGGTCTTCCAGGAAAGAAGCCTCTGCCTACACGTTGCTGCGGGGAGATATTCGCTTTAATGATGTCAGATTCTCCTATGAGCCTGGTCACGAGGTCCTTCATGATATTTCCCTCTACGCCAAACCTGGTCAAAAGGTTGCCCTGGTTGGGGCGACAGGAGCAGGGAAAACAACCATCACTAATCTCATCAATCGTTTCTACGATATTGACAGCGGGTCTATTCTCTATGACGGGATCAATATTAAAGATATCAATAAGCGTGATCTGCGCCAATCTCTGGGGATTGTCCTTCAGGACGTCAATCTTTTTACTGGAACCGTTATAGACAACATTCGGTACGGAAAGCTGGATGCCACCGATGATGAGTGCATTTCTGCGGCTAAACTGGCCAATGCAGATAGCTTTATACGCATGCTCCCTCATGGTTATAATACCGTTCTCCAGGGGGATGGAAGCGGACTGTCTCAAGGGCAGAGACAGCTGATTTCCATTGCTCGTGCAGCGGTTGCCGATCCTCCGGTTATGATTCTGGACGAAGCCACCAGCTCGATTGATACCCGAACTGAACAGATTGTGCAGGCAGGCATGGATGCCCTCATGGAAGGACGGACCGTATTCGTCATTGCCCACCGCCTATCTACCGTTCGTAATTCAGATGTCATTATGGTGATGGATCACGGCAGGATTATTGAACGTGGAACACACGACCAGCTCTTGGAAGAAAAGGGCGAGTACTACCAGCTGTATACCGGTGCCTTTGAGCTGGAGTAAAGGCAGAAGAACGATGGCCGCCGGCCAGCAGCCTAGAAAGAACCTAGTTTTGCCAGCCAGCGGCCATATGCTCAGCGGCCTTATGCACACTTCTCGCCAGGAGATGCTTATGTCAGGAAGTGCTTGTGCTAAGAGATGCCTACTGCCGGCCAGCAATCAGCCGGATAATATTTTCTGTAGTCCTAGACACATTCGTCTTCGCACAGACAAGTGCTTCCTGAAGGGTGCATGCCCCGGGGAGGATTCCAAAAATGGCATCGATCCCCAGGCCATACAACTGGTCGATCCCTTCTCCTACAGAACCAGCAATAGCCACTACCATACAGTCGGGCGAGACCTCTTTTACCGCCTGGGCTGTTCCCATGGGAGTCTTTCCATATTGAGTCTGATAATCAATACCGCCCTCGCCAGTGATGCAGATATCGGCCCCAACTGCCTTATCTTTTAATCGTGTCGCCTCAACAACAATTGCGACTCCTGGCTGCATAACCGCATCAGTAAAAGCCAGGAAACCAGCTCCCAATCCACCGGCAGCTCCAGCCCCAGGAACTGTCTGAACATCCCTGCCCAACTGATCATGAATAATCTGCGCATAATGGCTTAATGCGCGGTCCAGTTGTTCCACCATGTGAGGAGTCGCCCCTTTTTGAGGTCCAAAAACAGCTGAAGCTCCCCGAACCCCGGTCAGAGGGTTGGTCACATCACTGGCCAGTCGAATACGAACATCCTTGAGACGGGGGTCAATACCGGAACAGTCCACCGAAGCTAAATCAGCCAAAGCCGCACCGCCAAAAGGAAGCTCCCTGCCGGCTGCATCCAAGAGGTGGACCCCCAGAGCTTGAGCCATTCCAGCACCACCATCATTGGTCGCCGACCCACCCAGACCTACAATAATTTCTGTGACTCCCCTGTCCAGGGCATCTGTAATCAGTTGGCCAGTCCCGTAGGTCGTGGTAATCAGTGGATTCTTGGTTTCAGAATTTACAAACTGAATACCGCTGGCAGCCGCCATCTCAATCACAGCGCTGGTCCCATCCCCCAGAATGCCATAAGCTGCTTCCGCTTCAACACCCAAGGGATTGGTGACAGGGGCAGTAATAATCTGGCCCCCGGTAGCATCAACCAGGGATTGCACCGTCCCCTCTCCCCCATCTGCCATAGGAACTTTGATAATCTCAGCGTCGGGAAGGGCTTTGCGTACCCCCTCCTCCATAGCATCAGCAGCTTCCTGAGCTGTCATACTCCCCTTAAAAGAATCAGGGGCAATAATGATTTTCATAATAGGTCCTTTATTGTTACTTCATTTACAGCGCATCGTACTTTCTCTGAAAAACAAGCCTTCCAGAGTGATCCTTCTAGATTTTTCAGAAGACGATATACATCAGTGTGGCCACAATAGTCATTGTCAGACCTACCAAGGCTTCAAAAGGAACTACAGACATACGTTCCTTCAAATCCATATTCATCGCATTGCCGGTCACATGGAAGTAGTTGCCCTGGGGAAGCCCATCAATGACAGTCGCTCCGGCCTGCATGGTAATAGCAGCAGCCAGGCGGCTAGTGCCAAAGGAGAGGATAGACCCGCCAAAAGCTTGACTTCCCAGAATGACACCAGTAGAAGTGGAAGCCGTGGCAGCGGCCATGAGAATACCAGCAATGGGGGCAAGCAGGGTACCGGGAACGCCCATGTGGTTGATCAGCCAGACAATCTGCTGGGGGAGGTTGGAATTGGTAATGAGGGCACCAATAGCACCGGCACCAATAAGAATCAGAACTACATCAACCATCCGGCCAAGGCCTGCTTTGGTATAAGCAAGAACGTGCTTGGCCTGACCCATGGCTACCATACCCACCAAGGCCGCAAAGGGAAGAATGTACATGGCATCCACCTGGAATTTTTCCAGCAGAGAGATGTGCAGCAGTGAGCCAACAGGGTTAATCAACAGAAGAACAACGGCAACAATAGGAGCAACCAGGGAGGTACCAATCGAGGGCAGTTTTTCGGCAGAATCGGAAGACTGCGAGCTACCTGCCTGAGAAGTTCCACCTTTGCCGGTTTTCTCCTGAAGATCCGACATCTGCACAATTGTTCCCCTCTTCTTCATCAGGGTTGCCAGAAAAACAGCCATTATTAGGCCGCAGAGGGCAGGCAGCAGGCTCCCTACCATGACTTGAGAAGGCTGAATAGTTACTGATTTTGAGCTGAATCCGGATGCAGCTGCAATGGTGTTAGGGTTGGGAGAGATGATATTCCCAGCTTTACCGCCGCCTGACAGAGCTATCAAAAGAGCCAGCTTGGAAATTCCCAACCGGGAACCGACTTCGATGGCTATGGGAGCCACAATCAAAACAGCTACAGGGATAAAAACACCCACAGCACAAATAATCATGGTTGCGAAAGCCAGGGAAAAAATAGCCAGCTTCTCCCCAAATTTGGAAACAATGGTTCGGGCAATCTGCGTAGCTGCCCCGGATTCCATCATGACACCGGCCAGGACTCCGGCAGCCAGGACGCGAATGATAGTTCCCATCACGCTCTGACCACCCTGGACAACAATGGTGACGGTTCCCGTGAAGCCAGCCCCGCCAATCAAGCAGCCTATTACCGTTCCCAACAGAAGGGAATAGGTGGGATTAAGTTTCATCAAAATGAGGACAATGGCTAGAGCCAGACCTATCAGGGCGGCCCACCAGGCTAAAGTAATGGTCATAGTACATGTACCCTTTCCGCCGAAACATCTTCGAATCGGCACTAGGCGAAAAATCAAGGAAAAGAACGGAAAGAAGAAAATCATTTACAGATTCCTCTGTCTTTTCCTTACAATTATTCCCTTTGCTCTCCTATTATGACTCATGTGGCATGGATCACACAATGTTCCTGAGAACGATAATCTATACCTGGCTCTAGTAAAAATTGTTATGTATACTATTTTTTATGGAAATTGATGCCAGAATAGCCCAGACTATAGTAGAGAATATCAAGGATGCCGTCAGCCACAACATCAACTTTTTCAATACAAACGGGATTTGCATTGCCAGCACTGACCCTTCACGGGTAGGAAGCAAACATGAGGCTGCCCTTCTTGCTGCCAAGGAGAACCGGGCAATAGCGGTTGACGACAATCACCAGTACCGGGGCGCGAGGAATGGGATCAATGTACCTGTCATCTTCAACCAGGAAGTCGTTGCTGTTATTGGTATCACTGGGAAAAGGCAGGAGGTGGAACCGTTTGGGACCGTTCTCAAAAAGATGACTGAAATCCTGGTGATGGAAAATTATGAGCGCCTGGCCAGATACGATCGCCGTCTGCTTATGGCAAGCCTGACAACAGCCATTGTGCAGTCGCCTCCCGATAAGGCTCTAATCACCTATTTGGCCGGTAATCTGAATGTGGATGTGCAGCAAGACTACATCTGCATCCTAGGCCTATGTAGCACGACCGGTTCCAGAAGCCTGCAGGATCAGGCCTTTCAGGCCATTGACCTCTGCTTGTCTCAGGATTTTCCCCATCTGCACAAACAGTATTTTTTTACCTTAGCCGCCCAGGAGTTTGACCTTTTCCTTCAATACCGAGAGGAGGACACGAGCAGCGGTGCGGAGGAGCTTGCTTCAGCCTTGGCAAACCGCCTGAAGCAGGCCCTTCTTCCGGGCGACTCGAGGCCGGTGATTGGCATCAGCCAGCCCTTTTGCGGGCTTGATAACTTCCCTATAGCTTACCGCCAAGCAGAGGATGCAGCACGGTGGGCGCAGTTCAAAGGGCAGGGAAACAGGCTCTGGTATGATCAACTGGATCTGGGCCTGGTAGCTTCCCACCTATCCAGGCGGGAGGCGGATCGTCTGATTAGCCGGGTACTGGGGAATCTCATGCCTGACCGCATTAAGGCAGCCCAGCGCCTGTTTTCAGAATATACTAAAAACAATGGGAGCATTATTCATACTGCGGACAGTCTCTTTCTGCATAAAAATACAGTTCAGAATCAGCTAAACCGTCTAGCCAGATTGACCGGCTATAATCCCCGGAATCTCAACGATTATGCAGTTCTCTATCTGGCTTTCACTCTTCTCCAGTTTAGGGATTCCCAGGGCATAGAGACAGACATATCTGGTCCCAGCAGTATATGAAGTCAATAAGATATGATGGCAATAGATTAACTTTAAGGAGGAATCATGACCGACCCGGCCCCCGACGGACATCAGACCGATTCTGGACAGGAAGACAGCCACCGCCCTTCTGCCCAGCGAACTGTTTTCAGCCTGCCCACGTGGATGTATTATTTTTTCTGGGCTTTCCTCTGGCTTCTGGGCTTTGGCATTCTGGCTTTTTCCACCGATAATTATGGGCACCCGGCAAGTTGGGGATATGTTTTATGCATTATCTGCATTTCCCTGTCGGTTATTTTTTCCATCATTATTGGCTATGGGGTCAGTCAGTCACACAGATTCCGTGACGATCCCCGCCTGGCTCATCATATTATTCATGGATCGAGAATTTGGGCCCTAACCTGGGCAGTGGCCTTCCTTTTCTGCGAGCTCGCATTCAATACAGTAGCAGCCCAGTACAATTTCAACAGCTATGGAACCGGCATAATGAACTGCCTGCTCATCAGCGCCTTAGTGGGAATAATGTATTTGAGCGGAAGCGCTATTTTTGCCGATACCCCCATGTTTATTGTCGGGCTAGTCCTTCTGGTGGAAACCTTAATCATCCCCGCATTCCGAGTGCCCAGGGGGTATTGGATTACAGCTGTGATCAGTGGAGCGGCTCTTCTTATTGCAGGCATTGTGGACTACCTGACTCAAACGAAGACCGGCCACAGGGCAAAAGCTGACTATAAAGGCACCGTTCCTGACTCACAGACCAAGACCCCGTCATCAAAGAAAAAACACCGCTCTTGGGCCGGCTTCTTTAAGAAAAAATCCAAAGGCCAGTCCCCACAATCCCCACAAGATCAGGATTCTGCTCCTTCTCAGCCTGATACGTCGGTCACCACGTCATCTACCTCAGTTCCAAAGTCATCTTCGGCCTCTACCAGATCTACCAGCCGACCGACTTCCCGTACCAGCAACTGGGATTAGAATCGGGGCTAGGGCGAGGAATTAGCTGGGTTAGCGGGGCCGGGCCATGGCTGATTTCCTTGCCTTCTGAGCAAGATTATTCAGTCTTTCCAACTCTTCAGCCTGAGCCTGATCTCCCGATGGCTTGAAAGATCCATATCGATTAATGGCTGCCTGCCGAATGAGGAAATCGGCAACCCGTGGGTTCTTAGGAAGGAGGGATCCATGCAGATAAGTACCAATCACGTTCTTATACCGGGCCCCCTCGGTGCCATCCTCACCATTATTGCCCATGCCTTGTGAATCTACCCGGCCCCAAGCCAGGGAAGGATCATCCAGAATAGTCTGACCCGAATGGTTTTCGTAACCAATAACATCACCAAAATCCTGGGTATGCTCGGTAATATTGCCAATCATACGGACTTTCTGGCCCACAGTGTGAACACCCAGAATACCAATACCCTGAATTCTCTTGCCGTCAGCAGTATCAAAATAATGCCCAAAAAGCTGGTAGAGTCCGCAGATAACCAACATGGGGACCGCCCGGTCGGCCAGGGAATGCAAGGTCTGGTTGATGGAAAACAAGTCCTCTCCCACCCGGATCTGGCCATGATCCTGACCGCCTCCCCCCACTACCAGATCGCATTCCCCTGGCCAGGGATCGCCAACGTTATACATATGGATCTGAGGTTTGTATCCATAAAGGCTGGAGCGCAGCTGGAGAACCTTTAGATTGCCAAAATCCCCATAAATATTCATATCCTTGGGATAAAGGCAGACAATATCCAATGCCTTCCGTTCCTCTGTCATTATCGTCATCCTTTACAGTGATAAGTATTCTCTCGTATAAAGAGTATGTATGCATAATGCACTCTGACTGCCAGCCAGACACGTTCCAGGTCTACAAACGCATCTAGAGGCCAACATCTTCAACCTCAGTTAGAGAAGATAGGGTTTGACGAACCGTAAGCATAGCAGTATAAGTGCAGTAAATATGATGAGGCTTGCCCGGATCCAGACTGACAAATTGTTTTACTGCCTGGCTGATGCCGCTATTAACCTTACCCACAGGAACCTGATCGTAGGCAAGGCGCAGGGCCATGTCGTCCGCACGGATTCCGGAAACCAGGGAGACTCCGTCAGCTTGAAGACTGGAGAAATCTACATCCCAGAGCCAGCTCATATCGCGGCCATCGGCGTATTCATCGTTGATGGCAATCATAGTATCAGCACCCTGGCTGGGGAAGGACTTCAGGGCCAGCCGGAATCCCATAGGATTCTTGACCAGGATCATCTGAACAGGAGTATCTCCCACCATCACGCTTTCCCCCCGGCCAAAGGCTGGAGTAACCTCGGCCAAAGCATTAAGCATATCATCTGTCTGCGTGTGCCTTCCCCGGGCAGCATCCACATCTTTCATGACAGACCGAACCAGGCTGAGGGCAGCGGCACCATTAAAGAGGTTGTAGACTCCTTCCAGCCGGAGACTGCGGGAATAAGAAGAGCCGTCAATCTCATAGTCTGCCCGGTGCCCGTCCACTGCAGTCAGGACTACATCAGCCACCAGTCCATGAGCTTCGGGATGATTGCTATCTTCATCGTGCATGGCATCATCACTGGGGAAAAAGGAAAGAAGGGAATCAGCCAAACCAAAGTAGCGAATTTCCGTCCCCTGGGGAGCAACTAAGGCAAGCCTGGAAATTCTAGGATCTTCCCGGTTGAGGACCAGGACTTTTTCTGTTGCTCTGACAGCCTGGGAAAGCAGACGGGCAGTGGTATCAATCTCACCAAACCTGTCTAACTGATCCCGCATGACATTCAGGAGTAAAGTATACCGAGGCTTCACCTGGTGCACAAAATGAACGGCGTAGGCCTCATCCAGCTCCAAAACTGCAATATCTGCATCCAGGCGGCCGCGGAAATCTACCTTATCGATCAGGGCGGAGACCACTCCCCGGGTAAAATTCGAACCAGTGGGATTGGTGAATACTGTGAGCCCCAGGCTTCCCAGGAGAGAAGCCACTATCCTGGTGGTCGTGGTCTTTCCGTTTGTTCCCGATACCAGCACAACTCCACAAGGCAGCTGGGCCAGAGTATCGGGCAAAAAACGATGGTCGATAGTCTCTACCACTTTGCCAGGGAAAGCAGTGCCCCCACCCCTGATACGGGCCAAGGCCCGAGCGGCTTTCCCCAGGGCAACCGTTAAAACTCGTGAAGCCATGATACTCCTATACTCCTTGCTGATAATCCTTGGGCATATCATTGAACTTGGAATTGGCCCCTAGGAAGGCCAGATGGAAGGTATCTGTCGGACCGTTGCGGTGCTTGGCCATAATGATATCGGCTTCCCCCGGCCTGTCTTCCTTGTTATAAAAATCAGGCCTGTGAACCAGAAAAACTACGTCAGCATCCTGCTCGATTGAGCCGGATTCGCGCAGATCAGCCAGCTGGGGGATTTTATCCTGCCTCATTTCTGATCCACGGTTGAGCTGAGACAGAGCCACCACAGGGACAGCCAGCTCCTTGGCCAACAGTTTCAAAGCACGGGAAAACTCGGAAACTTCCTGCTGGCGGGATTCAACTTTTTTCCCTGAACTCATCAGCTGCAGGTAATCGATGACCACCAACTTCAAATTTTCGGTCTGCTTGAGCCGGCGGCATTTCGCCCTGATTTCCATCAGAGACATATTGGGAGAATCATCAATGAAGAGGGGAGCATCATGCAGTTTGTCAAAGGCATTGTTCAAGGTCCCCCACCGTTCAGGAGTGATTTCATCTGGCTTGCGCAGGGCGCTGAGAGGAATATTGGTTTCAGCAGAGAGAATACGCTGAGCCAGCTCATTGGAATTCATTTCTAAAGAAAAGATCACCGTGGTCAGTCCCTGATGGAGGGCAGCTGACCGGGCAAAATCTACTCCCAAGGTGGATTTGCCCATAGCCGGACGACCAGCAACCACAATCATCTGCCCAGGTTGCAGGCCCTGAGTAAGGTCATCAATATCTTTGAAACCAGTCTTGACTCCCTGAGGAAGATTCCCCTGCTGAATGTCATCCAGCTGTTTCAGGGTTTCATCAGCCACATCGCCAAAAGATCGGTAATCCTGGCGGACATTGCCAGCCCCCAACTCGTAAGCCTGAGCTTGAGCCATGTTGACAATATCTTCTGCCTGGGAACCGTCAGCCGAATACCCCAGCTGGGTAATTTTTGTCCCAGTTTGAATAACTTCCCTCAGTATGGCCTGCTCATGAATAATTGTTGCATAAAAAGTGGCATTGGCAGCCGTTGGCACCGATTCTACCAAATGATGCACATACTCAGATCCGCCTACTTTTTCGATTTGCCCGTTCCGGGTCAATTCGTTGACTGTCATAATAACATCGGTAGGCTGGGACGAACCATAAAGACTGATAATCGTATCAAAAATGGTCTGATTTTTAGGCTCATAGAAGTCTTCAGAAGTAATCAGCTCAGAAACTTCCCCAACAGCTTCCTTGCTCAGCAGCATTCCGCCCAGAACGGCCATTTCTGCATCAGAATCGTGAGGAGGCACGCGGTCAAAAAGGGACTGATTGCTTCCCACCCCCTCGGCTCCCGGTGCCGGCGATGGGGTCTTATAGGCAGCATAATTTGGGTAATTAGGATTCTGAGGCATACCTTGATTGTAATAGGCAGACAGTAAGAAAGAGGACAAAAAGAAGAATTCCTCTTCCCCATTCCCGAGTCAAGCCTGTGGAAACATACATGGATAATATTTTTTCTTATTCACATTTCAAGGCTAAGCTCGTGCATAATTTTCAGAGTTTTCCACATTTCGTGGATAAGTAGGTGGAAAACCTGTGTACAGAGCAGAAAAAAATAAGAACGACCCGAGAAAGAGAAAAATTCTGTCCATACGTTTTGCAATGCGAAGAAAAGAAAATAGTAAAGTTGCCCTTTAGCCTGAGAGTAGGCTGGATATCTGTATTCCTATTCATCTATTCATTTTTTCTTCCATCATGTGGACAGCTTCGGTAAATGCAGAGCCGTATAATGGAGGGTGTTCACCCACTCGGGGGCTTTGGGCCTGGAACGGCTGGCACCAATAATCGGGCAAGAGGTCCGTGAAGCTGGCAGACAGGCAACCCCACGAATCAGCGAAGGGAGCACCATAGCGATGAACATAGATAATAAAGAAAATGCAGAGAATGCAGACAGCAATGACGGCCAGGAAAAGACGGACGATACTCGCACTTTCGTAGCCATCAGTGCCAAACAGGTCGCTGAAGAAACTGCTTTGCCCCAGCCTCTCCAGGAAGATATGGACCTGGTCCTTAACATGTTGCGGGAAATTCTGAAGGAATATAACCCTAACATTCTACAAAAATTCGATTCCCTGCGCGAAGACGTGATTGTTGCCAGCGAAGAACAGCTGCACGTCAATGATACCGATTCCCAGGAACTCAGCCAGCTGCACACCGCTGCCCAGCGGGGTCTGCAGGAAGCGGTCAAGATGATCGACGATACCCCTATTGATGATGCTCAGGCCCTGGCACGAGCCTTTACCACCTACTTCCACCTAGCCAACCTCTGCGAAGAGAATTACCGGGTATCTGTTCTCACAAACCGCGAGAATGCGGCGGATTCTACAGCTCCGGTAGATCAAATGAATGCCCTGTCAGTAGCGTACAAACAGCTGCTGGATGAAGTCGGTCCTGCAGGAGCACAGGAGCTCCTAAACAAACTGGAGTTTCACCCGGTTTTCACCGCCCATCCTACCGAAGCTCGTCGCAAGGCAGTAGAAGGCAAAATCCGCAGAATATCCGATCTATTGGCTGGCCGCCGTCAGACGGGCGGCCCCCTGCGCCAGGAAACAGACCGCAAACTTTATAATGAGATAGATTCCCTCTACCGCACCTCCCCTATAGCTGTCAAGAAGCCGACCCCTGTGGAGGAAGCTGACACCATCCTGGATATTTTTGATAACACTCTTTTTCAGATGATTCCCCGGGTCTACCGCCGATTCGACAACTGGATCCTAGGAAAGAAATCAGGAACCGTTCCCCCGGCATGCCCAGCTTTTTTCCACCCTGGCAGCTGGATTGGCTCTGACCGAGATGGAAATCCTAATGTTACCGCCAGAGTCAGCAGGAAAGTAGCCAGAAAATTCTATGATCATATGCTGACCACCCTGGCAGAAACTACTCACACAGTTGGCCGGAACCTCACCTTAGGATCAAAAACTACACCCCCTAATGAGAGTCTCAGAGCCCTGTGGAGCAGACAGAAAGAATTGAGCGAAAAACTCACCTCTCATGCAGAAATTATTTCCGACAAAGAACCTCACCGAGCCTGTCTTTTTGTTATAGCCGACCGCCTGAAAGCTACCAGAGAACGCAATGCCGATCTCATGTATGCCAACGCAAACGAATTTCTTCAGGACCTGAAAACTGTCCAGACCTCTCTGGCCCAGGCTGGTGCTGTCCGCAGTGCTTACGGTCCTCTTCAGGATCTGATCTGGCAGGTGGAGACCTTTGGATTCCACATGGTAGAAATGGAATTCCGCCAGCATTCCCTGGTCCATGCCCGCGCCCTGGACGATATCCGAGAGCATGGCCTCCATGGGGAAAGAGGCAGTTTAAACCCCATGACTCAGGAAGTCCTCAGTACCTTCAGAGCCGTTGGAGCTATTCAAAAACACAACGGCCGCAAGGCTGCCGGCCGATATATTATTTCTTTTTGCAAGAGCGCTCAGCATGTAAAAGATGTTTATGAGCTCAACCGCCTGGCCTTCTCTAACCCCGCCGATGCCCCTGTCCTCGACGTCATTCCCCTCTTTGAACAACTGGAAGATTTGGAAAATTCTGTTGACGTCCTGGAGGAGATAATTAAGATTCCCGAAGTCAAGGCCCGCCTAAAGGAAACTGGGAATCATATGGAGGTCATGCTGGGGTATTCTGATTCCTCTAAGGATGCAGGCCCTACCTCAGCTACCTTGGCGCTGCATCGGGCTCAGGGACGAATTGCCCAATGGGCTCAAGATCATGACATTGTTCTTACTCTCTTCCACGGCCGTGGCGGGGCTGTAGGAAGAGGTGGCGGCCCAGCCAACAGGGCAGTTCTCGCACAGCCTGCAGGTTCAGTGAACTGTCGCTTCAAGGTTACCGAACAGGGAGAGATCATCTTTGCCCGCTACGGCAACCCTATCCTGGCTGCACGCCATGTGGAGGCTATAGCTTCTGCCACCCTTCTCCAGTCGGCTCCCAGTATGGAAAAAATCAACACTCAAATGACCCAGAAGTATTCTTCCATGGCAGACACTCTGGATGAGACTTCCCGTCAGAAATATGTTGACCTGCTGAATACCGAAGATTTCACTCCCTGGTTCTCCATCGTTACCCCTCTGACAGAAATCGGACTCCTGCCTATAGGCTCTCGTCCGGCCAAGAGAGGGCTGGGAGCTAAGTCTCTAGATGATCTGCGCACCATCCCCTGGGTCTTTTCCTGGGCTCAAGCACGGATTAATTTGGCTGCCTGGTATGGTCTGGGGACGGCATGCGAAAAATTCGGAGATTTGGCACAGCTCCAGGCTGCCTACAAAGAATGGCCCCTCTTCACGACCTTCATTGACAACATAGAAATGTCTCTCGCTAAAACAGATGAACGGATTGCCCTCATGTATTTGGACCTGGGCGATAGGGAGGATCTGAAAAAGCTGGTTCTCGATGAAATGCGCCTGACCCGAAGCTGGGTTCTCAGAATCGTTGGCGATCAGTGGCCTCTGGAGCATAGGCACATTCTCGGCCAGGCTATCCGAATCCGCTCCCCTTATGTGGACGCCCTATCCCTGACTCAGGTACGAGCTCTGCGCAAAATCCGCTGGCTCAATGATACATCGGAACTGAGCACCTCTCAGACGGCTGATTATATTTATTTGATTTTATGCACCGTCTCCGGGGTAGCTGCCGGCCTGCAGAATACGGGCTGAGCTTCCCTCTTCTGCATGCTGCTCCTTACCGCATAATCCTACAGCATGCTCCCACTCCCACTATATGTTCCTTATCTTACTGCCTACTCCTGGCTGAGCGGACAGTAAGATAAGGGTATGAAAATAGTTATTCAAAAAGTCACTTCCGCTCAGGTCAGATTATCTCAGGACGTCCCAGCCCAAGACAATCCTCGCACTCCGGAATCTGCTGTTGCTTCTTCAGACAGCAGAAGGATCAGTCTGGGCTTTGTTCTACTGGTTGCTGTTGCAGATTCGGATGGAAGGGCAGAAGCAGCTTGGGCAGCAAAGAAAATCGCCCACCTGAGAGTTTTTGAAGATAATCACGGAAAGATGAATCTCAGTATCCTCGACGTTGTTGGCCAGATTCTTTCTATTTCACAGTTTACCCTTTTTGCCGATATAAGTCGGGGAAACCGTCCCAGTTTTGTTAAAGCTGGTCATAAAGAACATGCTGAAAAAATGTGGCAGGAAGTGAATCAGATCTTGCAGTCAGACTACCACATACCCGTAAAAACTGGATGGTTTGGGGCTCATATGGAGGTGGATCTGGTCAATGATGGGCCGGTGACTATTCTTCTGGATACCGAGCAGGATATGCCCCACTAAGATAGGCCCAACCTGGTCATATCTGGCAATGCAATTCCTGCGCTTTTCTGCCCTATTCATGCCCCACTTCTGCCCTATTCGGGCCTTACTTCTGCCTTGCTGTTTGTGCGATAGCTCTCTGAGCTGGCTGAAAAATCAGAGAGCCAAAAGCAGGCAGCAGGAAAAACAGAGGGATTGCATACCATATCAATGAAGCTGGCGACAGGTAGAGCTGGAGAAGAAAAAGACCCGCGAACGACCAGGAAGCAAGGGCTGCCCATCGCCGGCGCAGTAAGAGGAAGAGTCCCAGTGCCAGAGGAATCAGGGTTACGGTTATTCCCATTGATCTGCTCAGACTATCCAATACCTGCAACGGGCCTAGGCGCCGGGGCAGTTTCTCTGCAGGACCAGCCTGGCACAGCACCTTAATCGTGGCATCCGATAGTCCCTTGACCGGCTGTCTTTTGAGATGATATTCTGTATCCACTCTTTCTTCCTGATCTCTTCTGGCTTTCATCTGGTTCCCCTGCTCCTGAATGCAGCTCCTTATCCGCTTTCTGGATTGATCTTTTTCAGAATCAGCCACATCTTCCCTGTAATCCTTGACAAGTTCCCTGCATGCAACCAGCTTCTCAGTCAGATTTCTCCCTCCTCTGCTCATCTGATCTGCAGTCCCCCAGGAAGTAGCTCCAGCCGCCAGACACACTTCTACTTTCCTTGCCCTCTCTTCCGCCTGCCTGCGTTCTTTCAGACCTCCCGCTACCTGGCTGGCCCAGAAGGTCCTGCTTTCCATTCCCCTGTAGATTCCAGCCCTCAGGTGGGCAGTTGATAAGAAAGCTTTATCTGGTCCTTCTACTTCTCTCCCCCACTGTTGCATGTAAGATGGAGTGAATATATATGCAGATTCTGTTGGATATCCCTCATCATTCTGAAGGGAAAACCAGCCCCTCCAGACAGACAGATAGGCCTTCAGGTACTGGCTGGAGTTAGCCCTGCTGCTCAGCCCAATCTTAGCCCAAAGTTTAATGAAATCCACTATTTTTCCAGAGAGGACCCGACGGCGGGACGTATACATGGTTTCGTCCATCCTGCTAGGGTTATAAGCCTCAGCAGCTATAGAAAGATCCATGTATCTGTTGATTTCTTTGCGCTGGCCGGCAGACACAGATTGAGGATTCGCCTTATAAAGCCTTGCCAGAGGTTGGGTGAAAAGTCCGTAAAATTCTACCGGTTCCCAGCTGGAAGCCTGGACAGCTTTAATTGACAAAGGATTCCAGATTCCCGCGGTCACCAGGGCAGGCAGAAGAAAGGCAAGAAGGACCCTGGCCGCAAGCAGGATCTTGCCCCGGGTGGTCCGAACAGCTGATTGTCTGCCGGAAAAAACCACCAAGAGAAAGAGGAAGAAGCCAGAGGCAAGCACCAGTATCTGTCCCGTTCGCTTGATTGTCATCACCAAAAAGGCCAGAATGATGAAGGAAATCAAGACTGGCCTCCGCTTCAGGATCCGCCCCCTGGTTTGGCAGGCTTCAATAAAAATCAAGGCAAAGGGAGTCATCACAATGGCCCAGAGAGAATCTTTACTCATGGTAGGCACGGCAGCAGAAGTCTGATAGGAAGCCGCAAAATACAGAAGAGACAGCCAGATGAAGAAGAGAGGAGTTCCACATTTGCGCATATAAGACAGGACCAGGGCAGAGCACAAAGACAAGGCCACAGCCTGCACGATTATATAGAAAACAAGACCTAGGGTAATATTCCCCAACGCTTCTCCTGCTTTCCAGAAGAGCCCAAAAATAAAAGTTCCCATCAGGGGATGACGGGTATAGTACCCTCGGACGTTCTGTGACTGAAAGAACTGGGCCAAGGTGTCATCTCTCAGAGCGCCAGGCCAGGCAGTCATGAGAACAGGAACCCAGGAAATTAGGATTGACAGCCAGAAAATCCAGCCATACCGTCTGAAAGCTCTGCCAAAGGTCATGGGAGAACTGGGGCCGAAAATAAAAGACAGTTTAGATGACCGCGACCTATTGCTGAGCCGATCGGTATTACTGGTGCTTCCGGGATTTCTGGGCCGGAAAGGTCGGCTGACTCTGCCGGCCCACAGAAGAACAACCATAGTCAGGACAAAAGCAACGATACCAGCCTGCAGGCCTGTCCGCCTCAAATAGGCAATCAAGGCTGGAGGCAAACCGAAGAGCCGTCCAAAACCCAATCCCGACTCCTGTAAAGCTCCAATATCAATAACCCCAGAGGCAATAACCGCCAGAGCGGCGACCAAAGCAATCACCAGGCTTGTTATCAGGGCAGGGAGCACAGCAGGAGCTGAGGATAATTTCCCCTTTCCTCCTGTTATCTCTTCAGATTTCATCTCGCGCCTTCCTTCTTTATCCTTTAATTCTATCCTCAGTACTTTATCTCTTATTTTTTGTTTCCTGCTCTTCTATCTTTTCCATCATACCTTCTCCGTCAGCAGCATCTCAGATCAATTCTTATTATCCTCGACCGCTGGGTTTGCTGCAAAGATCTTTTCCCAGACATCACACGATGCCATATCATAATTCCTATAAAGTCTCGAGAGTTTCTTCCAGTTTTTCATAATGGTGACAGTCAGTCGAGCATTTTCAGTCATTCCTCGCCTGGCCAGATCATCATCTCTTTTTACCCAGGAAACTCCCTGCCCGTCAGGGGTTGTCATCAATGCTGAGTTCAGTTTACTTAGAACAATGCCCGACCAGGAAGCATCTTTCGCCGGGACAGCTATATCAGGCCGACTTACAGCTGCCTGCTTGTGCGCATCGTGCGCCGGAGCCGCATCTGCTCCTCCCTTTTTTCTCCTTAACGGCATTGTTATGCGTCGGCCAAGAACCCCACCAGCAGCTTTAATTCCGCTGACTGCGCACCGGCCCATGAGACCTACTACTGCCCGATAGTAATCTTTCATGGTCAGATCTTCCCGAGCTTTGCCCGCCTCAGACATCTGCCGGGATGGTTGAGGGAAGTCCTCAAAACTCGCCTGGGCCTGGGCATCGCTGAAAGTAGAGCGGAAGGCGCGGATCTGAGCTAATTTAGTGGGCAAGGAGTCCACAATATACTGCGGCCCTTTAAGGATATCTTTCAGAGCTATGGTATGCAGAGCCAGAGCCGAGTAGAGAAAACGAAGATTGACGCTGGCATCCCACCGTAGATTCTCCAACCACATCCGGGGCGGTTGGTCGGGATAAGTTAGAAGGGCAGAAATCCACCGATTCCTCTGGATGAAGTATTCTTCCCACCCTCGGGTTGGATCCTTGTCGTGCCAAGCCTGATGCCAAACAGCAACCCCGGGCAAGCAGACCGTGGGATACCCGTGCTTCCCCGCCCTGAGACAAAATTCCATGTCATCAAACTTAATGAAGAAGGGCTGGGAAAGGCCAATCGTTCTTATGACTTCCAGGGGAATCAGGCACATCCACCAGCCGTTGTAATCGCTGTCAACTCGTTGATGACGCTCAGGTGTATCTCTCAAAGTTTGAACGGCAAAATCAAAATTATAATCTAAGCCCAAAGCTGGAGTATTCCACATTCGACGGGGATCCATCCGTTCTCCCTGAGTATAGAGCATGGTGCGATTGTCCAGATGAAGCATTGCCCCTCCTACCAGGATGGGCTTAATAGCATAATCCTCAAATTGCAGGGCTCTAAGGATAGCTTCAGGTTCGCAGATGGCATCATCGTCCAAAAGGAGCAGGTAGTCACTTTTGCCAGCCTTAACTGCCTCGTACATACCGCGTGAGTAGCCGCCGGATCCACCCAGGTTCCCTTGACGCACATAGGTCAGCTGACTACCCAGACTGGCTGAGACAGAAGGAAAGTCGGGCTGATGACTGACCAGATCCGTCCCCTGATCTACGCAGTAGATAGTATCAATCCGCTGACGGAGATCATCAGCCTGGGCCAGTATTTTCAACTGATTCATGCAGTAAGAAGCCCGATTGAAAGTCGTCATAGCAAAAGACATATGCGACTGGGTTGGAGATTTCCTTCCAGATGGCACTTGCGATACGGCTGGAACTGACCAGGCAGCATTGCTGATAACTAGGTCAGATTCTGCCGCAGCCTGGGCATCAAACCAGAAATAACCCCCATCCATAAGCCCCTCAAAGGGAACCAGGCAGTTGATAATCTGCTCTCCGTCATAATCAGTACCGGCGGTATCGGCGGTATCGCCACTATCGGCAGTATCTCCGGTATCGGCAGCTGTGTCAATGGGAATATCAGCCCCTGCCTGGTAGATCAATCCACGGCCGGTAGACCTAAAAACCCTCAAAGTCCCCTTCCCCTTCACTCCCACAGTCAGCCGGGCAGAAGTGACTTGGGTCCAGCGACGCCAATAAGAAGCAGGGAAAGCGTTAAAGAAAGTACAGAGAGATATATGTCCACCGGGGATAATCCTGATGCTAGTCCTCGATTCCACAGTAAAATCCTGGCAGGTAACCGGCTTCGGCGCCGCCTGGGAAATCAGTTCCTTGAACTGTCCCCTATCCATACCTGACAAAGTAACCTTGGGCAAAATACCCGATGTTGCTACAGCAGCCTCGCTAACCCTGGGACGGGTCCAGTCGATGGCATAGAGGGGCATGACCTGCTCTGCATCAGACAGGGGGAAAACTATGCGGAAGACGGGCTCCCATTCATCTCTTTCTGCCATTATCGGCCCCTACTTTCTGTCGATATACTCTATTTGACTGGGATCAAGAGGAAGGATGCGAATTGCCCTTTGGCTCAGGAGGGCATAGTCGCTGTTGCGGTCATCTCTGACAACAAAATCACAGGCATTATCATCAATAGCAACGGCAACAAATTCGGCCTTCCCATCCGAATCCGGGGATTCCTTCCATAAAGAAGTTACCAGACGAAACTCGCCGTTATTGAAAATGTTCAAAGGCAGGCTGAACCTGGCTGTGTGCCGGCCATGCTGCAGGACTTTCATATTCCTGTTGCCGGTGTCGAAAGAGATTCCTCCCCGTCGAATATCATGCAGGGCTATAGCCAGGTAAAAATCTCCAGGCTCATCAAACTGGTAATCGACATCGAAAATAAAAGAGTCTGAGCTGGAACAAACCTGAGAAGAAACCGACGTGGTCTTAAGCACCGGACAGCGTTCATTGAGGCCGTTGGGATAGCCTCCATTCTCCTCTTGCCTGCGTCTGGCCTCCGCTTTTTCAGCTTCCAGATTGGCCAAGGTATACTGCTTGGAGACTGACTCGGGATCACCAATTGCCTGGATTTTACCGCCGGCAATCATCATGGCCCTGGTGCAGTATTTAGTTACCGAAGCCATATCATGAGTGACTAGGATGACCGTCTTGGTGGGATCCTGCTTGATTTGAGTAAAGAAGTCGTCGCACTTGCGCTGGAAAGCCTCATCTCCCACGGCCAGGACTTCATCCAGAACCAAAATATCACCCTGAGCTTTAATGGCAACAGAGAAAGCCAGGCGGACCTGCATACCGGAAGAATAGTTTTTTAGTTTTTGATCCATGAAGTCTTCCAGTTCAGCAAAGTCCACGATGTCGTCATACATAGCATCGACTTCTTCCTTGGAAAACCCCAGGAGGGCACCATTCAGATAGACATTTTCCCGACCGGTCAGCTCAGGATTGAAACCAACTCCGAGTTCAATAAAAGGGACCAGCTTCCCCTTAACAGACACCTGTCCGGTTTCCGGATAATAGATTTGGGAAATAATCTTCAGGAGGGTTGATTTTCCCCCTCCATTGCGGCCAACAATCCCAAAGAATTCACCCTGATGAACATCAAAAGTAATGTCCTGGAGTACTTTCTGCTCAGTATAACCTTTAATCCCCCGGGTCCAGTTGATAAAAGCCTGCTTGAGACCGGTCGCCTGCTCAGTGGGCAGGCGGAAGGATTTGGAAACATGATGAGCAGAGAGAACTACCGGAGCATCCTCAAAATTTCGCTTTTTTACTATCACATTGCGGTCCTGCCCCAACATATTTGTCATTACATCACCTCCGCAAAGCGGCGGCTGTTGCGTCTGAACAGCCAGATAGCAAACCAGAGAATCAATCCGGTCAAAACAATGGGTAAAAGTTTGCCGCACCAACCTTTGAAAGAGTTCCCATAAAGATTCCAGACTGTAGGCTGAGTTTCAGGTGCAATCAGATTATGCCGAATATCCTGAATCGCCTGGGCAAAAGGATTAAGCAGTTCCAATTTGCCCAACTTAGAAATCAAACCTCCCCGCTGCAGAACAAAGGACAGGGGGTAAATAATGGGCATGGCGTAAAAAATGACTTGGGAGAGCACTTCCCAAATATGGGCAATATCTCGAAAGTAAGCATACATGGTGGCCATAATCATAGTAAGAGCCAAAGTAATGGCATAGAGTTCAATGATGTTGACCGGAAGCCACAAAACTCGCCAGGTAAAGTTGACATGAGAAACGAAGGCAAAAACCAGAACCACTAACAGGTTGATCCCGTAACTGATTAAGGCTCCAACTGTAGCTGAGACCACCACAATATAGTTGGGGAAGTGAATTTTTCTCAGCAGATCCCCCCTGTCCACTATGGACCTCAAACCGGAATTAGTTGATTCCATTACGAATTGCCAGGAACAGGTTCCCAGCAGGAGGACAACCGGGTAAGTGGGGGTACCGTCAGTCATGCGCAGAAAGCGGGCAAAGACCAGGTACATGACCACAAAAAGCATCAGCGGCTTAAGTACCGACCACATAATACCCAGGAATGACCCCTGATAGCGCAGCTTAAAATCTGTTTTTACCAGTCCCTTCAGGACCGTCCAGGCATAGCCGTAGCGGGATTTGAGCTTGGTTTCCACTTGATTCACTCTGCCATTCTAGCAAAGCACCTACCAACAGCAGCAGTCCGGCAGCAATAAAGGCAGTCACGGTACTGCGACTGCCCCAATCTGTCTCCTAATCCATCTTCAAATAATTCTTCCAGAAGCTCAGAGACGTTACCTTTTTGCGTGAAGCGGCATACTCATAGCGCAGGCGATTAATGTTGGCCTTGTAGTAACGCAGATCCCTCTTGTAACGCTTCATAATCTGGTCGTACCGCTTGCTGTCTTTGACCCTGATAGCCCCCTTGCGGTTGTACCAGTCAATGGCAACCAGCTTCTTTTTGCCACGAATAACACCGGCCGGGTAAACCCATCCTGCCAGAGGAATAACAGCATAGCCGGAACCCTCACGCTTAATGAAACGCTGCCAGTTATCCGTGGTCACATCTTCAGCCCTGTCAATAAAACTGCGAGGCTTGTCTCCATCGATCAGCTGACGGTCAATATGGGAAATCTTGAGGCCAACCAAATCAGGATCAGCATCAATCTGCTTCTGCAAAGTCTTAAAATCGACCAACTTTTCCTTGTCTTTATTAGCTTTCATGAAGGTTTCTTCAGCGATGCCGGGCCTGCTGTAAAAATCTGGGCCTTTCATGAAATCCTCGAAAGCATCCAGGCAGAGCTCAGCATCAGCATAACCGAATTTTTTCAGCTCCAACTTCATATTTTTATGCATTTCCTTAAAAGGATCTGTATCAGGAGCAAGGCCGGATGTCATCTGGGCAATCATGGTATTACGAGTAGCCTGGTATCGTTCCACGGCTGAGTTATAGCGAACGTGGAAAGACATATGCCAGACGCAGAGGCTGTTCATGGTGATGAAGTCGGTCTTGCAGCGGATGCCGTATTCCACATCATCACAACGGACAAAATAGGGCAGGGGAAGGCCGTTCTTCTGGATCACAGAAATAGGAATGCAGCAGTACCACCAGGCTGCATACATGTTTTTCTTCATCCTCTTCGTGGGACGGAACACCTCGTTGTAGACTAGGTCTTCAAAGTGAGTAAGGTGCAGAGGAGGCTTGCAGGCAACAAAATTGCTGCCCGGATCAACAAAACCAATGTCTTCCCACTGATCTTCCCCAACTTCGTACGACAGCATGGCACCGCTGATAATTGATTCAGAATAAGCCGGCTTTACAATCCGCAGAAGGTTGTAGGTTCGCTTAATGCTTTCGGGAGAAACTGCCACGTCGTCATCCATGAGAAGGATGTTGGTGGCCTGTGGTGTCTGCTCCATGGCGTTAATCATGGCATGGGTAAAGCCGCCGGCTCCGCCCACATTGTCGTTGGGAACAACGGTCACTCGCCGGCTGCTAAGGGCTTGCGGGTCCAGGGTTCGGCCGTTGTCAATGACATACATGTGGAAATGACCGGCTATATCATCATCAGAATCAATAATATTCTTTTTTACCAGGTCCACATTATTGATGATGAAACTTTCTTTCTTAAAAGTGGTCGTTCCCAGGGCAAGCTCAACATTTCTGAGAGAACCCTCATAATCCAGGGCATAATAGCTGTTGCGGATGGCTACCCGACCCTGGGTACTGATGGTAAAACCAACAATAATCATGTCTTTGGTGACCGTCAGAGGAATGTCCACAACCTGCCAGTCATCAGATGCTCCAAGGTCAACTTTAACCTGGTCAAGGGGAAGAGGATGAGCGGCAAAGGCATCTCCATATGTCTCCTGGATGGTAGCAGCGGCTCCTTTGAGTTCCAGGTGAAGAGTGAAGCCTGAAGCGATAGTATATTTTCTCAACTTTATTACAGACAGAGAGTTGAAGTAGGTAGCGAAATCATAGTCGCCGGCAGCATACATCTGCCAGTCACCACTGTCGGGATCATGCACCACCGGCTGGTCTGACCGGCAATACAAGCCAGGATAAGCCACAGACCGGGGATTCGTCTCCAACAAAATATTCGCAAACTTCATGGTTGGCATAATCAGATACCTCTGCAATCACACAATTTAACTAGTCGGTTTTATTCTAGCAATACGCATGAAAAAGAAGTCATTACAGGAAACAGATGGCGCCATGCAACAGGAGTTGCCCCTTTTCTGCGGCCCGGCACTATAACTATAGGAGTGTTGTGGTTATTGTCGGGGGCTCAGACATATACAATGCTTTTAGAAGCACCAGTGAATATGAACGTTACGATATAGGCAGCCATGAACAACAAAACATCAGATAGATCCAGCCGGCAGATTCAGTTTATGAAGCAGCATCACCGGGGCGCGGTCATTTTCCTTCTTGGCTTGCTCATAGCCTTGCTGGTTGAGATCTTCCTTTTCAATGCTCCCTACTGGCAGTCCCGACAGGCACACACTCAACTGGTGGATTCTTCTTCTATCAGCCTGGGGTCTGGCCTGGAGCCTCAGAGCCCTTCTTCCGACAAACAAACACCATCTTTTATCATCAGGAATCAGCAGGAGGCCTTTATTCAGTATGTAGGGAAGGAACCAATCAACTATCTTCAGCTTATTCCCTCTGACTCGACAAAGGATCAGGTAATTAATTTTTCCGTTCTGGAGAAAACGATTGAGGGAGTCTGGTATACCAGATCTGGGAACGCGGCAATTTATGGTCCCAGCAAAGATTCTCAGCTGTTACATGTGGGATCAAACTACACCTGCGTTCGCTTTCTTTTCCTTGATCCGCCAGGAACACCCCTCCCCAATTTTTCTTTGATTCTCAATCCTCGAATCCCCCTGACTATAAGCGGAACCAGGCTGATGATCATGCTGCTGATTGCCCTCTTTCTGGCTTTACTCAGGCCAGGTTCCAGCCTCTACCGCCTTAAGCTGACCACAGGAAACCGAAGTCAGGCTTGGGGCCTTGTAGCTTTGACAGTTCTGCAACTGCTGGTGATCGCGGCCATTGGCCAGCTGACAGTCTCAAATTCTAAGGGGACTCCTTTTACCGGTTTGTATAACCGCTGGGAGTGGATAGATTATGATCTTTATGGCCGTCTTGGCGATGCCCTTCTTCATGGACATTTATGGTTGGATCTGCCTGTTCCCGAAGAATTAAAAAATCTGAAGAATGTATATAATCCTCAAGCTCGATATGATCTGATTCGTAACCATCAAACTCAAATCTTTTTTGATCATGTTTTCTACCATGGCAAGTATTACAGCTATTTTGGAGTTGTCCCTGCCATCCTTCTTTTTATTCCTTACCAGCTGGTCACTCACCAATGGCTACCTTCGCAAAATGCAGCCATTCTCCTGGGACTGATCATCACTGTCATGATTACCCTTTGCGCCGTGAGATTTGCCAAAACCTTCTTCCCCAAGACGGCAAGTTACGGCATGGTTGTCCTGGTCATCATCTGTGGAAACCTGGCTGCCTCCTACTATAGCGAGGTTATGCTGGGCTATTACTACTCCATTCCTCCTCTCAGTGCTCTGGCCTTCACCCTGGGCGGCCTCTACTGCTGGATGAGAGCCAAGGATGCTATGCATAAACGACCTATTAGAACAGTTCACTCCGCAGGAGCAGCCGAACCGGGCCATCTACAGGAACAGAAAGGAACACGACGATTTATGCATGGCCGGATTCTCGGCAGCCGGCAGACAAGTAGCGCCTTCGACAGTGTCAAAAGACTTATTTTTGCCGGTTGGACTCAAAGCACTACGGACGAATTCCCCCGGATTATGAGTAAAGTTCCCCATCCAGGAGCCCACAGCCGGGGAATAGGGTCTGAGGCAACCGCCCGCTCTGGAGGCCACCATAAATCTGTGTCCGGCCCTGCAGCTGGCTCTCGATCTTCAAGCAGGAAGTGGCTGGCTGCCGGATCTGTTTGTATGGCCCTCACCCTGGGCTGTCGTCCTCCCTTTATTGTGGCTTGTCTTTTGGCTGTTCCGCTTTTTTGGAAAGAGCTAGCTGAAGACCACCTCTTTCTGTCGAAGAAGGGACTGCCAAACGTGTGTGCTCTTATTCTTCCCTTCATCCTGGTCTTCATCCCCCTGCTCTGGTATAACTATGCACGCTTTGGTTCTGTCTGGAATTTCGGTCAAGATTACAATCTGACTGTAGTCAATATGACCGAGCCTGCCACTACCTGGTGGACCGTCCCTCAGCAGCTTTACTACTACTTCCTCCAGCCGCCGAATATTTTTGCTACTTTCCCCTTTGTAGGCTCTACCACAATCAGGACCTCAGTCTACTACTGGGCTGAACCTTTGTCAGGAGGCCTCTTCTTTACCATTCCCTTCCTCCTCATCCTGTTTGTTATGCATAATATCCTCAGCGTCAAGGCCGCAAATTGTGCAGCAGGCCAGCCTCTGTCTGCCAGCAGAATGTTAGCTATAAGACTTTCCCTTCGTCTCAGCATGATTTTCTGCCTGGCTGTTACCAGCTTGGCTGTTGTCTTGATGGCAATAGAAGGGCATAAAGCGGGCATTGGTTTCCGCTATCCAACGGATGTGGCCTACCTGCTGATGATCGTCGCCGTTTTCCTTCTCATGGTTATTGATTCCATCCGCATCCCCCTGGCTGAAGATCCTGGAGCCGCCCCCTCAGCAGGTCATCTGCAACCTTTTACTCAGTACAGTCGGCTGATGGTCCTCTTCCTCCTTATCTGCATATGTATTACTATTTTTATACAGTTCTTCTCTTTGATTACTCCTTTCAGAGCCAGCCGCAATCTGATAACGGTCAATCCTATGACCTATTTCGAGCTTTCCCGCTGGTTCCTCTTTATCTAGAACCCGCTATCCGGAGCTTACTGCCTACCTCTGCCTATCTTTCTGTTCTTTCTGTTTACTTTGGCAACTTGCAGATAGTATGTAGATTTTTTAGTGAAAGGCACCTTTCTTAACTTTCTTAATGAGGCTTGAGGACCGTGTTTTCTCTCGTAGGCGGATAGGATGAAAAGGAAGTTCATTTCTCTTTAAAATACAGGAGGACTCGGCTGTGGGGCATATATAAGCCTGCACAGGAGCTTCCTTATCTGCTCTGTGATTAATACGCTGCATTGCATTGTTGCTTACCGTGAGCACAACATTGTGACCCTTATCATCAATTCCTTCTAAACAAGGATAGCTGAAATAAGATTCGTAGGAAACCCACGGATATCTGACTTCCACTGTGGATGGAGTACTTAAATGCGGTAAATCCGCTAGGATCATCGGTCCGGGCGTAGCAGCAACGAGAAAGAATAAAGACAAACCAACAAACATGAAAACCAGCTTCCCTCGGCTTAATTTCTGGTTTTCTTCTTTCGCCTTCTTTACCTCCTCAAGCTGGTGTGAACCCAGTCGGCAGGCAATGCTGTGTCTGCGGAAAACCCACAGAAGAAGAATAAGCAAGAAAGGATTCACAATAAGAACCCATGTACACAGATCTTTAAGAAAAAAGAGGTAGGGATAATTTCCATAATCAGCCATGACATCTATAGCAACCATGGCTGCAATCAAAATCACAGCGAGGAGAATAACCCCCTTAATCAGCCAGTTGATACGATTTTTATTGTCATCCTTCATTAATTACACCCCCATGTGCTCTCGGATGCTGCTCATCTTTTCTGGAGACCACTTTTGGCCAGGAAAACAACGATTACGGCGATTCTTTAAATAATCTTAATGCTAGAATATCTTTATATATATTCCCAGCAATTGTAGGTGGAAATATACAAGATTTACACAGGAAAGAGGAAACGATGACTAATCCATCACACTCATCACAGAACCATAAAATACGAAATCTGCTCTGGGGAATCGTTGCTGTTCTCAGCTTGATTATCCCCGTATCGCAGGCTGCACTGGCACCCACAAGCTTAAGCGATACAGCTGCCGTATCTGCTACTCCTACCGCAAGCCAGCAGAAAGTAAAAGTATCGTCCTCTGCTCAGACCGATCAGATTGCAGCAACATCCACCAGGAATGAAAATACTGGATATCGTCTCGTGACCGTAGCAGCTCGCAGGCGGGTAGCGAGAAGAGTTACCCGAAGGGCCCCAGTTAGGCGCTCCAGGGTCAGGCGCTCCAGGGTCAGGCGTGCCCCAAGGCGTGCTCCAGTTCGCAGAACTCCTGTCCGCAGACCAGCTTCAAACAAACTGCGTCGCGAAGGATATTTCCACGGTGAATACTGCAGAGCAAGCCGCAGGGGAACCAAAACTATTGATGCCAAGAATGGTAATATTATTACTTGCAAAGTTGCTAGGGACGGCCGTCTCCGCTGGACTAAATAAAAATTCACCCCTTATTCATATTTTTTCCAAGGCCTGATTATCAAGGAAAAAATCAAGAGCATTAATCTGTTTATACCCTCGATCAAGCGCAGTATAAGGGTTATCATCCATGGTAATTAATATTTTTTTGTAGCCATCGTCAAGCAGATTAAAAGCCGACAGCTCTCTATCCCGAGTTTTTTCATCGATTACTGTATAAGAAACCTGTATGTAAAAATCCGTCTGCCCGTTAGAGACAAGAAAATCTATCTCCTTGTCTCTGTTTTTTCCAATGTCGACAATGTACCCTCTGCGGACAAGCTCGATATATACAAGATTTTCCAAGGAGTGAGTAATTTCTAATTGCCGAAAATTGAGCCTACTGTTACGAATCCCCAGATCTGTTACATAATATTTATTAAGGGTCTTTAAATACGCTTTCCCACGAATATCGTAACGCTGAGCTTTATACAGAAGAAAAGAATCACAGAAATATTCAAGATAATTGCCAATTGTCTCTGCGGAAACATGAGAATACCCATTACTTTTTAAGGTATTAGCAACTTTATTTGCACTGACATACGACCCAATCTGTGAACACAGTAAATCAAACACCGCTTTCAACAGATTTTCATTCCTGACCTTGTACCGATCGATAATATCTCGGAAAAGAACCAGATTACAAATATCATTAAGATAGGCATGTTTCTCTGGCATGGAAGGCAACGTAACCGAATACGGCATCCCCCCTTCTACCAGGTAATCGTTAAATATTTTTCTCGTATCAAGAAAGGCATTTCTGCCGGCTGGAGCACCGGTTACATTCTGTTCCTGCCGGTAAGAAAAATATTCTTGGAAAGAAAGCGGGAACGTCCTGATCTCAACACTTCTTCCCCTAAAACGGGTATTGATATCTTTCGACAGAAGCTGAGCATTGGATCCAGTTATATAGACATCGCAATTATCATCAATCCGCAGGCCATTGACAAGATCCTCAAAATTCGGAACCATCTGGATCTCATCCAGAAAAACATACGTTTTTTTGCTGCGGTCATATATTAAATTAGTGATATAAGAATATAATTTTTGAGCATCCCTATACTGCGCATTCTTTTGAGTCTCCAGATCAATTGCGATAATTCGATCTTCGGGAATACCCTGTTTTATTAGGTAGTCCCGAAAAATTGTGAATAGCAAAAATGATTTACCGGACCTTCATATTCCTGTAATAACTTTTGCCATATCACGGTCTTTTTCAGTTATTAATCGTTGAAGCAATAAGGGCCGTTGAATATATTCCTGAGAAGTCATACCAGTTACCTCCATCCTCTATTATACAAGATTTTCCTGCGGAAAATCTTGTACTTGAAAAACTTCAAAAAATAAGAAGTTTTACAGTTAGAAAGCCTCCTGGCAAAAAGTAAACTTATTAAGCAATATCCTTGTAATTACTAGGATTCTGAGGTGTAGCAATGAGACCCATATTTTTATTAAAAATCCTACTTGAAAAACTTCAAAAAATAGGAAGTTTTACGGTTAGAAAACCACCGTGGTATTTTTCTTAGTATTTCTTCATCGCCCACCACTGCTGAGCTTTCGTTCCATTAGCAGCCCAGAGCTGAACATTAGACTTGCCAGCAGCCACCCCATTGCGAACATCCAAAACTCGGCTTGCAGGAGACGAACCCGACGGATTAACAGCCGAATAAAGCGTGAAACTTCCATTAGAGTTTCTGACTGCAATCCATTTCTGAGCTGCAGCATTGTTAGCGCTCCACTGCCGAACATTGGTCCCTTTAGCAGAAGAACCAGCCTGAACATCCAACCGAAGCCCTGACTGGACATTAGTCAGATGAATATACCCATGAGAATCGTGTGTGACCATCCACCTTTGCGGCATCATATTGTTGGATTTCCAAAGCTGAACATTAGCTCCGGCCTTTCTGGATCCGCCGCTCACATCCATCTTATAGGAGGAGTTGATTCCGGATCCAAAGGTATAGGTCCCGTCAGGCAGATCAGCACGATGATTATAGGACAAGGCATCAGTCGTTTGTGCTTGAGACAGGGTCCACTGTTGAGCACTTGTCCCCGTACTCTGCCAGATCTGCAGCTTAGCTAAATTTACGGCTTTTCCCGAGGGAAGATCCAGGAACTTCCCCGACCCTGATCCCACAAATGAATAGCGGACAGCAGGAGAGTAAGGGGTGCTGGAAGTAGAAGAACCAGTTCCGGACACTCTGACCTGCCAATGCTGGGCTTGGCTTCCGGTCGCCTGGTACTGCTGGACTTCAGCTCCGTTGGAGAAACTGTTTCCTGAAACATCAATCAGCCTGCCGGAGTTGATGTTCGTAATGGTATATACTCCATTTCCTACTTGAGCCAAGGTAAACAGCTGAGCCGAGCCGCCCAGCCACTTATAGAGCTCCAGCCGGGCTGAATTATTTTTTGAACCCCCGGGAATATCCAAAACCTGAGAAGGATTCACAGCGCTGGATATGCGAAGTGCAGTGCCCATAGGTAATGTCGCCACAGAAGCAAGCTGAAATCTCTGCGCATTGGTTCCGTTAGGGGTAAAAAGTCTGACCGAGGTACAATTCTTGACTGATCCATTGGCCATATCCAAAACCCAATTGCCCAAGGCTGATTGAAGGTAATAGCCATCACCAGAGCTGCGGATGAACCACTTCTGAGCCTTAGCCCCATTACGGCTCCACTGCTGTATTTTGGTCTTGTCCGCAGTGCGGGAACCACTGACATCTATAGCCTTGCCGGAATTAACATTGGTAATAACATAGCTGCGGTCTGCCTGTCTGGTAAAAATAAATTGCTGAGCTGTAGAATTATTCCACTGATAGATTTGCAGAGCCTGACCGTTACGAAGACTGCCCCCATTGATATCCAAAGACATGGTATCGGCATGTTTGACATTAATATAATATCTGCCATTGGGAATAGTTACCAGGGGGAGTTTAGATAGGTTGATTCCCCTGTTATAGTTGCTATTTGTGGAATTATCCTTGGTGGTCTTTGTGTCCTTCTTTGGCGAAGAAGACGAGGAGGACCCGCCGGCAGAATTTACTCTTGTCTTATATCCAAAAGCATTCAAATCAACAGTCCCGCTGATCCCACTAATACTTCCCTGGGATGTATATTGCCAGCCGCGGAAATTGGAAGTCCAGTTGGTAAAGCCCATATTTCCGCTGTATTGCGCCACCCAGGAAGTTTTCTGATGAATGCTGGCATCATTAAGACTGGTGTTGAGATAAGACGTGTATGAATATACACCCAGTTTGCTGCGGCTGAAGCCGGCAGCCTCCATGGAAGAATACCAGGAATTAACAATAGACTGATACACTGCGGGCGAAGTTGGGCGAGTATGGCCAGTCCAGGACCAGGCTTCCAAATCATAATAAACCGGATAGGTCAGATCTTTGGCACTTACCCCATATTTTTTCAGCAAGTTAGCAACTGATGTCCCCTCGTTGTAAGCGAAGGTTGTATTGTATGCATAAGAATAAATATACAAACCGAAAGGAATTCCCAACCGCTTGCATTCAGAAATATTGTACAAAGCCTTACTATCGGCGTTGCCTACCCCATATCCAATGCGAATGATAGCACCCTCTACCCCAGCCTTCTTAACTGCAGCCCAATTGATTGAGCCCTGCCACTGAGATACATCGACAACGCCTTTAGCCTGCTGGGCAAAGAGGGACCCGGTTCTGCCATAGAAGGCAGGCGACCCCTGATAGGTTCCCCAGTGAGCCCCGTAAGAGTTTCCCGGGAGGGAAACGGTATGAACATGTGAAGCTTGCGTTTGGGGCGTGCGGACCGCCAGCGCAGATGTTACAGTTCCCCTGGAAGATGAGCTTGACTGGTTGACAGACCCAGGTGCAAACTGAGAAGTGTCATGGGAATCCTTCTTCTCTTCCTGCCTCAAAACAGCAATAGAGATGGGTTTGAAAGACTGTCCGCCGGTCTTGGCCAGGGGGTCAGCAGGTCTTGCAGCTGTCCCAAAATAGGCAGGTGCAGTCACCTTTTTGCCAGTCATCACATTGTAGACAGTTCCGTTAGGAGCAGCAGCCAGCTTGGGCGATACCAGCACCGCATTATTGGGAACAGTTTTGGCGATTGACCGGGGAAGTGTTTGTCCTCGATAATTCCGGGAGCCTGAAAAATCACGGGAAGAAGAGGTGGATGAATTGCCCTCATTAGTTTTGTTGTTTTGCCCAGTATTTGCCCCACTGCTGCTGCTGCCCTTGCGAGAATTCTGCTGCTGCTTGTGTTTTTTCTGCCTGCTGGATTTTTTCTTATTTTCTGCTGATTCCCGGTTGAAAGCCTTAGATACGCGAGCAGCTGAGGAGGGCTCCAAATCGGCTGCCTGAGAAGAGAGGTTGACAGAATTTGTAGACAAAGCGAGAGAAATGATCATGGCAAGTACAACAGCCATGGTGATGACAACCGTCATAAGAATACGGACAGTTTTTTCTGCTTTTCTTCTGCGCACAAAAGCAGGCATCGTCCCCCGCTGTGAATTTTCCCCGGCAGATAATCCTGCATATTTATCTAAGTTATCCCCAAGTCCGTATGGCTCCCGCATATGTAACACCTCACCTAAGTTCCTGTACCTGTTTACACTAGCCTGAATCAGACAAAAATATGCAGTATTATTCCTAATTCCAACAATTCCTTACAATTTGAAGGCTACATCATCAGATTCTGGAGATAGGCTGGAGGGAAAAGGGAAAAAAGGGAAAAATTAGATTTTATAAAAATCGCGAACGTTCGCCCTTATCTGCTCAGAATACCGATCAGGGCTTGTGGCATCGCTAAAGCCTTCACCTGGCTGAGGAATATCTTTCCCAAGTACAGCATGCGACCACCTGGACCCCATGCGTAGAACTGCTGCATGTTTAACCCCATAATATCGATCATCAACAGTGATAAAAGAACCTCTGGCTCCACAAGCCGCAGCTAAGATATGAGGATGGAAACGAGTAGTTAGCCACCTCTGACCAGGACGAGCAGGAAAACCCTGCTCCAGTAGGAAAGCAGTGGGAAAGAACTGAACAGTGTATCCCTGATTCTTTAAAACTTCAACAATTGGGTAATCAACATAAGGGTTGCATTCCACAACTCCAATGGGATCATTCCTTCCAATATTCCAAACTTTTAGTGTCTCCAGGACATGGTGATATATCGCATCAGGATCAGTAACTAAATCTGTTTGAATACACACCATCGTATCTGGCAAAAATGGCTGATCGGATTCAGAAACATAACTGTCAGCAAGTCCATTAATAAAACAATCATCAGGCATTAGCTCAATGTTCCCAGCACCTTCATTATCTCGAGTCAACATATCAAATGATTCCTGATCTCGCACGGAAAAGTGATTGAAATTTTGTGCAACCTGTCGTGTATAAGTTGCAGTCTTTTCAATCATGGGCATAAGGCCAACGCCAGTAGCAATAACAGGAATAGAATGGTGGTGACACCACCTGCCTAGCTCCAACCGAGCGAGATTGGGAATCCATCGGCCATTCATATATCCGCCGCCTAAAAAGTGAACCCCTTCAACTTCAGATTTTATAAGCTGCAAACCAGACGAATAGCGGGCTGCGGCGCCTTCATCTTCAAATGCCTGCTCAATGAAATCTGTAATACCAGTAATGTTGCCAGCATCACCTTCTGCCACATATTTATTCTCAAAAGTAAGACGAGAAAGAGTATCAACTACCCGCAGATGAGGATGATAGTTACGCAAAATTGATGCGGCCGGGCCTGGCCTCGTACAGTCAAGGTATACGGGGGTATCTGGCGCAATTTTTGCCAGGTATTTCAGCCATTCCCGGGCAATAAGCTCATCTCCGTAATTCGGATAGCCTGGCTCGGCAACAAGATAGTAAGCACGCTGTTTTGCTGCCTTATCATGGTGCAGAGCATCCAGCTTGGCGTCCAGCTGATCCAGCCGAGATGTGAGCTCCTCTGCTTTTCTATCGAAAGCTCTGTTGCTGACCGGAACAATTTTGCGTAACCACTTTTTAGGATTCATTTTCATCGTAATTAGTTATTGCCATTTCTAGTTACTGTTATTTCTTCGGACGAACTTCACAAGCTATTCCATCATTATCTCGATCCAACTCTTTGGTATACCCAGGCTCACCTCTTCTAAGGGGTTTCTTGTGAATCCTCCATACTTCTGTACAGTCTTTATACTTTGGAGCTGGCTGCGGCGCGGGTTTGGGATTCGGTGCAACATAAATCCATCCTGTGCTGATTTTCTCCAGAGTCAGCCAATAGATGTCTCTCGCATGCGGAGTGGATTCGTTGACATCAACATAACGATTCCTAACCCATTTATTATCATTTTCTGGGCTGGCTGGAGAACCTGCAAGCCTGTATAAGAAAGCAGCCATATCCTGACGTTTTACAGCCTGACTACCACGGAATGTTCTACTTCCGTCTGGCTCAATCCATCCTTGGCTGACGCCTTTATTAGCAAGCCAGGTAATATCTTCTTGATGAGGAGTATAGATATCAACATCAGCAAATACATTCTCAGTTGAAGAAACACCAGCATCTCCAACAAGCCGATGCATAAAAGCCGCCATATCCTGACGAGTCACTGATGCCATTCCACGGAAGCTATATGTACCATTCTCTTCCTGCCACCCCGTGCTAATTCCTTCCCTTGCCAGCCACCAGATTTCTTTAGCATGCGGGGTTGCAAAAGAAACATCAACGAATCTCTCTGTATCTTGGGTTGAAGGTGAGTATGCTGGTGACCCCGCCCACCGATAAAGAAAAGCTGCCATATCCTGACGAGTCACATCTGCCATTCCACGATACTCGTACTTTTCCCCATCATTCTGGAGAACTCCGGCGTCTTTCCAGGCATATGGAGTCTCCGCATGAGCAATTTGGGGCAAACCGACAGCCATGAGAATGGAAAGTCCTGAGATAAATATTTTCTTCTTAAGACTCAACATTGTCCTCTCCTTTTCAGATTTAACTTGGACTAAATAATAACTAAATTTTACTACAGAGCCAGATAAAACTCGTAAACCTCAATTCCAGTAAAATATACCAGATCAGTAGAAACACAAGAATACCCGAGGAAGAGATACTTCCAGTCAATGGAGGTAACTCCTTTACCGGGATGCACGTGCAATGTTGTACAGGTAAAAGAGGAACTGCTGCTTAAACCTATCCCGGTCCACAGTCAGGGCGACCTTGGTATTCTTGGGCTCAGCCAGAAGACGAGAAGGGTCACCAATTGTCCGGCCACGTCCAGGTCCTTCCGTTTCACACATAAGATTGATGGGGAAAGTCTCCACCAAGGTAGGATCAATAGCTACGGCAACAGATAGAGGATCATGTAGGTTGCAACCGCCCTGATAAGCCGGGTCATTCTCTTTGCTGACACGCAGATAATAATCCAGCATTCCGGCAAGGAAGTGAGCGGTCTCAGTGTCAATGCCCTTCAGCTCGTTGACCTCCTCTTCGGTCAGCAAAGCCTGCATAGTTACATCAAGCCCAACCATAGTGATGTCAGCATTAGTGGAATACATGTAGTTGGTAGCCTCAGGATCAGTGAAAGCGTTGGCTTCCGCGAATGGTGAAGCATTGCCGGGCTGAGTCAGAGACCCGCCCATGGTCACAATCTTAATTTTATCCACAATATCCGGAGCCTTCTTTAGCGCTGCGGCGATATTGGTTGAGGCGCCGGTGGGAACAACGACCACCTCACCTGCCGGATATCTGCGAACTGAATCGATGATGAAATCTACAGCACTTTCCTGCTCACATTGACGAGAAGCAGTTGCTGGGATTTTCATCTCCCCTACCCCATTGTGGCCATGCCAGAGGGCATGCTCAAACCAGGTGGGCTGATAAACCTCCTCACTAGTCGACACATGGTCAATCCCCCTGTACACAGGAACTGTTTCCCGGCCGAACATGGCTAAAATATCCAGATCATTCTTGATTCCCAGGTCCATGGATACATTGCCAATAGTCCCGGTAATGCCAAGCAGATCAGCATCGGGGGTAGCAAGAGCGTAGATAATGGCAAGGGTATCATCGATGCCGGTATCGAGGTCAAGGATAAGCTTGGTTTTGGAGGTTGACCCCTCGTCTGAAAAATTTAGCGTTCCAGATGTCATAATATCTGCTCCTTTGCAGTAGGTAGGTAAGTAGGAAGGAGAAGTTCTTGCAGGACATGTGCCCTGTAATGGTTTCTATTTTACTCCGCTGTAAGCATACAAAGACGCAGTCGTGTTCACTCAGGAATTTTATTTATTACCATCAGTCTATTATGAATAGTATTGCCTCGACAGATTCTTACAAATCCAGGTACCTGGTATTACATCACGGAAGAGGACGAATCTTATGGAAGAAAATGAGTTCAACCGGCTGCCTAAAGAGGATAAGCCGGTGCTGGCAATCTGCTACGACTTCGACAAAACACTGTCTCCCACGGATATGCAGGCTCAAGGCTTCATACAGAAGGTCATGGATGCAAATGCAAAAGCAAAAAATAATGCAGTTGAAAACCCGGATTTCAAAGAGGAAGCCAAAGAAAACTCCGACGACAACACTGCGCCTTCATCCCCGGCAACCAGTATCAAGGAATTCTGGAACAAGTCCAATCAACTGGCAAAAGACCACCAGATGGATCAAAATCTGGCCTGGATGTATCAGATGAGACAGATGGCCCACGGGAAAATGCTTTTTACTCGGCAGGAGCTACAAGATTATGGCAGTAAAGTAGATCTCTTTCCCGGCGTCAGGGATTGGTTTAGCCGCATCCGTCAGTATGGGAAAGAGCGCGGAATAATTGTGGAACATTACATCATCTCATCTGGTCTGAGGGAGATGATAGAAGGAACCCCTATTTTTAACGAGTTTACAGCCGTATTCGCCAGCGCTTTTTATTACGATGCCGATGGAGTTGCAGTTTGGCCAGCTCAGGTCATCAACTTTACCAACAAAACTCAGTTCCTGTTCAGGATTGAGAAAGGCGTAATAGACGTCAATGATCCTGCGGTGAATGATCACACCGCTCAGAAGGATATCCGAGTTCCCTTCCGCAACATGATTTACATTGGTGACAGCGATACTGACGTCCCCTGTATGCGGGTGATCAATTCTTCCGGCGGCCATTCCATTGGGGTTTATCAGGTACAAGACGGTGAGAATGAATCCGAAGCAAAGCAAAAAGTTTACAAGATGATGAGGGACGAACGAATCCGCTACTTTGCTGAGGCAGATTATGAAGATGGCAGCGAACTGGATCACCTGGTCAAGGCAATTATTGACCGGACCAAGGCGAACGAAGTCCTTGAATCTCAGACTGTAGAAGATCAGCAGGATGCCGACGATTACTACGCCAGGACTGAGGATGAGGTTGAGGAAAGACAGGATCTGATTAACGCTCTGGAAGACAGCAGGAATTTCAGAACGACACATTTCCTGATCAGAAATATGAATAAATATTCAAGCTGGTCATCTCAGGAGCTGATGCATTTATTGGAAATTGCCAGTGAAAATTTCCAAGTTCAGTTCATCCTTAACGATTCTGACGTTCAGGAGTTTTACCAGACAAGTATTGGGCGCCTGCAGGAACAATTGAGCGATCTGGGCGATCAAGCTCAGGCCAAGGCCAAGAAACTCATTTCCGCCGTTGAGCAGCAGTGGGCCAGTGGACAAGATGATAATACTGAGGATGGCAACCAGCAACAGGCAAACCAGCGTCCCAGTCCAGATACAACCACCGTCAGCGAGTTTTAATAGCTCCCCTCTAGAGAAGCCACCCAACAAAGACCAATTGAGGCGACGCCGCAATTTGATTCGGATTCGTCCCTGGCTGTCCAACCGGAACAGATATACCCAAATCGGCAAAGTAATCCTGCCAGTAGGCAGAAACCGAAGCACTGTCTTTGCCGCTCCCGTCATCAAAACGCATGGGGATCATGTCAAAAATCGGCAGAATAGTGGCTATAAACTGGGAACAATATAATCCCTGTCCATCAGGTAAGAAAGTGCGGTTGTAGGGCTGGCCCAGGAGATTCTCCGCCTGCCGCCGAACAGAAACAGCGTCAATCTGGGGGTATCGGTATACCGCGCATAGTCGGTGCTCAGCTTGAAAATGATCTACTCCTCCAACCTGATTCGAATCCACTTGATCGGGTATTCCCGAGCATTCAAAAAATCTGGTGGCTCCGGTAACTCCAGTTATTCCGGCGGTCCCGGTTTTTCCGTCAGCTCCAAAGATTTCAGCAGCCTCAGTTATTCCGGCAAATTCTGCAAGAAAATCTTTGATACGGTCCTTAACAACACCCCGCCGACTGGCTGCATGATAGACATATCCCTTGAAATATATAACCACATGGCTGAACTGCCCGGTTGACTTCTGAACAGCCTGTCCCATCCCGCTCGGGTCAGCAACAAAAAGCAGGTCGCCATCATTCAGATCAGCCAGCTGTACTGTCTGCCAGCGCCCAGCTGAAGTATCTTCGCCTAAACAAGGCGCTTTTGCGGTCGAGTTGCTCATAGTGTTACCTCGCATAACCTCACTATCATCTGCAGCAAAAGACTGCCTTATATCGAATAAATTTACCATTAAGGCAAATATAATTATAATATTAAGTGATAAAGATGAGAAATGAAGGAGGTGTACAAATTGAATACTGACAATAAAAATAAGCCACAATATGCAAAGCTCCCTCAAACGGTATCTGCAGCAAAATCACGGGGACTCGTAACCTCATTATTCCTTACAGCACTGTCCGCCAGTCTTGGCTACATTGCAAGAATCATAATTGATAATTTTCCTAGCTATTCTAATTCTATTTCATTCATTCCGCACTCACAGAAAACTGCGAACATTAATCAACTTCCCAGCCTTTTCGTTGCCATTTTAGCCATACTTGTAGGTATCCTTATCGCAATTGTCTTTAATGGCAAAGAGAACCCTTATTCACACGATTACCTGTCATTCCTGTTTTGGGGAGATTCTTTTGCCGCTTTCTTTATGGGTTTTGTACTGTTTGACCTTCTCTCCTGTTTCGACTATCCCACAAGCATTGTTTACTGTGGTGGGCTTTGTTGTGCATTTTCAGCGATATTTTATTTTTCATTACAGATTAATTTTTCACGCACTCCCTTAGACAACTGCGAACAGAGAAGAGAAGATTATGCAGCCTTCTATAAGAAATCGGTATTAGAAGGAGATAGTGAAGTTAATAGACGAAAATATCTTTCACCCAATACTTGGGCAATACTAAAAGTTATTGCATTGCTTTTTCTTTATTTATTTTTCACACTTCTGCCAGAAATAATTTTTTCTTTTCAATATCAGATTTCTCTACTGAGCAACCTGCCATACATTATAGTAGTGGGAATCTTCATTCTGTTCATTCTAGGCAACTTTATGGACTTAACTATATTAAATAATTGGCAAAATAGAGCTCTCTCAAAACCTAATCGGGCAGAAACCATCATACAAGTAGTTATGCTACTCGCCGTTGTGATACCTGTAGATCTTCTTTCTCAATGGGTACTTATAATCAGTGAATCATCATACGCAAAAGTTACAGCAGAACCTGCGCAAAGAAAATATATAATCCTTACCATAGTTGGAACTATTATTCATCTGATCATTTATATTCTTATCTATAAGACACTTCAAGCAGCAAGAAGAGTCCACGATTCATGGGCTCTGTTAGAAAGAGAACAGAAGCAGCTGGAAGAATCCCATGCCCTTTTCTTCCTACGTTGGCTAGAGCAGGCGGGCTTGCAGGATAAGGCTGATGCTTTGTATACACAAATCAAGAATTGTGCTCTTGTAGTGCCTAATACTACTCCCAGCTTGATTAGTAAGCCCGTTGAGCTTCTTTATCGGCCCAAAGAAACAGCGAAGAAACACGGTATCAGAGCCATCCCTCTGATAGCTTTCTCTTCTCAAGAACTGATGGCTTTTCTATCAGAGAAAGAGGAAAATGGAAGAGCCACTCGGCAGAAAAACCAAACTTATTTTGTCAGCAATCAAGAAGACCAGCTACAGCTCTGTGATTTTTTGGCTCTCCTGGAAAATCTTGACATAAACCCTTCTTATCGATCTCGATATGACGAGATGTGTAAACGTTATTTGAGTTTTATCTTCAATGATCCCGCATATTTAACAATCAAACGGAGACATTAATTCAGTCAAACTCAAGCCAGAAGCAGAGAACAGCGGGAGCTACAACAATAATTAATAACCCTGAATAATTAACCTTGAAAAGTGCTGAAGCACTGGCTAAATCTAAAGTTGGATCACCGACCCTGGAAGTATGAGACTACCGCCGTTGAGGACCAAGATGTCTCTGGCGATGCATAATTATTACCTTGCGCCGCCAGAGACATCTATCTCAAGAACCAATGAGAGGCATCTAAGGTATCTGTTTGTTAGAACCTGAAATAGTTTGAGACAGTTTCAGCCTCCGTATACCGTTGCCTCTTTACTCTTTCATCAATCTATTTTTAATCCTTAATCACAGAATCAAGAGCGTCAGCCGCACGGAGAGCATGAGCAACATCAATCGGTTCAACTGCGAAGGGCATATTAGCCATGGTATCGTTAGGACCGCAAGCAAGCTCTCCGACCTGCAGGAGCTGCTGATCGGAAACATCTGTAATACCAATGCCTTTGAAGTTAGTTGGCAGACCAACTGCACGGAAGAAGCGGTAGACTTCTGTTAATTCATCCAGGGATCGATCTTCCATGATCATTTGTGCCAAGGTCCCAAAGGCGACTTTTTCTCCATGCAGGTAAGAGTGTGTTTCCGGAAGAGCAGTAAGACCATCGTGAATCGAGTGTGCTGCCGCAAGGCCGCAGGACTCAAAGCCCAAACCCGAGAGCAAAGTATTGGTCTCGATAATGTTTTCGACTGCCTTAGTCCTCAGGCCTGCTTTTACTGCAGACACAGCCTTGACTCCATCTGCCAGAAGATTATCGTGGCAGAGGGTAGCCAGCGCAAAAGCAGCATTGGTCGCGTGACCGCCGGTCATCGTAATAGCGCTGGATTGAACACAAGCCGCAGCCTCATAGTAGGTCGCAAAAGCATCACCAATGCCAGAAATGAGAAAGCGGGCTGGTGCCTTGGAAATTAAATCTGTATCCATCAGCACCATCGCCGGATTCTGCGGCAGCGGAAGGTAGTGATCAAACTGACTGTCATCTGTATAGACAACAGACAACCGGGAGCAAGGGGCATCGCTGGAAGCAGCCGTGGGAACGATTATTGCCTGACGCTTGCCGTAGTAACCAACAGCTTTTGCAGTGTCCAGCGTTTTGCCGCCGCCAATTCCGATGACCGTATCCGCATCTTCCAGCTGTGCTACATGCTTCTGAATCTCAGCATCAGAGCACTCACCGCCAAAAAGAACCAGCTTATACTTGACATGCGTGGCTTGACCGTCATCTGACCCGGAAGTAAAACTGGACACAATATCATCATGATAGAGTCCATCAATTACCGAATCCACGATGATATAAGCCCCGTTCCTGCCTTCAGATGGACTGACGGCTGCATACTCAGCAGCCAGAGTTTTGATGGCCCCCTCCTGCTGAACATATGTTCCGGGTGAGCATAAAACTGTGCGCATGATTTTCCTCCTTGAAAGCGAACATAAATGGTGGAGAAACAACGATAGTCAAGCCTTAATAACTGATTTTCGGCAACTTCGGTATTGCGTCGAAATTTCAGTGATAAAACCCGAAGATCGATGTTTCCCACCAGTTTTTAACGATCAATGCTTTTTTAATGTATTTATTGACCACTTCCATTGTACATAGGCCGATAACCATTGGTCTCGGAGACATGCTTCTTTCTCCAAAGAAATTTGCAGAAATTAAGCTACTGCTTAAATATACTGGAAATTGACAAGTTTATGAACAGGTACTATACTGCAAAGTATGAAACCTAAAAGTAATGGAGCTTTGAATTCACCGAGTAGAATCATTGATTCTGATTCACTTATCGAAAATTCGATCCGGCCAGTTTCCCAGAATGCATCTGGGCACCGAAAATTACAATCCCAGCGAATTGCAGAAGACATAGGGCAGCAAATACTAAAAGGAATACTCCAAGATGGCGATCGTTTGGACTCTGAACTCGATTTAGCTCACAAACATGGAGTTGCTCGAGGAACTATGCGCAATGCATTGGATATCCTCAAAGAAAAAGGATTGGTCGTTACCAAGCCCGGAGTTGGAAGCTTTGTTTCATACCACGGTCATAGCATGGAGAATCCGCAAGGTTGGGCAGAAGCAAGCGCACAGGCTGGATCTCCTACTGTGGCAGAAGTTATATCTTGTACACGCGAACCTGCGTCGGAAGAGCTGCAACGCGCATATGGCGTCGAAAATGATGTCTATCGCATTGTCCGAAGAAGAATAATCAAGAGAAATAAGACTCCATATTCAGCACAAAAGATCATCCCCGTTTCTATTGAGATCTCTGTTTTACCAGTAAACAGAATTCTTGATCTGATCATGGAACATGGATTATTAGGAGATTCTATTTCACTTACTATGCAAGCTGCAGGAATGGTCCCAGTGAGTGGAGTACAGGATGCACATGTTGGGCTTGCTCCAGAAGAATACAGACAACAGTTGGAAGCAAGCGATAAAGATAATTTTCTTATTGTTAGTAAAGCAAGTTTTAATGAAAATGAGGATCTTGTCGAATACGTTGTTTCTTACCTCAACCCTCAGCATTTTTCCCTACACACCGAATTTAGGAGAGATAATGACACCATCAATTAAGGATCGAGCAATCGGCGCACTGACAGGCCTTGCTTTAGGCGATGCACTGGGAATGCCGACTCAAAGTATGAGCAATAGTGACATAATAAAAGCATATGGAGCTATACACGGGCTTAATAAAGCTGTCCCCTACCAACCTATTGCCCCTTCTACTCCAGCAGGATCCATAACAGACGATACAGAGCAGGCTATTCTTATTAGCCAACTAATAATTACCGGTAAGGGTCACATTGATCCCCTATCTCTTGCTACGACTCTCCTTAAATGGGAAGATGATATGAGAGCAAAAGGATCACTTGATTTACTCGGACCTTCCACAAAGTTAGCTCTTGAACAAGTGCGCAATGGGGGAGATATTACAAAAACAGGCAAGACGGGTACCACCAACGGTGCAGCTATGCGCGTTACGCCTGTAGGCATTGCAAATTCTCTAAAAAATCTAGAACAGTTTGCAGATAGAGTATACGAATCTTGCAGAGTCACTCACGATACAACTAATGGATTCTGTAGTGCAGCTTTAATCGCAACTGCAGTGAGCTATGGAATTGAAGGTGGTGCTGTTCATAACAATCTTTCGGAAAGCCTAGAAACAGTTGACTCTTTCCCTGAAAGAGGAGCATGGACTCCAAAAGCGAATGTCCTTGCTCGTACAAAAGTTGCTCTCACGCACGCTGCCAAGGATTCAGATTCTGCTTTTTTTGACTTCTTGCATAATGAATGTGGAACTTCCGTTGAAGCTAATGAATCCATACCTGCGGCATTCGCGCTCACCTGGAGATATGCTGACGAACCTGCAACTGCCCTGTATACTGCTGCTGGATTGGGCGGAGATACAGATACCATTGCTGCAATGTCCGGAGCAATGCTTGGCTCTTGTTTGGGCGACCAGGCCTTTCCAAAAGATAGTGTCCAAACTGTTAAGGAGGTGTCACAACTCAACTTTGAACCATTAGCTATTGCTTTATTAAAGCTAAGAAAATAATACTTCTTTAAAAAATATTTTCACTTTTTCACACTCTTAATAACTTAAACATGATCTGACAATAATCAAAGGAGATATTATGCCAACGAAGAGTGGTGGGATTCTTTCCCGTGTTGAGCAACGAGGCATTGAGCCAGTTCCGAGGGATCAACGCAATGGCAATCCTGCACAGTTATTCTGGGTATGGTTTGCTGCAAATATTTCTATTCTTGGGATACCCCTTGGCGCAACATTAGTCGCCCTTGGTCTTAATGTTTGGCAAGCTTTACTTGCGGCAATTCTAGGATCATTCGGCTCTTTCGCGCTTGTTGGACTCATCTCTGTCGCGGGTAAACATGGCGGGGCACCATCTCTCACCTTATCTCGCGCAATCTTTGGTGTACGAGGCAATATTGGCCCAACCTTGGTTGCTTTGCTTTCACGCCTTGGATGGGAAACTGTCAATACAATGACTGGTGCATTCGCACTTTTGTCACTAAGCGCAATAATTTTTGGAACTCCTGCAGAAGCAAAGAAGATACCAGTACTAACTTTCTTCTGCATTGTAATTTTTGTTGCGCTGACGGTTATTGTCTCAGTTGCAGGACATGCATTTATACTAACAGTACAGAAATGGGCTACATATATTTTTGGAGCTCTCACTCTGATTGTTGCAATATACCTCTCTACTACAGTAAATTGGGCATCGTTTATAAGCAATAAACCTGGATCGTTGAGTGCTTTCTTAATTGCAATCGGTACAATCGCCGCCGGTACAGGTATAGGTTGGGTTAATTCTGGTGCTGACATGGCACGATACCAAAAAACATCTGTCTCATCTCACTCATTGATTCTTGTTGCTGCCACTGGAGCAGGGATTCCCCTAACCATAATCATTGGTCTTGGAATTATTCTCACCGCAGGAAACTCATCAATTGCGACTGCATCAGATCCTGTCGCTGCAGTACGCATGGCGCTGCCGGCATGGGTTTCAATACCCTATCTCATAGCAGCTTTCGCAGGATTATTGATGTCTAATAACCTTTCAGTTTATTCAGCGGGATTAACTACAATTACTTTAGGTTTCAGAATTCCTCGTGTTTATGCTGTTATCCTTGATGTTGTAGTAACTACCAGCGGAGCTTTGTACTTCACCCTCGGCTCAAGTGGATTCTATGGTCCTTTTGTAACCTTTATTTCTCTCTTAGCCGTTCCGTTGAGCGCTTGGACAGGAATATTCCTGACTGATATGATCCGACGAAAGCAATACGACCCTGATGGCTTGCTTGATCTTACTCCTACATCATCGTATTGGTATTGGCACGGAATCAATTTACCAGCATTTATCAGTTGGTTGGCCGCAATTATCGTTGGTTTCCTTTTTGTAACGGCACAAGTTTCAAAAAATGAGATTTGGTTTTCTGGACCACTAGCTTCAACCACAATTGGGAAAAATGGTCTTGCCTGGATAGTTTCCCTACTCCTCTCAGGCATTCTTTACGCCGCACTGGGCGGATTAAAACAAACAAGTCAAACAATTAAGGATTAGTGGTTACTCATGAATTCTTTAACTCATGATGCTCCATTACAGCCAAGTGCTGCACAAGCTGTTCCCTCTCCGCACGCTCCTTGCGTATTTCACTTAGGACAGGTAATCGTAGATCTGACTCTTCACATTGATCATCTGCCAGAAAGAGGCGGGGATATCTTTGCAACTAGTAACGATATAAGTGTTGGCGGCGGTTACAATGTACTCACTGCCATACGGCGGTTCCACGCGCCTGCGGTATATATGGGTGCTTTGGGAACGGGACCAATGGCTGACAAGGCTGTCGAAGCCCTAAATAAAATCGGAGTAAAAACGTTAGGGCCAACTCTGCCCAATATAGATACAGGCTATTGCGTAGCCATGACTGAACCTTCTGGCGAACGTACTTTTGTCTCGACTCGCGGGGCAGAAACTATGGTTCCTCCTGAAACATATGAATCAATTAATCTGTCTGAAGGTGATGTAGTGTATCTTAGCGGATATTCATTCTCTCACAAGAGCAACCGTGAAGCTATCGAGCGTTTTGCCAGAAAAAATAAAGGCTGGGCTGGTACCACCCTGTTTGATGTTGGTCCAATGGTCGCAGATATCGAGGACTCTTGCATAGAGACTCTTCAAAACCTTAAACTTCTTTGGTCAGTGAACGAAAGAGAGGCAACAATCTTGTGCAAACGATTTAGTATTAATCTTTCTCCGGCAGAAGATGATAATCGTTTCTATTCCCACCAATGCTCAGCTCTTTCCCGTTACCTTAATACACCAGTAATTCTTAGAGCAGGAGCAAAGGGTGCTTGGTACTGCGGCGCAGCTATGGCTTCTGAGTCGAGTGTCCAGTTTATTCCAACTCTTCAGGTAAAACCAATCGACACAAATGGCGCTGGAGATGCTCATTCTGGAGCACTCTGCGCTTCAATTCTTCTTGGAAGACCGTTATATGAGAGTTTAGTGTTAGCAAACTGTGCAGGTGCTTTATCCACCACGATGGATGGCCCCGCAACCTGTCCAAGCCTTGAAGTGTGTCAGGAGGCAGCACAATCCCTAATGAAAACAAAATAGCCATTCAGAAATAATGTCCTACTTATAAAACAATACGGTGGTTGGCACCAGGTATCTCTAGATATCTCTAACTCAGCCACCTTATTTTTATGTCTCTTTTCTATGTCTCTTTGCTCCAACACTTGCCTTATACGCCTACCTTATACAACAAATCTTTCTGCCGGGTCACTGCATATCAACCGAAACGAAATTACCGGTGTAACAATATATGAGCTTGATAAGCCATACTTTTCCTAACTGATTGCAACAATCTCCCACGAAACGGGTGAATAACACGATTGACTCATCAACTGCAGAGAGAAGAACCCAGGAGGAAAAGCTTTCATGCTTAAAGGAAGAATTTAACTCTTGACGCTTGTATTTCTTACGAATGATCTAGCCAGAATGCCGAAGTAGCCACGAGTAGACTGCTGCGGTCAGGCGATAAATTAGACAGCTTATTTTTGGGGTATCTGGAAGAAAAGTGTGTCTTTATTTCGGGTGTGTTTAGCCTACGTGTCCTTTTCTGATAGAGATTCCGGGTAGGTAGTCCGTGTGGGTGAGGTCTATTCCGGTGTCAATATGTGCTGGTCCGGTTTCTGGTTCTATGGTTTCTTGTTTCTTGTGTAGTTTTAGATCTGTTTGGTGGATGAGGCTGATTGGGTCTTGGGGATTCGGTGAGTGCAGATAGCACCACCATTCCACCGCTCGTCTCATATGATCTTCAGACAGCCCACGGTGGTATCGTACGAGATTCTTGATTTGCGCGTTCACTCCACCCTCAAGAGCATTTGTTGTTGAAGCGAGATTCTCGTGAGTTTGTGCGATGAGCTCAGGATCGAGAAAGGTAAAGAGGGTTCCTTCCTACGCCAAGTTTTTCCAGGGTTTTATACGCTCGTCGAGCGTTGTAGTGAGTCCACCACCATTCTTGGGTGGATTTCACCCAGTGAGCAATATCACCGGGAAGAGTATTCCTGCGCCATGTTTTCTCGTTCAACCATGGAGCAAACTGTTCATAAAACTTGTGCAGAAGAGTTAACCAGTAGGTCGATTCTTCAATCGTACGAACAGTAACAAGCTGTTTAGCTAAACCCCAGAGTGCTTGTGTTGCAGGCAGTTGTGGGTGCATGCTCGTGCAGGTTCGAATGGTACGTTTAACGTGCACGAGACAGCGTTGAACACGAGTATCCGGCCAACAGTTACTGATTTGACTTAGTGCTGCAGCATGCCCATCCGTAACCACCATAAGAGGGTTGGCAAGCCTGGAAAAAAGAGCGTGGTACGCGTTCTTGTTTTCTTTATCACACCACTGCCACGCGATAACCTTGCCCTGGGCTAGAGCAACCAGAAGACACCAGCCATACGGTAAAGAGGTTCCATCAATCTGGACTTGATTATAAATTTCCCCGGTCATAGAAATACGAGGCTTCACCTGCCAGCACCAGCTTATTCGTGTTCTAAACGTCCGTTCTGTAAAAGAAGAACTAACCTGAGGTTGACAGTTTCCCCATGAGCCAGTCAAGAAAACTTGTGAACACGGCTTTCTGACTGACATCTGGCCTGTGACGACTACTCGATGCTCCGCACTGCGTGCACCGCCACCGGATCTTTCCCGAGGATATTACCCCGTTCCTTTTCATCCCAGTTTGCTGACAGATAGGACACTTGCGTGTGCTTTTCTTACGACCCATACACTAAGCAAACCGCAACTAACACAGTCTACCAAGAAAGTCAAACACACCCAAGAACAAGCCTCAAAAGCTTAACTACACCCAGTTTCGCCCGTCATTCCAACCCAAACCCCGAAATAAAGACACACAATTCTTCCGGATACCCAATTTTTGCATAACTAATTCAGTTGCAATCAGTACTCTACGAGCGCTGGCTACTTTCCATGCTCGCGTACCAGACGATATAGCCGATATTGGTTTTGATGGCATCCAAGAAGGTAAATACCTTGGCCCTCCTTCGCAACGATAGAGCCGGATTTGGCAGAATAGAGATAGATCTGGCAGATCTATTTCACATGACAGTTTCCTACATGCGTCCACAGCATTGAAAAAGATGCCAACAATGCAGGAGTCGAGCATTCCACGCCTTAGCGATTGACAGCTTATATAAGTTTTAAAGTGCAGGGGGTGGCTCATCGGTAGGTCACTATAGTAACAATAGGCACTCGCGGCAATAATTGTACTCGCAACAACGATAAACGATAGATCATTGTTAGCTTGCTGGTATAGCCCTTTTTGCATTGGTTGGTTTTGATTGTATGAGCGAGAAGCATTAGGGACAAAAAATGGACTGCACTATAGCCCACGACGTCCTACGCCTGAACTAGACCTTGGCTCCATTCCTGGATACTTCTCTTTGCGTTGCTCCACTTCCTTTTGCTCGTTGGCTGATACAAAGACTCAATATGTTGTGGATCTTTATTGTAAAGAACACAGATTAATTGACGGATTGCCTTTTGAACACTCCTTGTCGACATCGCTTGAGCACCACTGTCCATAAATGAAAGTCCATGCGATAATTCATTTATCAGATTTATGGCATTGATTATTTCATCTTTATTCCATTCTTCTGGAATCAAATATTTTTCTTTTATTTTGTCGTAATTCTTCTGTGTAAAATCAGAAATACCATAATGAGTCCTTGCGTGCGATTCTAAAACGAATCGCATCGGGTTTGCGTATTTTACCGGATTTTCAATTAATTGAATATTTTCCTTCCCATCCAACGCAAATTGCATAACAAAATTGAATTGCTCATGATAATAGTTATTAAACACATCATGCTCGTACCTAGCAATAACGCTATTACCATTTTCATCTTTATATATTCTAAGCCTAGTCTTATTGTCTTTAGAACAGTGAAAAGCATAATCATTAAAGTCAAATGGCGAGTGAGTGAGGATAAACAATTGTTTGTGTTGATCAACTACCTGTTTTGATAATTTATTAATTATCTCTAGTAAAGTAAAACGATTATTAAGGTCAAGACTGGTTACAGGATCATCAATAACAATTGTATCAACTGTTGGAGAAAACTGCTGTAGATTAATTTTTTCTTTTTCGCTATTCCTTATTTTAGTTCCTTCATATAATGAGAGATAAAAATGTAAAAATCCAAGAAGACGTATCTCACCTTCGCTCAAATCATTAGCTGTAATAGGCGCTCTAGTGCTAGATAGCGGATCTTCTTTAGACACAAGTGTGTAACTATGACCCGTATCATCAACTATTATGGAAAAAGGAATCCCCTCTTGCTCGAATACATGATTAACAATTTTTTCAAATTCTCCGAGATTACTTTTCTGCAATTTGTAATTTTGAATATCTCTTTTCAACGAATCAAGTCGTTCAGTTTTCTGAACCAGACAATCGTGACGGTCGATATAGTTATTATAATTATTTACACATACTGCGTCAGAGCTAATAGAACGGCCAATATGCATTTTGGCTAAATCTTCTTGATGCTTTAGCTTATCCTCCCAGTTATCTATATCCCTTTTGATTTTATCTCTGCTTCCAATAATGCCTTCCTGGGTGTTATACAAAGATTTTATGAGCCGCTCTACTCTAGATGAATCACAATTGATTGGCGTCTCCGTGTCCTTTTGTTTTTCACAGAGAGCGTTAAGAAAGAACTCTATCTCCTTTTCCAAAGAGGATTCATCACTATCATTCATCTCTTTTTTTTGAGTAATCGTTGTAAAAGACTTTTTAATGCGCTCTAACGCTTGACTCAAAGAATTTAACTTTTGACAAAACTGTGAATACTCAGCACTGACTGCATTCTCAATTCGTTTAAAAACTTCTCTTGTAATGAACTCATTACCACAGAATTTGCAAGTCTGTCTCTCTACATTTTGGTCATGCAATTCTTTACCACTCGATAACCAATCCAACAAGCTCTGAGTAAACTCCTCGTGTGGTTTAATTACAATACGCGATAGTTGCGTGATTAGTTCTTTTTGGACTAATTCGATATCCTCTTTCTCAAAAGGCTGCGGTGCTTCATTAAATCGTGTTTTCAAAGCATCAATTCTTCGTTCAATATCATCATTACCCGAAATATCCTGATCCTCTGATAAATCTTCACCGTTCTTGGCTTCCTGTTTCCACTTCTCAAATACAACATGAGGTTGTACTTTAAGATTCGGCTTCTGACGAATCTTAATATTGTTAAATTTCTTACTTTCTTTTGTAAAAATTTCTTGAATCCGGTCAGCCAATGAATTTTTCGCATTTTCCATTTCACTTTCAATCCCGGCGATGTCTTTTTTTATTTTGTCTCTTTCTTTTCTTTTTTCTTCAACTTTTTCAGTTTCCTCAATATCACTACCTACAATAAGACGAACTCCATTAATTGAACTACGTACACGAATTTCCCGCTCAACATAATCAGTATTAAAAAGTTGCGTGTCTGTGCGCGATGAATCATAAAGCCATTCCGCAAGTGCAGATTTCCCAGAGCCGTTCATTCCAAATATTACATTCACTGGTTGAAGGTTCAAATCTTTTGATGTATAATTTTTAAAAGATTTTCTAGAGACATTATTAAATTCTTGAATCATTTTAGCGTTCTTCCTCACCGCTGTTTATTACTACTCTATGAACTATAAGAATAGGACGATGGCAAGATTTTTAAATCGATAAGTGTTAGTCTAGCTCATGCCGACCACATCCAGAATCTAGATAAATAATCTTAAGTAACCTTAATCTCATACATTTGGATGTCCTGTCATTGTTCTAACATTCAACGCGCAACTAAAGGCAACACAATTCTAACCTATAAGAGAAAAAATGCCGAATAAGGATAACTCTAATAATAAAGAGTGGATCCATATTTATTGTAATTAGCTCGTGCAATACTTCACTTGTGAGAATCCTATTTTGGAACACCAATAACAACCGGAACATTAACCCATATCTCAGCAGTGTCATAAAAGATCAGCAAATCGATATCATTGTGCTTGCAGAGTATTGTGCAGATAAAGATAATCTTTTTACAAGCATTCGTGCTAACCAAGATTACTTCATTGAGTACATGACACTTGGCTGTAACAGAATTAATATTTGGGGTAATTATCGTAATGTTGAACCAAGAGGACAAAATTCTTATTATTCAATACAGGTAATCAATAATACATATGTACTTTGCGGGTTACATCTCATATCAGATCTGCATGGAGACAACAGCGAAGAACGTTTCGCAAAAATTCGTGAAATAATCAAAGATGTACATGATACCGAAGAAGAAATTAATTCTTTTAAATCGATAATTGTTGGAGATTTCAACGATATGCCCTATTCCAAGGGACTATTAAACGCAGATGGTTTCCACGGATTACCAGCACTTAAAACAACCAAAAAGAAAACCAGAATGGTGTCTGGTACACTATATAGAGAGTATTACAATCCGATGTGGAATTTCTTTGGTGATTTCTCAGCACCACCCGGTACTTACTATTATAATAATTCAAAACTTTATTCCCCTATGTGGTATATTTTGGATCAATTTCTTTTATCAAGAGAGCTTGCTCCAAATTTAGTGATAGACCAGCTTAAAATTATTACTGAGTGCAGCCACGGCACACTCTATGATAAAAATGACAGACCAAATACAAAAATAAGCGATCATTTTCCTATAATGTGTGAAATAGATGATACCTCGAAAGGAAACAATAATGGTAAAAAATAAGTATTCGTTTCAACTGTCCGATAATTTTGCACCGAAGCAAGTAATTGAAAACGAGTTAAAGAAAATTAGTGAAGAAACCCACGGTTATGTTCAAGGAGAAATTTCAGATTACCGCGGTCCAATACGTTCTTATAAAAAGAGTTCTAGAGGTTCTTTCACTACTCTTCTGACCAAGCCATCGAACACATCCAATACAGTAGATGTAGATATACAAGAAGATTTAGGAGAACTGAGTTTTGACCGCTATCGATATGAAGTATATCTGAGAGTAAAAAGGGCTAGATAAATATAAGTATAGAATCATGTTTGTCGAATACAATGAGATTGCCTACCCAACTACTATTGTTTTAGACAAAGACAGTATTTCAGAATATCATGATAAATATTCAGATACTTTAAAAATAAACTCAATGCAAGAGCTTCAGACCTTACTCGACAGGATCCTGAATTCAGATACCATGCATTCTCTTATACAAAGTCTTATCAATGAAGCAATAAGGAGAGAAAATAGTTCTGCACATGAAGTAGAGACTACTCCCAAAAACTGAATAATCAAACAACTTCTATACCTTGTTGTTGCTGGCGCACGAATTATGGTGACTAAATTGCTGCATCTGCCCATCACAGCAAGCAGCACTATTGTTCTCATGATCGTTTTGACACTTGCTGGAGTGCTGATTCCTCTGCTCCTTGACTATTGCGTCCGCAAACTTCGCTGGCAAAAAGCTATTTATGGGAGATAGATTTGCTTGAGAATAAGTAAATCGGCGCTACGAATCCTTATCACCAGAATCACGGCCAGGCATTGGAAATTACATTGTTTTCATAACAATATCACCTTTAGATCTCACCCTCTTTTAGCAAAACGACGAGCAAAACCTTTTACCAGACCACGCTCATAATCATTGGTACTGAGGAAATAAGCAGCAAGGCCAAAAACGAGAGCATAGATGACAATCCCCAAGAGCAGAGTGCCCCAGGAAGGGTTAAGCCGCAGCGCATTCCACGCCCACAGGCCAAGAAGGCAAACACCAATCATAGGAAGAACCTGCCGGAACACACTCTTCCAGTACCCCTTCATATCCAAACCAATCCTCACAGCATAATACCAGTTGAGAATCAAACCGCTGCTGACAAACATAGCAATACCGGATGAAACAGCAGCGCCTATGCTGCCAAAACGCGATGCCAAGAAAATAGTCAGGAATAGTCAGGAAAATATTGCTATTAAAAATCTTGCTGTCTACTTTCATGTGTTCATGAGGAATAAGACATGTACTATCATTAACCCGTGGAAGTACGTCATATACATCATTTAATCTAGAAATAAGATTTGTTCAAGTTCCAAATTCTTCTCTGGCAAATATAAAAGATAATTTTGGACATCCTGCAAAACAACAAATCAAAGCAAAGGATTCAATTATGAAGAAACGGATTCTCTTCTATTCCGAGAGTTGGGGAATAGGTGGGATTGAAACCTTGATTATGGATATCATCAGGAACATTGATCATTCAAAGTATACGATTGATATTTTCTCTACATGGGATTCTAATAGTCTGTTTGATTCAGAGCTCCAGAAATACGATATACATCGCTATACTGTCTTCCACGGGTACAGGCCGAACCTTCTTGTACGCCAAGTTCTTTCAATTATCAAATTTAGAAAATTACTGAATAAGAATCATTACGATATCGTACATATCAATACGATGAATGGGATGGGATTTACATTTTCAGCGGCTGCATTATTAGAGCATGTCAATATTCGAATAGTTCACTCGCACAATGCAAATTTTGGAGAAGGACATTATTTCGCAAAATCATTTGCACATAAATTTGGGAAAACTTTTCTTGGAAATACTGCAAACGTACGGCTTGCGACCAGCTCTGCAGCAGGAAAATATCTTTTTGATTCAAAGCGGTTTATTATACTTCATAATGGAATTGATACAGAAAAATACCGCTATAATTCAGAAGGAAGATCGGTCTTAAGAAGAAAATATCAAATTGCGGATCATACATTAGTTATTGGAGCTATAGGGAGATTGGTGGAGCAAAAAAATCCGCTATTTGTACTGGAGGCTTTTCGCGAACTTCATCAAATTATTCCTGATTCCGCTCTCCTCTTAATTGGTGCAGGAGATCTTGAAGCAGAGATCGATAGCTATATATCTAATAATTCTCTGGACTCTTCTGTGATACGAATTGGGCGGGTATCAAGTTCAGCTCAGTATTATTCCGCATTCGATCTATTTTTCGCTGCTTCTCATTATGAGGGTTTCGGAATAACTGTATTAGAGGCTCAATGTAACGGATTACCTGTTTTCTGCTCGACAGCATTCCCACAAGAAGTATTGATAACACCACTAGTAAATCGAATGGAATTAACATATGGACCGAAATTTTGGGCAAAGCGCGCAATCTCATATCACACTAATTTTGTTGAACATGGCAGAGAAAGAAAAAACTATGCCGATGTCATAAAACGTGAAGGTTATTCTATAATTGATATGATTAAAAACCTAGAACATATATATGAGCGAGGAATTTAGAGTAAACTCAGGGACTGGTCCAAAACCCTTGACGTATAATATCCTTCTCGTATCCTTCGTGACACATCAAGAGTTGCTTGCTGCATTGATTTAATCTTCGCTTCACTCAGCGAATAAATTTCTTTTAACCCAGCACCAATCGAGGAGCAGACCACACCAATGTTATGGTCTTCGACAAATTGCGCCTGTGCAGCCTGCTCCCATATAAGAACTGGCTTCGCAGCAGCAAGGTAAAGAGACATTTTATGCGGATTATTATATTTGAGATAGCTGCCGCTCTCTCCCGTGCAGGAATCAATTGAGGCTCCATCCCATACCAAACCAAATTGTCCATGCATCTGTTCAATAAGCTGAGACGGGGGAAAACTTCCACGGTACCATATTTTCTCTTCCGAGTTCTCGAGAAAGTTCGGTCCATAAAGGTTAAAATGCGCACGAGGAAAGCTTTGGTACAACTTATATATATATCCCGCTTTAGTAGGTGATAGGTTACCGGCAATATCGATACTATGCATTTTTGTTGTATCATCTAATACTATCCTATCTGAAATTAGATAATCAAAAATTTCAATTGAGAGAATTGGAACTGAATATTTCTCTGAAAGATACTGCTTCATGATTCTGTTATGACAAATAATTATATCTGCCAGTCGCAAAAAATGAGTATCCAGATTATTCACGCCAAGATGTAACTCTTCCAGATCATGTATCAGCATCACTAGTTTAATACCTTTTTTCTTCATCTGTTGTAACCAGTGTAGCGATAATATAGAGATCTTTTGAAACGTTGCCAATGGGTATTGCACCAACAAAATACTGTTCGCTGGAACCATGTGGAAGACTTTTCGCCAATCAAAAAAGACTTCATAAGACGCTTTCATCTTTTCGAGTGTTGTATTCTTGAATTGCCTTCGCACATCAATCGGAATCCAACGGTTCATACGCGCAATCTCTTCAATATCTTGGCGTGCCTTCCAACCAGCATGATTTTCAATAACTTCACTAGTTTCTTTAATAAAGTATTTCTTACTATTCATCATACCCCCGTCTTGCAGTAATCCATATTTAATTAGTCTTGTATTGTAAGTGATGCATGCAAAGGAGGTCTATCCTGAGCATCAAATTGACCGCGTATACATGCAGATGTAGTTTTCCCTCGTTGAACCCACGAAGGTGACAAAATAAAAGCGAATAAGATAGGAGTTAATACACCATATCCAAAATCAAGAACATGCCTCTCTGTGAATCCATAACACATATAAAGACAAATTATTAAGCCTAGCTCGTAATTTAGTGATTCTGGCGAAAAACGCAAGGAAAAATGACCATGTTTTTTACTCAAAGATATACCTGCTGAATATAATGCTATAGCTGACAAAAGAATAACAAGTACTAAAGCAGCAATAAAACCATAACCACCAATATAGTAAATAAAAAAACTATCTATCGACTCAGACGCGGCAAAAATGCTTTTTGCATACGTACTGGGCCCAAAAAATTTTGAATTTGCTAGGGCCATATGCCATGATTGAGGTCTCGACGAAAGTAAAATATTTAGCCTACCATTGTTCCAGAATTTAAGACCGATAATAATGCTTAAGATGGCAGTAATAAAGGGTATAAGCGACAAAATATACAAGAGTAATCTCTGAAAAATAGTGTTTCTAACAAACGAAAATACAATAAATAAAAGTCCAAGTACAGCGGAAATCACAGCTGTCCGTGAATCAGTTACCTCCATTATGAAGTAGGTTATCTCTGAACTAATAATAAACACTGAAAACTTTGCAATCCGACTTTGTGTATATATTCCATAACAGATAAAGGGTAAAAGAAAACAAATAGTATAATTGGGGTGATTAAGACCTATTGAAGATCTTATGCTAGATAAACCATTACTTGCCACTCTAACCAATGTAACGTGATCAGATAAATTCCCAGATGCAAAAAGGGCAATATTTATACAAGAAATTATTCCGGCGCTAAGCCCAAAATCGCAGATATACAGATTCAATGACGACTTTGCGATTGCGAAATATATTAATAATCCCAGAAGCAAATCCATACGATGCAAACATAAGTAATAAAGGATTGAAACCGCTAAACAGGTTATTGTTACAAGAGTGAATCTATTCAATCCAAGTATATTCCATGGTTTATTTAATACTATTTTTGAAATTGCAATAATACTTACTATGAATACTCCCAGGTATGTCATCCATGGTGTATAATAATAAACTTGATTGACATATTTTGTGAGTATGCTAATAAACACTAATAGAAAATCTAGAAAACGTAATATATCCTCATGCACTGTTTTCGAATTGCTTGTGCTACACATTGGTGCCTCTGTCAATATAAATAACCATGCTGCTAGTTTATAGCAGCATGCTTCCCGTGATATTTACTATAAAAAATAATTTCTTTGAAAGACCTGCTCAAACTAAGCACTATTTCATATATAGCAACAAGTAATCCCAACTCAAAGATTAGGAAGATCCAAACAGCTAATAGTATCGGAGGAGTACAAGGTCTTGTAGGATATGACGCGCTATCAGTAACTATTAGTTTCATACTATGCGTCTTATTCCATTTATCTACGAGAGCGTTTACAAAAATAAAATTAGATTCTTGCGCAGATTTTGCGCTTCTTGTTGTGACGCTAATCTGTAGCTTAGTAGTCTGATTCTCAAATTCTACTTTTGCGAAAGCGCTAGCATCACAATCAACAGTGCAAGCATTTGACGTATTTGAAATAAATTCTTTTGACTTCGTGATTGCTGGTACTAAGTCAAGCATCTTAATTTGGTCCCAGCCCATTATCTCTTGCGCGGTTCTATTGAATGCGATTAAACTTGAACTTCGAAAATATTTGGATACATGGACGGCACCATATGTAGAAGACAACAGAAGAAAGATAAAAGAAAGAATCATTACCAATAAAATAGACACAGTGTTAGATTTTTTTTTAATTACTTCATTCATAATACTCCCTCAGGTTTACACAGTATAGGAAAGACTCTTAAAATACAACTTCTGTAAATTATGGTTAGTATGAGACGCCCCGGCAATGGCTAAATGATAAATCATATTAGGATCAAGCCAAGATGATATATTTTTAGACCATTTTTGGTTTTCATAGACTACAGTCAACGTCTTAGTGTCACCGGAATATTGCACAATAATTTCAGAAATTCGATCTTTTTGCGGTGAATGGATCTGTGCAGGTGCAGGCTCTTCAACTGTTTGAACATATCCAACAGGGATATTCGTACTCTTGACCCCGCGCGAATCAACGCCTTGCGTATTAACGAAAGCGCCGAAAGCATTTCTAGAGAATTTACTTGGGTCTGCGGAATAAAGCTCCTTATCACGCAAACTATCATAATATGTATCAAGTTTGAAGCCAAAAGCGACTGGTAGACCCCCGAGCCCCAATGCTCCGCCACACTTTCCAAGTGATAATAAGTTCCCAGAAAACAAGAAAAACGACATACCATCTCCCCCGCCGTTTTCAGCATTCTTATCACCAAGGGAGACTAAACCTTTTAGAGTGAAACTACTTGTTGCATAGAGGTCCATATTAAATACTGCATTCCCACATTGTAATGGGGAATCTTGGGTAAGGTTTATTTCTCCAGGATTATTTGTAGTAATCGAAGCGGAACCGTTAAGGGTGATATTCCTCGAAAGTGATGTTTGCGTCACTGTACCTCTACGAATTTGGCTCGTCGAAATTCCATTGTCTTTAAAGGACGCAGTGGCAAGAATTAAAGTTACAACAGTAATAACCTCTATCGCAACAGTAAATAGGTTGCGATAGCGCATCTTCCTACTATCTGGAAATTGAGAAGTATCTTTATCCATATTCCATTTCACCCCCGTATAACCATGCTCGAGCCTAAGAAAACTCCATATTAATAAACAAAATTCTCTTCATATTTCCTGTTGTAATCTTGGTCAATAATGTATCCCCATACAGTAGGACTCCCATCTCTTGTCCTCACAGGATACTGATCTTTCCAAGAAAGTTTATATGCCCAAGTCGAATTTTTGGCAAAAAAATCCAACGCTGTCCTTCGGAATGGAATACCCTTAGCGCATACATCTCCAAGAATTTCACATAACTCATTATTATTCGGTACTTTATTGAATTCACTCATTGCACCTGGAATTTCTTCTCTAGCAATTTTTGCAATATAAAAGAGTAGAAAATAATCGACTAATGTATCGTGTTCCTTCCAATATTTCAAGATACACTCATTAAGAAATGAGTATGTAACAGAGTGGGGGCAAGAAGCAATCAAATAGCTTTGATATTGCGTGGAATCAATAACAGCATAGGCATGCTTGAAATTGGGGTTTATCCCCTTGACATTAAATACGGGAAGCTTAAATACGGTTTCAGGAATTTCTTTCGTAACAAGAACTGTTGCGTCTACCCATAGACCACCATATTTTTCTAGAATATTAACTCGTAATATATCTGTGAACTGTTGAGCACTAATAATACCATTTTTATACTTATCAAGTATGTACTTTGGCAATGCACAGTACTGCGGAATGTTTGACCAATCGAGAAGAATAACTTCACGTTGATTTGAATGTTTAGTTATGCTTTTAGTGCAAAGTCTGACTACTTCAGGAGCATTAGAAATGCCTTGAAGCCAACATACCCAAATCTTTTGCGTACTATTCGTTGCTCTCTCAGCAGAATAGTTTTGATATTTTGCAATTTCTTCAGAAAAATACTGCCGACACCAGCATAAAATAAATTTACTTTTCTGATTCAATAAAAAATGCGACATTTTCGCATACGGAATATTCTTCCAACGTATCCTATCAAGAACAACGAGCACTTCAATCAAAGCGTAACGTATTGAGAAAACTCGAGTGTGTCGAATAAAACGATGTATCAATTTGGAGAGCGTACTCACAATAACATTTCCTCCATCAACAGCGGTAATAATAATTTAGCGTTTATTACCATTTGCTATCATCTTGCAACTTCTTACAAGAACTCCTCGAGCTAAGTTAATTCTACGATAACGTATCGGCAGAAGACACTCTGGAACAGTTCTTAACGAGCATGAGATAGATGCGATATAGTAACATGAAAATCGGTTTAAGGAGTGAAATGTCACATAGCCTCAGGAAGAACTTCTTCTACAATTCTGCTTATCAAATACTATTGATGATTACTCCTTTAATTACTACCCCATGGCTTTCAAGAACAATAGGATCATCTGGAAATGGGGTATTTGCTTATACACAGGCAATTGTCAATTATTTTGTTATGTTCTCAACGCTTGGTTTATCTAACTATGGTGTCCGAATAATTGCAGAGTGCGATGGAGACAGAAAAAAACGCTCGCGTGTCTTTTGGGAAGTAATCACCATGAGCGCAGGTATCGGATTACTCGTACTAATTGCATATATTCTTTTCGTTATTGCATTTGGCAGAAGATATACTCAATATTGGATATTGTGGGGTTTTTGGGTTATAGGTTCTATATTAGACACCTCGTGGCTTTTCTTTGGCCTCCAAGAATTCAAAATGCCAACGATCAGGAATTTTATAACGAAACTCATTTCTGTAGTCATGATTCTACTGCTTGTTCGAGATTCCAATGACGTATGGGTTTATATTCTCGCGATTGCAGCATCTTACTTATTAAATAGCCTTCTATTATGGCCGTTTATTCCCAAATATGTAGATTTCATCCGTCCAACGCTGAAGGGAATTTTCTCTCACATCAAACCAAATTTAACGCTTTTTATCCCTGTCATAGCGACAAGCCTCTACACACTCCTAGACCGTGTCATGCTTGGGGCAATGTCAGGTATGGGACAGGCTGGTTATTATGATTACGCAGAAAAAATATCTAAACTTCCGATGGCGGTTATAACAGCTTTGGGAGCTGTGGTTCTTCCTAAAATGACAGCGGTAATCTCAGCCGGACATACAATAGAAGGGAAACATCTAGTACAAAAAACTATGTGGTTCATGCTCTTTTGTGCATATGGGCTGGCCTTCGGGATAGCAAGCATCGCACCAGAATTTGTACCAATTTTTTTTGGTGAAGGCTTTGAAAGTTGCATACCACTTATGCGCATACTCTCACTAGTCATTCCATTAATCTGTATTACAAACGTAATCGGTGTCCAATATCTTCTTCCTACGCACCAGGATAACGCATATACTCTCTCTGTAGTGTTTGGTGCAATCACAAATATCATAATCAATATTTTTGCTATACCACATTTTGGTGCAATGGGAGCAGCATTTGCAACCGTACTTGCTGAATTTATAGTGTTACTCGCACAAGTTCGAGTTACCAGACATGATCTCAAAATTACGAGTAGCATACTTGGAACCATTCCTTTTGCAGTCTTTGGCTTGCTGATGTTCGCGATAGCTAGACTAATCAGCACGATTATTAATTCCACACTTACTAGTTTATTTATAGAGATAGCGGCTGGTGCGTCCTTCTATCTTGTCTTATCTTTAGTTTGGTGTGAATTGACAAAGAATTCCGAATTCTCTGAAATCTTTCCTAGACTCGTTAAATGGAAAGACTAGAGCATCCATTTCAAGATATCCTATTCATACAAAGTCTATTCTGCTCTTATCAGTATTTCACAATTGATATGCACATAAATTACATAACATACATACAATTGTGCAGATGAAATTCTAGTAACGTAATGATATGGATTGTTTTTTGTTTATGCTGTTATTGGTAGTTTACCTGTTTTTTGTTCTTGGTAGGATTCTTGCTCGATTTGGGCTGGTGTTTTATATCCCAGTGCCTCGTGCAAGCGTTTCGTATTCGGCCATGAAACCCATTTTAGTGTTGCCTGTTCCAACGCTTTTACTGTCTGAAACGGGCTGCATATACGGATAAGCTCGGCTTTATACGCGCCATGAACACTCTGTCATGGCATTATCATACGAGTCACCCACCGTACCTGTAGAAGCTGCTATATGAAACCGTTGTACAACACTGTGATACACGCTGCTCATGTAGTGAACACTATGATCACTATGATGAAAGCCGGCTTGTATCCCCATGAGAAACAGCCCAGTGAATACTTTGTTCCAACGCCTTCAACGGTAACTGTGTAGTTTTCATTGTGGAAGATACCGCCCATCCCACGATGCGACGAGAGAACACGCCCGTAACAAACGCCGTATACGCGACAACCCCAGATGTGAGTCTGACATACGTGAATTTCTGCCACGTGCAGCCGGTTAGGTGCATACGCCGTGAAATCACGGTTCACAAGATCGCGTCTGCCTCCTGTTCCTTTCACACTTCTCGTGGTGATAGGGTGTTTACCCCGACACACACCCTGGATACCACGTTCGCGCATCACGCGAGCTACCTGGTCTCTACCCACTATCCACCCCTGGTTGACTAGTTCATGAAATACTGTCCGTGTGCCCCTCAAGCGCGCATATACTCATCAGCATCAAATCTCTCAAATATCTCTTGCAAGCGCTTCATGGCGTCCTCGCATCAGTGACACGCTACGCTTCTTCGCTTGATAGTAAGCGCAAGCAGTGATAAACCCACCAGGAAGACTCGCAGATAATACTGTGCAGATAGGCTCGATACCAATACCGTGACGCGCACACGTCTATGAACTGTATGTCTAACGCCCGTTCTGGTCAATCCTGGAGGCGAAAAAAGCTGACGCCGTCTGCAAAATCTCATTCGCACGCTTCAACTCTCGATTCCCCCTACACAGCCTTTAACCTCGTCCTGGGCTTGCCGGGCAGACAAAAACGGTACAGCGAGCCCGTCCTGGCTTTTACTCCACCGGCGTAGTGTTTCCTGAGCTATTGCTAACGAAGAGGCTACTGTCCTTACTGCTTGTGACTCAAACCTGGCGTTATAGCGTGCTTCTTCAAGAAGCCCTACCGCACGTACCTTGAATTCCTCAGAAATACCATGTTCCGTGACTCATGCTCCTAATATATCCTTTCACCCACATAAAGCGAGAATCTACTAAGAACAAAAACCAAACCACATCAATACGCTGATATGAGTCGTCTTGTATGAATGCACGCTGTTTTCTTACATTTTGTCGTTTCGAACATATTTAAATGCTCTACTTAGTAAAAAGTTCCCGCATTTTTAGTCTTTTCAACTAACTTCTGCATACACTTATTTAAATATTCCAAGGCTCATTTTACTAATACTAAATAAACATATATATTAAATAATGCAATAAGAAAGAGATCTTCCATCGTCTGTATTCCTTCATCCCACTCTGGCGAGCCGAAGCTATTCTCCAAGGTGAGAATTTCATCAGATCGGTAATAAATTGCAGAATATCTTGCAATAGTAGTTACAAACTGGCAGGCCTCTCTGTCGCTACACTTTGCAAAGTTAAACTCTCTACAAGCAGTATTTATAGGTGTAGCAAAAGAATCTGCATTACGAAAAGCATATGAAAGTATATCTGTTAGTCGATCTTCGTATTCATATTCCAAATAAGAAAGAGACTCAGAACCACACCTTTCTAAACAAAATTGGAAATACTTACCATTATCATAAAAGATTTTTTTATCAGAAGGAAATGTCTTTTCAAGCATTTGCGTTAGTTTACCTAAACACACTTCATAAAACTTATCTATGCTTCTCACTCTAAGGTCAAGTCCGCAAGCCTTCAATATCGAATTTTGAATTTCGCTTGTGCAACTACAATATTCTCGATATATATTTCTTGAATAATTCTTACTCCGATCATACATTGATGCTATTGCACATAACGGAATCAGTCTGCGTTCTTGATCATAACGTGAAATGAACGAAGCAGCTTTAGCTTCAACTTCCTGCGCATGCCTGGCATCATCATATATCTTCTGGCTCTTTTCATATTGTTCCATTCTCTGACCTTGTTTAAACTGCATTACGGAAAAGATTATCGGCAGAATAGATAAAAGCGTTGGGAGTACTCGATCAAGATATTGCATTATTTACCTTTCTAGTTAATATTATTTTCATATTTATAATTATATATTCAAAATATAAATTGTCAACTTCTTTTAATTTTATTGTAATTCGTTGCAAAACAACAGATTTTAACGTTTTATTTCCACAAAGCAACTTTGAACTAAATAAAAATATATTATATTTATACTTTGGTATTGCAAGGCTAAAGAATTTTTCTCAGAGGATATTTGCTAATTTAGCGTAATTATGCTAAATTTAGAGATCTAATTTACCGTTAGTAAGTTTAACTGTACTACATACTATTTATTACTGAAACAGTAAAGAAAGGAGCGAAGATGACTCAACAGATGATTCGTCCCGTTTCAGATTTACGAAATAATTTTGCCGATATTTCCAAGACAGTTCACGAAACTAAGGAACCGGTTTTCCTTACTAAAAACGGGTTCGGCGATATGGTCGTCCTAAGTATGGAAGCATATGAAAATCTCCATCTTGACAGCTCTATATTCGCTGCTCTTTTAGAGGCTGAGCGTGAAGAGCAGACTACTGATAAACGCTTTACTTTACAGGAAGTACTTGCATCTGCGCAAAAAAATCTTGACACTATTATGAAAAGTGAAGAAGAACAATAAGCCCATATACGTTTACAGATACATATAAAATGTAAGAAAACTACGGCGAAACTGCCTCCAAGAGATCGGCCTCCCTAAATGCCAAAGCAAGATATTTCTGAAGAGTTTCATATTGTTTTTCTCCCCCAAGCCAATAAAGACATAAATGATGCAGTAACCTATATTGCCAGCGTCCTTCACAATTATAAGGTAACTGCAACATTCCTCAGCAAGCTTCAGAAAGTCACCCAGGATATTAAAATCTTCCCATATGCCAATAAGATTTACTGGCCATTACAAAGACTTTCTCATGACTATAGACGAGTAGCAGTTGGGAATTATCTTTTGTTTTATTGGATTTCTGAGACCGATAAAACAATAACTATTGCACGCATAATCTACGGTAAACGAGATATAAAACGACATCTAAAATAAAATTAGCCTGCTTATGATAGGTATGAATCTTAATAACTAATGTTTACTTGCCTTGTTCACTATCACTGAGGCCTCGGATTCGTGCACCTTTCTCAAGCAGAAAACGCCTTTGGTAGAACACATCGGCATAATCACAAATAGTCACCATCTGTGCAGTGTCAAAAGCGGCGCCTAAAGCAGCACCTACAAACGGGACCATTTTTCCAACACTCTTTTTTGTTAGATGCTTACCTATCTGGGTAAAAGTACTCCGAAATAAACTTTTTTCGAGCCCTTGTTTTCCTGCTTTTTCAAGTGCTTTCTTAGCTGCAGCATTAGCAAGCGCCCTCATCTGGAGAATAAGCAAGCCCACAGCGTTATCAGCAAATTGAACCCATGTTTTTTTACTAAGATCCTTAACAACCTGTACTTCACTCAAAGCGAGCACTTTAGCCAAAGTAGTAGATAAACTTGAAGTACCAGTGGAATCCTGGGGACTCATTGAACTCTTGAAAATCTCATTGGCAATAACCATTTCATCTGGGTCATCTACCGCATCATACCCGTACTGAAGGGCAATGGCTTGAACAGCCCTGTAATAAAGTAAAGTACTAACTGCAATGCTTAGCGGTATGCCTACAAAGTTCATCGCTCCAAAGGCACCGCCTTCAACTGCAGCTAGTGCTAGATGCTGGTTCTTCTGTGAAGCATTCACCTTGGACAGGTCATAGCTTCTTATTAAGCAAAACTCTTCTAAGCTATGGATATTATTCTTACCAGAGACCTTATTAACTTCGCCAATGATTCAGTCTTTCTTGATAGTATATTTACTAACTTCCTGTTGCACAATGCCGAAACTCTTCGTTATGACTTCCAGAGTCTTCGCAACAAGCTGCTGCTCTACTACTCCGTTTACCGCATCGCCTGCCTTGTCTTTGATGAAATTAGCTCCATCTTTCACCTGTTGGGGAACTATTTTAACAAGTCCATTCCCGACATTCCCAAAGACCTGTTGGACTTTATTTGGTGAAGTCATTTTCTTATACCTGTCATTGAGTTGCGCCATCTTATCCAGTTCTCGTTGATTAAGAATAGGATCAGGAATATTATATTTTGCTTGTTCAGTTATTTCACACACTGTTTTCCACTTTCTGCTAGTTCTACTAGATTTTGATTTTTACTTTAATCATTTAGTAAGCACAGTTTAGCACTTATGTTTAGTATGCTCCACTTCCGGAGAAGACGGTTTTAATGGTCTTGATGGCGATAATGAAGTCGCCGGTCAGGGACCAGTTCTCAACGTAAGAGACATCCAGGTATTCGGCATCCTGCGGATTCAAGTCGCTGCGGCCGGATACCTGCCACATGCCGCTGATCCCAGGCTTAACCAGGAGGCGGGTGGAATAGAGGGTGCCATACTGGGCAACCTCATAACTCTGCTGAGGACGCGGGCCTATCAAGCTCATATCCCCCTTAAAAACGTTCCAAAACTGTGGAAGCTCATCGATGGACGTCTTGCGGATAAACTTGCCAACCTTGGTGATGCGCGGGTCATCCTTCATCTTAAAGAGAACCCCGTGCTCCTTGCCGCTAGCCGCAGCCAGGGCAGCATCACGCTTATCTGCATCCACATACATAGATCTGAATTTATACATAATGAAGGGCTTGCCATAGAGGCCAATCCGCTTCTGTTTATAAATAGCCGGGCCCTTGTCTTCCATCCGAATGGCAATAGCCGTGATCAGCATAATGGGTGACGTCAGAATGAGCGCAGCTCCAGACAGGAGAATATCGAAAATCCGCTTAATAGCGCGGGTTAAACCAGAATACTGAGGCAGCTGAGCTGTCAGAATGGGGACCTCGGTGTTGTGGCGCAGATGAAGAGTGCTGCTGGCGATGTCTGCGGTAGACGCCTCAATAGCCAACTCCAGTCCCTGGGATTCGGTAGCCAGAGCCAAGGACCGCATAACCTCAGATTCGCGATCAATCACATCGGCAATCAGCAAGGTATAAGCGCCGGCCCGCATAGCATTCTGAGGCAGGTGAAGGTTGAAAGGAATGACCAGGAGATTTTCTTCCTCCTGTGAGGCAGGAACAAAAGTATCAGAATAGATCATTCCCGATCCCTGATCCACATAAATCGGGCAAACACCAAGAGCCTTGTAACCAACGCCCGGGGAAGACTTGAGTTTGCTGACCATCTGGCGAATTCCCCTCTGGGAACCCACAATAATCGTTGGGTAGAAATGATGCCCATGCCGGCGGCGGCCATGCAGGTAACGCCGCATCAGCCAGCGTTCCACCAGAGTAAGAACATAAGCCAAAACTACTGTGCTGATTGCCAGGCCGCGGGGCGGCTGCCAGCGAAGCAGGAAGAGCATGGAGCCCATCATAAGAGAAGCAACAATGGCACCGTTGGTAATGCTGGAATAGAGCTCCATTCCTTCATCCATAGTATGAGTGGAATAGGCTTTCGCCGCCCCCATGCCCACAACCCAGGTGATGCACATGATCAGCAGTACAACATATGCCAAGGGCTGACGAGCCAGAGGATTGTTGAGAGAGTCAGGGTTAATCAGGTGAGTCAGGCCAAAACAGATGACAAAACTGACCAAAATCATAAGGGTATCAAGCAAACCCACACCTAAAATATAAAAGGTGTGCCAGCGGCCAGAAGGCAGACTACCTTTGGTGTCGCGACTGGTGGCAAAGCTCATAGGCCTGGCTGAACGGCGGCGAGAAGAACGGGGCGACCGGGCAGGACGAGTAGCAGGGCGAGTAGTTGAGGAAAAGACGCGGTGAGAAGAATCAGTTCCTGCATTAGTCCTGGAACCAGACTCAGCAATCCTGGGATCAGGTTCGGCAGGCATATGCATGGCTACGGAGGGGAATGATTCAGACACATCTGTAATTTCAGTGATCTCATTCAGATCGGCCTGGGACGCAGAAAAACCAGAGTATTGGGTAGGTTGCGGAGATGAAGACGCAGGTGGGAAAGAAACTGTGGGCGTTTCTGCCTGATCAGTTTTCTTGATGCTGAACGTATTGGTATTGCGAAAATCAACGATGGGGATGTCCGAGGTTGACAAGAAGGACCCATCGAAATAGCTCTGTTGGCGCTGCTGGCGCTGCTGACGGGCAGGGGGGGGCTGAGAGTGAGGACTAGTCGAAGGACGGGAATGGGCCTGCGATCTATCTGCATCATCTGCATCCATCTGCCCCTCCCCATTCTGAGAGTTGAGAGGCTGCGAAGTATCTGCGGATGGCTTATCCTCACCTTTCAACATTATCCTTATACCTTTCCGTCTGGAGCCTGAACTGGTGAAAGTCAAACCCCGCACGCCATAGTTCTGAATCACCAACGAATACCGTTGCAGAACCACCGCAGGCTAACTGGCTAACCATACTGTGATTCTGTACCTTGATTCTATAGGCAATAATCGATATCTATAAACAAAACTCTTATCTCGTTGCCTAGAAGCTGCTCCCATACTTTTTGCCGGTGAACTTCGCAGTCAAAAAAGCGGTTCCTTTCTTCCACCAATTGACTGGCTCAGGGCTCATGACAGGAAGTTCTGCATAACTATATCGGTGAGTTTTCAGCCATACGTCCAGGAGCCGTTCGCTGACCCGTCCCACATACCGGGCATGAAAACCATCATACTGAGCTGGATCCAGCCGGGACTCAAGCTCAAAAAGAATAGGGAATAAGAATGCACAATATTCATCAAATTTATCTGCACGCATAATAAACATGTTGAACAGATGAGCACTACGGGCATTCATAACCTGATCAAAGGCGGGGACAAAAGTGGGATACTTCTCTACAAGAATTGCCCTGGTCTCGTCTAGCTGCTCCACATACATGGTGTGAGAATAGTGAGAGCGGATAGTTTCTATGTAATAGTGCCGTTTTTTAGGCAGGATGATGTCAGTCGTATCCAGAAGCCGACTCACCTCTTGCCTGCCGACTATTCGCGAAAAGCGGTCAGAAGATGGTCCAGAAGCAAAAGTTGAAGAGAGCTGCCGATGCTGCCGATGCTGCCACTGCTGCCGCTCGTGATGCAAGATGCCTGCCCCCCTCTGGCTCTTACTAGCAAAGTGGCGGCGATAATGAGCCAGGCCTTTATACTTATTGTGGCAATTTTTCCACATCCAGTAGAGGGCGGTCAGCTCACTGAAGTAAGCATTTTGATCAGAAATATTATCGCCACTGTTATCAGGCGTAAATTGCGGGCCAAGATTCACATCCGGGTGAAGGGCCTTGCCTACCTGCATAGGCATATACATGGGATCTGTTGGCATACGGTAGGGTTTGTGGGCCGCTACGGCAATGCAGATATCTTTGATATCTTTACGGGGGCGGCCTGGTTTCCGCTCATTCAGACGATGCTGCTCACTGTCCGGTCCTTGCCCGCTTATACCGCCATCAGCTTGGCGGCCATGAGCCAGGCCCCTATCAGTCTGATCTTCTGTTGACATCTGCATCACTTTTACCATTTATATTATTTATTTATATTTACTTTTATTTACTTATTTCTTAAATAAGAAATAAGTATCAATATTTATCCACTACTAATCTATCAATATTCAGTATTTATACGTTACCTGCGGATCCTCAATACCCATCGGAGACTGATCCAAGATAAGATTATCAGCCCCCGCCGGTGCCGTCACATCATAGCTGACAGTAACCGCAGCCCCCGGAAGAAGATCAACAACATCGCTGCGGAAAATTGTTCTTCCCTGTAGAGAAAAAGGCTGCGTACCAGTTCCGGACGATAGGGACAGATTGCTAACTGCCCCTCCCTTTGGTGGATAAATATACAGACGAAGCCGGGACTTGCCAGTAAAATCAGGGGTGATGTATTTGGGGAGTCGGGCAGCTGTGGACGAATCCAGAGTATTGCGGATCACTGATGTGACCCGATAAGTAGTGCCGCCGCTGGCGGTCGTCCCTGTCTTTGTAACAGTAGTGGATCGGCGAATGTACCAATCCATTTTGGAAGGAACCATTTCTTCATTGTAAATGCCTGTCGTTGATGAAGCTTTATCGCCATCAACTTCCCCAGTAACTCCAGCTTGGCGGAGGGTGGCCTGATCTTCCTTCTGAAAAGACCATACATACAGATGCCGGTTCCTGCCTGCAGTTGACATTACATCAGCCAGTCGGAGCATTTTCCCAGCTGTCATATTAGTAAAGGCGTTCCTGGTGACTTGGGCGACAACGGCCTCAAAATAAGCATTCTGATACGCAACCGGAATATCAATATAGACTTTATTCAAAAGATATTCAGCGGTATTAGAACCAGTCAACACCTTTCCATTGGGCATTGTCACCTTTCCGGTTACTCTGATAATTTGCTGGAGAGCAACTGGATCCAAAGATATAACTCCGCTGGTGCCGCGAGTGCCAAACCGTTGATACTCCCACATCTGTCTGATAAGAGCAGCAGTATCAGGGAAATTAGGGTTGACCGAAACATCATTGATGTAGTGGCCATACCAGGGATAGCCGTTTGACACCAGGGCTGCTGCCTGCTGCGGAGTGACCAGGTTACTGACAGAACCAGTGTTTGTGAACTCAGTGTTGGCGTGGAAGGACCCCATAGTAATAACCCCGTTGGTGGCATTCATGGTGCCCACAGAGCCGACAAGGCCGCCCCCGGAACGAGCTTCTGACGTTGTTTGTGCTACCACGATGTAATTACGGGCTCCGTTGACACCAAGCAGGTTGGGCAGAGAGTTGATTAACCCTGTGGCCGTGTTGATTTTGCCGCTGAGACTAGTGATTGCCGAAGTAGCCTTGGTATTCGCATTCTTAATCTGCTGGATTGTTGGGGTTGGAAGCTTTTTCAGGGCTTCTACCTGCTTATTCAGGCTGGAATTGACAGCTGTAAGCTTTACGCCTGTGCTGATTACAGGTGCCATATTAAGCTGGCCGTTGCCGGTGGAGAAGGAAGCCCCTTTCAATCCCTGAACGACCGTTGTAAATTGCGGAAGAGTATTCTTTGAAAGATCATAAGCAATGTCCGTCAAACCCTGGACGTTGGCAATGTCGTTGCTGATACCGGGAACTTTTGCGACTATCGTCCATAATCTGCCATGAGCAATATTTTGGGCTGTTTTCGTTTCTTTTTGAGCGATAGCAATCTTCGAGTTCAGATTATCCAAGGAGGCAGAGGAGGAAGAACCATTATCGGAACTAATTAAGCTGCTCACATTCCCATTTCCAGCAACTGACTGAATCGCAGCAATAGCCTTCTGCTCGTGGGCTTGAACCTGTTTGGCCTGGCGATAGAATTTCAACCCGCCTATTGCAGCAAGTGCTAGAAGACCTACAATCAGGAAAAGAAAAATCCAGGCTACATGATGATGCTTACGGCCGACGTCACGGCCACCATCATATCCATCACGATTCCCATGCGCATATCCATGCCTACTGCGTACCTGCCGACCTTCTGCCATGTGAAACTTCACCTTCACTTAATTCATGTACCTTCACATACTTTTTTGATTCTACCCGTACCCTTCCATATGCAAGACTGACTGCCACTTACCTGACTGAAGCCTTCACTAACCGGCTTCTTCCCCAATCGGCTTCTTCAATCGCCTTCCCCAATCGGCTAAAGTCCTCATCACCTGGCTAAAAATATGCCAATCAGGCAGAAACCTGGCGCAAATCATAAGGCACAGGGCAGCCTAATTCATATAAATTTTTATGCATTCCTGAGGCTCCTGTAAAATATTAAGGACTAGCGCTTAGGGCTAGCGGACATAATTCGCTGCGGCATATGAAGGACGAGCTATGACGATTTATCGTAAGAGCGATGAGAATGATGAGGAATCGGCTGTATCAGGCGCCGAGACTCCATCGGAAGATGAGACGACTCAGTCTATTCCGCCGATCGCCGACCCTGTGCTGATTACGCCTGAGGACAAGGAACGGCATAATCATAGTTTGTCAGAGAATCCCACAGCTGAAGGTCAGCACCTGGAAGAAACACAGGCGTTTAATCCCCTTTTGGATGATTTTGATGATGCCGGCAATGCTGCAGGAGGAACCGGAGCAAGGGGAACTTCTGAGGTTGGAAACCAAGAAACTGCACGCTTAGGGGCAGCGAACCCGCAGAATGCAATAAATCCTGAAGATAAGCCGAGTGTACTTCCAAACCCTGATTTCGCTACCTCAACTTTGATCTTCCCACAGACTGCACCCGTGGCCCAAGAGACAACACTGACAGGGACAAGAGAGGAAGAGAGCTCTCCCGATGCCGGCGAAACGACAGAGCAAATTTCACCCGCAGTGCTCGGCGACAATAGTGCTCTGAAAGATGAAGGCTTACCGACCACTGCCATCACCAGCAGGGATGATTATACAAGCATCAGCAGCAACGAAGACAGTGCAGCTGACAAAGAGAGCGAATACAGGGACGACAGCGGCGACAAGGCTACTATCAGTCACCCGGTCGCCACAGCCAATACACCCAACGATGAGCTGAATTCCACCCTGGAACAGTTCGTATCTGATTTTGGGGAAGATACTACCGATTCCAGGAGTGACTTCGGGGCAGCAGGAACCCGAGGGACATCAGATTCGCAGGAGTTGGGAGCAGGCGGGGTGTCAGTCGCCGAGCGCAAGGACGATGAAAACCAACGGCGATTGATCATTGCCACCGTAGTGGCTCTGGTAGCTATTATTCTCACTTTTGCCTTGATTTATGGGGGATTAGCAGTACGTCGGGCCATGCGTACCAGCGAGTACAACAACGCCCTGTCCAACTGCGAATCATCAACGTCCAAAATGCAGAAAGCAGGCAAGGCACTGGGTACGCAACTGACAGAAGCCCAATCTGTTACCTCTTCTGTTACCGCAGATGACGTATCTGATTCTGGCACCGTGACTAGGTTGCAGAACGCTATTTCCAGCGGCAAAAGCACTTCCAACAACATCAGTTCTATCGATTCATGCAGCTCTACGCTTACTCAAACCCGACTGGAAGAAATCACACAGCTCAGTACTAATCTCACCAAGCAGGCTCATAAAAATACATCTTCCATTAAAACCTCCATTGGTGAGGTGCGCAAGAGCGCGGCAGCTAAAGAAAAGTCAGACGCTAAGGACGATCTGCAGGCAGTTGCGGCTCAAGCCCAAACCTTGTATGCCACCACTAAGGGTCAAGTGCAAGATGATCAAACCCGAGTTGATCTGAACAACGAGCTCAAGAAAGCCACTGCCCTCCTGGATAAGAAGGAAAAAGAAGTTACCACTCAGGAGTACACCGATGAAACACAGGCTGTCAAGAACGCCATGACATCGGTCACAAATTCCAAGAATGCCAAAATTGCTGCCGATAAGGCTGCGGCCGAGGAAAAAGCTCGCCAAGACGCACTGAAAAAGCAGCAGGAGGATGCCCGGCGACGGGCTGAACAGCAGAAACAGGACGATCAGAATAATCAGAATCAGGATGATGATAATTCTGATGACAATGGTTCAGACAACGGCAATTCGGACAACAACGACAACTCCAACAGCAATTCCGGAAATAACAGCGGAAATAACTCTGATTCCACCAATAATAAGAGCAACTCCAACTAGTCAGTCAAGTCCAGCAAATCATCCAGTTCGTCAGGAAAGTAAATCAGCATAGTGGAAGATACGGAAAGACAAGACCCAGAAGAAAAAGCAGAGGCTGCCACCAAGCAGTCTACCATCTTGCCAATGCAGGAGAGCCGGCACCTGCATACCGACCTGAAGAACCGTCACATTCAGCTGATTGCCCTGGGCGGAGCCATAGGGACAGGCCTCTTCTACGGATCGGCTGAGTCCATACAACTGGCCGGTCCGTCCATCCTCCTTGCCTACCTGGTTGGTGGATTCATCATTTTCCTGATTATGCGGGCCCTGGGCGAAATGAGTACCTATGATCCGAAAGCCGGTGCCTTCAGCTACTACGCCAGCCGCTACTGGAATCCCCGGGCTGGCTTCATCTCTGGGTGGAATTACTGGGCAAACTACATTCTGGTCTCGATGGTAGAGCTGAGCGTGGTCGGAACTTTTGTCCAGTATTGGTTCCCGCAGATCCCCGCCTGGGTCAGCGCAGCAGTTTTCATGGTCCTGATCACCGGCGCTAACCTCTTGGGAGTCAAGGCTTTTGGAGAATTCGAATTCTGGTTTGCCATCATCAAAATAGTAGCTGTCATAGCCATGATTATTGTTGGCCTGACCCTGATTATTTTCGCTGTCCCCCAGACTAATGGCGTTATTCCCAGCTTCGGAAACCTGGTACACTCCCCTGGAGGTTTCCTCCCCCACGGACTGATAAGTAGTGGCGAGAACGGCCAATTCACAGGCCTCTTGATGGCTTTAGTGGTAGTTATGTTCAGTTTTGGCGGGACCGAGCTCATTGGGATCACGGCAGCAGAAACAGAAAACCCGCAGACCACTATTCCCAAGGCAACCAATCAGATTGTCGGGAGGATTCTTCTTTTCTACGTTGGCGCTCTGGCCATCATTATGGCCGTCGTCCCCTGGAATCAGATTGGGAAAGCCAACTCTCACGGAGTCGTTGTCAGCCCCTTTGTACAGATCTTTGATTCTGCCGGCATTCATATTGCAGCCGGGATCCTCAATTTTGTCTGTCTGACTGCAGTCATCAGCGTCTACAACTCAGGTCTTTACTCCAACTCCCGAATGCTCTATTCCCTGGCAAAGCAAGGGAATGCGCCGCATTATTTGGGTAAACTGAGCAAACGCGGAGTGCCAGTTGCCGGAGTCCTGACCTCAGCAGCTATCACCGTTATTGCTGTAATTGTTGTATTTCTCTGGCCTTCTTTTGCCTTTAATTATCTTATGTCTATTGCTACCTTTGCTGCCCTGCTGAACTGGTCTCTCATTGCCATTACACACATGATGTTCCGCAGGAGACTAAAGAAAGAGGAAGCAGATTTGCAAAAGATCGGAGCGCAGACAGCTTCAGGTAAAGATAAGCTGACCTTTCCCTTGCCCGCAGCCCGAGTTACTCCCTGGCTGATTCTCCTGTGTATGGCCGGACTTTATGCGCTCATGTGGATTTACCCCAGTTACCGGGTTGCCGCAATTTTAGGCCCCTGCTGGGTTGTTGCCCTCCTGATTGGATCCTTCCTGGTCCATCCTGTCAAGGCTTAATGCCTCCCAGCCGCCGTGGAAGCTTCCTGGCGAACAACTTCCAATGCTTTATTGAAAGCATCGGAAGTCCAGCTTGCTCCGGCAACCTTGCTCACCTTCAGGTTTTTCAAAGGTTTCCCTACGATGGCAGACTTGATTTCCTTGACAAAACCAGTCTGATATTTTTTGGAAATCGGCGTTGCCGGATGAGGGGTAACTGTTACCTGAGAAACTTTTTGACCAGAAACGGTGATAGCCACATCAATTTTGTCCTCACCGACAGGACCGTAAGTGGCGATTGAGGTAAAACGGCCATTTGCATAGGTTCCCGTGTCTGGACCGAGTTTTTGCCTGTTTCCTGCTGAAGCAGTGGGCTTGGACGTCCGGCCAGAAGAACCGGATGACGCAGAGGAAGAATCAGATGAGGAAGGCGACGACGAAGACTCGCTGGTTCCGGCATATTCATCATCAGCGGGGACAGCACTGCTGGTACCACAACCAGCGAGGCCAACAGTGGCGACAAGGCTCAAGGCCCCTGCGGCAATCCTCCGAGTCAGATTCTTCTTTTTCGGAAGGTCCTTCCTGGATTTAAGAGGCTGAACACTTTCTGAGGAAAGAGGATTAACTTTAGACGCCTTGGTGGGATTAAGAGCCGGAGCAGAGACTTCATCTGATCCGTGGAGGGCTGGGTGTCCACCCGCATCCAGAAAACGCTGATGGGCCTGATCATCATTCCATTTCTCTCCGACCAGCTGGCCATGATTAAGCATAATCTCCCTCTGGGCACAGGAGGCCACCAGGGCATCATGAGTGACTACAATAATAGTTGTCCCCTGCTCGTTGAGCTCGCGGAAAAGCTGGAGAACAATTTTCTCATTTGCCTCATCGAGGTTGCCTGTTGGTTCATCAGCAAGAATCAGCTCTGGATCGTTGATTAAGGCCCGGGCAATGCAAACTCGCTGTTGCTCCCCACCAGACAGTTCTTTGGGAAGATGATGGGCTCGATCTGCAAGACCAACCTTAGCCAGGGCATCCAGGGCCTGCCTCTCATCTACCACTGAGTGGTAGTACTGGGCAACCATCACATTTTCCACAGCGGTCAGATGGGGAACCAGATAGAACTTTTGGAAAACTAAGCCAATGACATTTTTGCGGACATCAGCCAGCTGAGACTGATTAAGATCATCTAAACTCTGTCCGTCAAGAATTACTGATCCACGGGAAGCTTGGTCGAGACAGCCAATAATATTCATCAGGGTAGTTTTCCCCGAACCTGAAGAGCCAACGACCGCCAACCACTCGCCGCGGGAAACTTCCAAACTCAAATCGTCCAGAGCATGGAGATCTCCGTATATTTTAGAAATATGGTCTAACTGTAAAAGCATGGAATTATGCGAATTGTCGGTCATTTTCCGCTCCTATCTGCGAGTGCGTCTGATATGAGAGTGTGTCTGATATATCGTGTCTGTATATACTACATATTTATTCATCACTGAGTACCACTGCCGGATCTATAGTCACCGCCTGCCTGACTGGGCCAATGGAGGCGAAGACAGCAACGACAAGACTGATGATTAAACACGCTACAGCCAGAAGAGGGTTAAAAGACAGGGATCTCTGAAAAACTCCCCTGGTCAGAGCCTGAGAAACCGCATAACCCAAACCCAGGCCAATAATTCCCCCGAAAAATCCATACACAGCGGATTCAGCAAAAAACTCGATGGCTATACCCCTGGACGAAGCACCCAAGGCCTTTCGCAAACCAATTTCGCTGCGGCGCTGGGCAACAATCGAAGTCATAGTGGTAGAAACCCCCACCATAGTCAGAGCCACGATTACCAGCGAAATAATCCAAAAGAGAGTGGTCAGCATAGTAATAATGGAAGCATTGGCTGTGGAGATTTTCGCAACTTTCTGTGCGGTTACGCTCATAACAGTCATGGTGTTGATGGACTGGACTAACCTGTCCAGATCGGCCCCCTGAGCTGAAGAAGCATATTCAACAACATCGGCACCGCGCTTGACGCCGGTCAGGCGGTCGACTGCCTGATTTGTCATGTAAATCATGGAATCTTCAGCACCTCCCGTATCCACAATGCCAGCAACGCTGAAGGATCTGCCTGAGGTATCGAGGATGCCAGATGCCCTGTAACCAATAGTTATACTGTTGCCAACAGAAAGGTTCAAAGCCTGAGCCAGATCGGTGCCGATCAGGATTTGATTTTCCTTGACTGGCCAGGAACCCTGAATATTCCAAAAACGATTAAGTTTCCGGGTCTGGGCGACGTTTATACCGGCAACCTGGTAAGGAGCCGAATGAATGCGTACATTTTCATAACGGTATGATGCCCATTGAGCACTATCCCCGTGGGCAGTCAGCATAGAGGTCGTGTGGTTAATGAGAGCCGAGCTGATACCTGACCTAGTTTTTCCGGATCCGTTGGACTTTACTATCAGATTAGCCCCGTATGACTGCATTTCTTCCGTCATCTGGCGGGGAACCACCAAACACACTGAGATTAAGCAGAAAAGGGTGGCTGACCCAACCAAGGATGCAATAATGGCCATCAATGCCCTGGATTTCCGGCGGAAAATAGCGCTGGACAGCATAATCCAAAACATGCGGATGTTTGCAGCAGGCTGAGATCGCAACCCAGCCTCTGCCAGGGCAGGATTCTTCTGTCTGAAGTGATTCGCAGACTCAGCCATAGCCTTGTCCTCTTTCTTATCTGATTTTCTCATGCCTTTCCCCTTACCGTCCATGCAGAACTTGAGCTGGTTGGAGTTTAAGAATCTGTCTGATAGAAGAGACAGATGCAGCGAGGACTGTCAGAGTCAACAAAACAAAAACCAGGACAAAAACCATGGGCCTCATGGTAATGGATGAGTGAAAAACAACTCTGCTGACAATCTGAGCCAAACCTACCCCCAGAAGAGACCCGGTCATGGCCCCCAAGGCGGCTATCAGAGCTGTCTCAGAAATAATCAGTCGGAAGATCTGACTGTTCCTGGCTCCTAAAGCCTTGAGAAGGGCCAGCTGCGAAGCACGCTCCCCCAAAGCGGCGGACATGAGGTTAGCCACAGCAATAGTGGCTGCAATAAGCGTCAGAGCGGTCATCACAATCATAACAGACCGGGTTTTGGCCAAAACATTGCCTTCCAAAGCCGCAACCTGCCGGACCTGTTTAGCCACGGCGTTAGGTAACACTTCCTGAATCTGGTAGGCAATAGAAGAGGGATAAGCCGTGCAATACCAGGTCTCCCATTCCTCCTGAGAGAGGGCGTCGGGATTCTTTGCCGCTTTGCGGGCCAGATCGTTTTCCGGAGTTGTCAGAGCCTTAACCTCTACATAATCCACCTTATCTTGCAGACCAGAAACAGCCTGGGCGCAGGACGTGGATGTATACAGAGCCTGATCGTCATCATCATGTGAGCTGTAAATCCCCACAACTTTCAAGTTATGGGAAGTAGTCGAACTGCCGTTGACCGAATCAGAGCCGCTGTCATGAGATCCTGTAAGTCCTGTAGATTCTGTGGATCCTGTAGATCTTGTAGATTCTGATTTGCCCACTCTCCCTGAGAGTTTTTTCTGACTGGAAATTGTGACCCTATCCCCTACTGAAATCCCGAGTTTAGCTGCCAAAGCAGAGCCAACCATGGCTTCAGACTGAGAATCTTTAGGCCAGGAGCCCTGGATTTTCCACCAGGGCCGCATTTTTTGCACTCCCACAAGCGTGGTTTCCCCTGTTGACACATGCACTTGCTTGTTGAACCAGGTTCCGACAACAGGAATCCGTCTTTCTTTGATGCCGGTTTTGTGATTCTGCACAGTCAGCCGCACATTGAGTTGAGGGGCAAAATTGGTGATGTTGTAAGCCCAGAAGATAGTTTTGATTTTCTGAAGATTAGACTCTTTGATAAAAGAAGAAGGGTCTACAGTTGATGAGCTGGGAGTATTGGAGGAGCTGGATCCGTAAAGCTCTGAAATCAGAGCATCTGATTTGGGACGGACTGTAATGTTGGATCCATATGCAGACAGCTCATTGGTCAGCTTGTCACCCACATCATAAACAATTCCCAGCATAGCTATGCTGACTGCTGCCGCTAGGGCTACAGTCAAAGAAATCAGAAGCCGGCGCCGAGCCTGACGGGTCACTGACTTACCAATCAATCGCAGGAAAAACATGATAATCACCTGGCCTTATGAGATGGCAAAATGGCCGGATAGGGCGTCCAGATCGGCGGTTTTTATGGTAATTTTTCCTCCTGAGGACTGGTAAGGCAGGGGGATGGGATTGCATCCTCCCTTAAAGCCAATAGTTGCCAGGTTAATGGCTACATCGCACTTTTTGCAGACGATTTTTCCATCCTTCTCGTAATAACCGGCATCTCCGCAATTTTCGCAGGCATCCAGGCCTACTCCATAGGAGCCTCCGCTCTTTTTGATAATAATAAATCTCATAACAGTCCCGTCTTTAGCCTTGTACTGGAAGCGGTGAAGATGTCCATCGGCCAACTGAGAGTACGGAATGGTAGCTGTTGTTTTTGTCAACTGATACTTCTCGGGAGCAGACAGGGTCACCTCCTGGGTGGTCAAGGCCACTCCAGAGGTCAGACTTAGACTGACAAAAAGAACAGCAAGTAGAGACCAAACCGTGGCCGCATAGGCATGGCGGCGGAACTTGCGCAGGGATCGCTGACGGGCCCCGGAGGAAGCGGCAGAAACCTCTGGCCCCATTTTCATGCCAGCAATCAGAGCAGCCGCGGCCGGTAGAAGAAAAACAGCCGTCTGAGCAATAATCAGGCTGTTATTATGGTTGATCAGACTTACCAGGAGGGAAAATTCAGCATCGGTAAGTTCCAGAACAGCTGTATTAACCAAAATCTGAGTCAGGGCAGTCACCTGTTGAACCAGGACCAGGAGCAGAAAGAGAAGTGACGTGATCATAAGGAGCACCGGGGATATGCTGGTCTTCAAAGTCCTGAAAATGGCCGCAACTGTCATGGCAGCACCAACACCCAAGAGAAAGCCTACGGCCCGGGTCAACATGGCAGAGGTAAAAGCAGATTCGCCTGTTTCCACAAAATTTGCCAACTGAATAATCACATCGGGAATAAAGCAGACGATCGTCGACGCTATAGCAATAGCACCGGCAAGATTAGTAAAAAGAACAAGACCTGGGTTTGTTTCACGTGAAACGAGCCTTTGCTCTCTTGCCTTTTCTATATTTCCTCTATTCTCTGCCTTCTCCCCCTTGTCTAGCTCTACCGCTTTTCCTGTCTGATCTATCGTTCCATTCTTTTTTGTATCCTTCTTCCCCATGCCACTCAGGAAAGTGAAGATTAATCCAAGAACTGTCAGGGTCAGGGAAATAATATTGACCCACAGGGCCGGGCGCAAGATCGGGGTTTGTTGACTGACTACTGCCATCGAGCGCAGCAGCGCAAAGACAAGAGCCACCGCAAGGCCAAGAATCAGGCCAAAAAGACGGCAGATACGACTGACCTTACCCGTGACCTTACCTGACTGTGCTTTTCTTGAAGGCAGGGCCAGAGACAGAAGCATATATAAGAGCGCAGGGGTCAGAGTTCCTGACAATGCGGTGATGAATTGTTTTAACACAAAATTGTCCTCGGTATTTTTCTCGCTGTATTCTGTATTCTCTTGTTTATCTTGATTCTCTTGCTTATCTTCTTCTGGGCACTCGTACTGGCAATACTGTCGCCCCTGACTTTGTTACCACTTGTGAGGGGTATAGTTCCAATTAAAGCTGACCTTAAGAGGAGTCGTCCAAAAACGGCCGGTGACACCTGTCTCTTTGTCTACATGCAAAGCCCACCCCTTTTCTGCAGGGGAGTGAATAGTAAGGGTAAGTGTGTACTGACCTGCTTTGTCTAGCTTCACATTGCCGCCATAGTGAGGACCATCAGCTGCATTCATCTGCATAAAGGTACCCGACGCGGCAGTTTTCCCGCTTGCCCGGTCCACAATGGCATACTGCACGGTTAGATCAGGGACATATTCTCCCTTGGAATAACCCAGCTTGTTGTTAGCAAGGGCGTGTATATCTGCCTCCAGATGGAAGCTGGATTCAGCAGCAGACAAACCAGTCCCAGCAGGCTCCATATCTACCGGCTGAAAATAGACCATGGCAACATTCAAGGGTCCGATTTCCTGATCATGACCAATGGGATATTCTTCAAATCCTTTAGTCCCCCCTGCCTGGCTGGAAGAAAGTGTCGAGCTGTTTCCGGCAGATCCGGATGCCCTGTTCCCTCCCTGCGATACTCCACAGGCGGCCACAGTAACAGTGAGGACAGCAGCACAGATCAGAGACGTTGCAGCAGTCAAAGTTTTCTTTAGCCCCGAAACCAGTCGGTTTTTCTTATCTTCTTTCATAGGTGTTTCCATTCTTTGTTAGTGATTGTTGCTTGCGCTTGTTGGTAGTTATTGTTGGCAGTAATATGAATAATTTTTCCTTTCTCTTATATAGGGTCATAGCTTCTTTCCTTCGCCCTGCGCTTCCGCCTGACCTCCCTGATCAGCAAAAGCAGCAGAATCCATCTGAACAGTTTGACTCTCACTATTTTCCCGACCTTGTTTAAGCTGTTTAGTCACAGAAAGCACAGTAAGGAAAACCACAACAACGGCTATCAATATCTGGAAAACCACAGTCTCTGTATAGGGATAAATCCCCAGGAAATCATTGGTCATCCAAGAATTGTGATAGGAACCATCAATAATGTCCGCTTCAATAAGCTCGTGTAGACCAGAACCTGCAAAAATCACGACCATGATAGACATGAGTCCGCTGGTAATAGCGAAGAAGGGACGGATGGGGATTTTTACCGACGTGAAACGGATCAGGAGGAAGACGATAATCAGAATGACCGCGGCCAGGCTGGCCCCACCATATAAAGCTCTGTAATCATTATCGGATACCATCCCAATCAGAGCCTGATAGAAGAGCACCGTTTCAGCGCCCTCCCTGAAAACCGCCAGAAATGATAGCGAGGCCAGGGAGACAACACTTCCATGGGAAATGCTGCGTTCGGTCTGATTTTTTATATAAGAATTCCAGCCTGCAACTGACGATTTATTAAGCATCCAATTGCTGGTAAACAGGAGCATAACCATGGCAATCAAGGCGGTAAACCCTTCGATCATTTCCTGGTTGGAGCCACTGGCCCCATAGAAAAGATTGAGTATTACAGCCATCAGACCAGAAGCCGCCAACCCCAGGAATACTCCTGCATAAATAAAAGCAAGTTTGTTTTTATAGCCAGCTTTCACCAGGTAAGCAATAATGGCTGCCACGACCAGAATGGCTTCCAGCCCTTCCCTGATAAGAATAATAAAGGCTTGGCCAAAGGCTGAGCTGAAAAAGCTGGTCAGGGGATTAATATGGGCCGCTGCACCACTGCTGCCCTCCGAGCCTGTGCCGTCGAGAATCCCGGCATCCGTAAGCAGCATGCTTTTAAGCTGGTTAATATCATTATTAATGACTGTCTGACTCTTGCCAGCCATCATGTCTTTACGAGCTTGCTTGAACTGATATTCCACAGCCGAAACTCGGGAACCAGAGATAGCGCTCATGACCGTTTTTTCAAAGCCCAGTTTTTCATAGTATTTGTAATAGGCTTCATTGACCAGAGCAGCTCCCTTTTCCGCATTATTCTGCGAAACTGCCGCCTTGTACGCCCGATCAAGAAGGATGGTCATTTCCTTGGCTATTGACGTCCATGTTCGGCTCCCCTTCCCCTGATTTTTGTGTACCATAGCAGCATCAAGCTTCCGGCGCTCTTTTGTAGTTTGATCCTGCAATCTGCGGCCATATGCACGGGGAGAGCCCAGCGAAGAAGCGTCCAGTTTCCTGGCCGAAAGGTCCAGATCTGATGTCAAGGAGGAAATTTTTTGGTGAAGAGAGTCCTCCCTCGTTTTGGTGGCTGCTTGATAGGTGATGGATGAGATATCTGCAAAGACTGCCGTTTGACGACTGCTTTTTGTCTGACCTTCATGGTCGCGGACGGCCCGAATCATATTAGTCGCTACATACCCGGTATTGTAAGCACGATTAGCCAAGGCTGCAGCAGTTGCAGTGTCTGCATTTTTATACGCTTTGTCAGCAGCAGACAAATCCTCTGATATCTTTTTTGATACCGCTTTCCAGGAAGAATAGTTATATGCAGAAGAAGCTGAGGAACTAGAGGCGAAAGCAACTGCCTGCCAGAGGGCTGAAGAGACAACAGACAGTACAAGCAGAACAACAACTATCGCGCAGGCTGCAGCCAGCTTTACTGCTGCCGGTAGCCAATTTACACCATATGTACTGCCTTTGCCTGGCTGTTTCTGGGGGGACCTGTGTCTTATGCTCCTCACGAATCTCCTAACGTTGAACCCGCTTACTCCAAAATAAAACATAAAAATCTATTTGTAAAGACTTTTTTGAAAAATTTTCTATTCCGGGAGCACCTCACTTCTTTTTCACTGCTGTTTTATCCGTTTTATAATGACTAGTTTTATAATAAGTAACGATGACAGCGCCAACAGATCCTTTTTCACCCCTGACCGCAACGGGCGAACCTTATATTTTCCCCATTCCCGGAGCTCTAGGGACAGGAATAATTATTAGCAGCAGCCGTGAAATCAGCCAAGAGAATCAAACTTCTATAAAAAATTTTATTCATTCTTTTGAAGGGGTTCTTTCCCGTTTTCTCCCTCAGTCACTAGTTTCCCACCTTTCTGACCCGGGTTTTCTTGATCGGAATGGGGGAATAATTACTTTTCCTGATTATCTCAGTCCCCTATTCACCATATGTGATGATCTTTATACAGCAACTGATGGTGCTTTCGACCCATGCGTTGGCGAAGACCTAGTCCGTCTGGGTTATTCTCAGTCTTTTGAATTAATAAAAGCAGAAGAACCTATAAAAATTTATGCAGACTTAAGTGGAGAAGGAAGTACCAGGGGAAAAACTCCTGGAGAAAGAAACCCTGAGGGAAGAAACCCCAAGGAAAGAAAAAAGCGCAAAAAAATTCATCGTCTACAGTGGGAGTCTCTGCGACAAGCTGGGCCAGGAAGCACTCTGACTGTCAGTCAGCCGGTTACCGTGGATTTCGGTGCTGTGGGCAAGGGATTCCTGGTCGATGTAATAGCCGACAAACTCCTGTCAACAAACTGTGGATCTTTCACCATTAATGCCGGCGGTGATTTATATTTCTCCCACGCTGGGGCAGCGAAAGCTTTTTCAAAGACTCTGCCGGCCAATAGGGCCTTCTGCCCGGACGGGGAAAGCCAAGCGGCAGCAAACCAAGTTGCTCTGGAAGATCCGGAAGATAGCAAGAAGGCTTTAGGAATCGTGACCGTCGATCGCTCGCATGAATTCGGCTGCTCCCTGTGCGCCTCTTCCACCAGCCGCCGTCACTGGCTGGTGGAAGATCAAAAGCAATCGGTTATCCGCATGAATCACATTGTCAATGCTATCAATGCAGCTGCGGCAGACAACGTCATCGCGACCTGGGCCTTGGTTGAAAATCAGCAATTTTCTACCGCCTGGGCAGATGGGGTGGCAACTGCTTTATTTCTGTGTAATCCACAGAAGCTTTATGCAAAACTACCCCATCTAGAATTCGAGTTTTTCCAATTTTTCACCGATAGGTCGGCTGCTTTCTCCCCTGGCTTTCCTGCGACGATCATGGATATGGCACCAGGTGCTAAAAAATACTAGCCAGATCAGACCCGCAATGGCCAGCCAGACAGTATCGGGAGCCAAAAAGAGGGTCAGGTAGACCGCTGCGAAAAAAATGATTGCCAAGGAATCTAAAACCTTATAGGCAGGAAGGAGGAAGCCATCTGGGCTGAAGTCCTTGCTCTGCCGGTACTTCCAGTGAGCAACGATGGTCAAAGTATAAATTACGATGATTACTGAGCTGGACGCGCTGGAAAACCAGGTAAAGGCTTGGGTTATTGCGGGGAAAAGACTGACAGCCGGAGAAATCAGTATAAATAATGCTGAAAAGATTATGGCCCTGGCCGGGACTTTATGCGAAGAAACCTGTTCCAGGCTGAAGAAGCGAAGGAAAGAATTTTGATCTGACTCATTGGCCACCTGGTAAAGATGACGGCCGGCAGAGAAAAGTAGAGAATTCAGAGAGGAACTGGCTGCAGTAATCACCACAAAGAAAACAAGGGCAGCAGCCCAATCCAATCCTGCATATTTAAAGACCATGATGAAGGGGGAAACGAATTCTCCTGCCTTGTCAGGCACAAAATTACGCCAGGGAACAATAGTCATGATGGCGATAAGAGCACCAACATAAAAAATCAGAATCCGGTAAATAATCTGGTTTGTGGCCTTTTTCAGAACCGGTCGAGGGTTTTTGGTTTCCGACACTGTTACCCCCACGAATTCAATCTGCTGATAGGCAAAGAAAACCATGGGAAAGGCAATGACCAGATTACGCCAGCCGTTGGGAGCCAAAGAAAAATCTCGGAAAATATTCGCAAAGGTCACCTGCCCCGCCGGGGATTTAATAACAGAACCGGTTGTGGGAATAGTTACCGCCGAATAGTGATAATGGGCGATGAGCATAACAATAGCAGTAACTATCATACCTATTATCAAGGTTATCTTAATCATGGAGAACCAAAACTCTGCTTCTCCAAAAAATTTGACAGCTATCAGATTCACCAGGACCAGAGTTGCAAGGAAACCGATTTCTATCAACCATTTCCAGGCAGTCAGATCTATATTGTAGGTTTTGAAAAACTCAACAAAATAACGAGAAACAGCCGTTAATTCGGTCATGCCGATCAGAACAAGAACAATCCAATACGACCATTGACAGAAATCTCCCCAATCTCTACCAACATAGCGGGTAATAAAATTTATGAAAGTATGCTGGCTGGGATCCTGGTACATCATCTCACCGATAGCTCGCATGAGAATAAACATGATCAAGCCCACAGCAATATACACCAGGACGATAGAGGGCCCAGTCAGGGCGATGGACTTGCCGGATCCCAGAAAGAGGCCAGTCCCAATGGTTCCACCTATGGCAATGAACTGCACATGACGGTTGCTGAGGCCTCTTTCCAGGCTGTTATGGGTATCCAGGTCCAGGTCCTTGACTGAATGCAAGGAATCAGGCTGCTTGTGAGGGTGAGACTGGCCATCGCCTGAACTGTGACTCTGAGAAGAGAGCTGCTGATTTGCCAGCTTGCCTTGACTGTCTTGATCGTAGCTTTGGCGATTCATATTCTTTGCCATTTATCCACCACCCCCAAATTCGTCTCCGCCTGCGTCATCACGGTCAGGATTTGTCTCTGATAACGCTGTTTCGCGGGCTGTTATGATGCATTATTTTACTTCTAAATAATCTATGCTAATAATGCCAGGTGAATAATGGCTATTTTCTGCAGAATTTCCCTCATTTGTGCACAATATTGGGGACCATGGAAGGCTGATGGACTTGCATAAACCGGGGGCAGGGAAGCCAATCGCGCTCATCCCAATCGCACACATACCAATTGCGCCCATCCGTTTAGCGGGGGAATCGCCCTGTTCCCTTTTTCTACTTGACCTTCTTAATCTGCATAATCAGAACAGCAGCGATCAGCACCAGAACAATGGACACAACGAAGACCGAGGCATAGGCTTGAACAGAGTAGCCGGAGGACTGATGCATAATCCAGCGAGCAACAATGGTCAAAACTGCTGAAGTGAACAGGGAGCCAATGACCTGAGAGAGTGTATTGGCCAGGTTGAGAATACCCAAATCCTTGCCAGCTTCTTCAGGATTAGGCAGAACAGCAACATTCAGAGCCTGATCAATAGCATTGTAAATACCATAACCCAGACCGGCAATGCTAGCGAAAAGATACATCCCAACAGGACTGCGGAAAAACAGGGGCATGGCAGCGCCAAGGGCAAAGAGGCAAGAGGCGAGTGCGACAGGCAACTTACGCATGTGGATCTTATCAGTAATGGGACCGGCAGTAACAGCAGCAATCAGCGAAACAACAAGGGTAATAACAGCCATAACCGCTATAACATCGGCAGCCTTGCTCTTAGCTTTAGGAACGCCTGCGTAGATGTAGTACTGACAGATATAAAGCTGATACGAGTTGATCATCCAGTAGCCGCCCATCATAACTGTGCGGCCGATCAGAGCAAAGTAGAAATCCGGAGCGTGAAGAGGCGGAGTGAAAGACTTCAGAATCATCTTCATGGAGAACTTATCACGAGGCTGGTCCAGGTTGGACTTGTCTGCAGGCCAAATTGCAACGGTGACAACACCAATTATGCAGAAGACAGCGTAACCCATCATCCAACCGGCAAAAATGCCGGAGTTACCCAGCTTAATCAGGCGAGCACCAATATAATTACCGAGAGTCTGCCCAACAGCAATTCCAGCACCATAAAAGCCAGACACCGTACCCCGAACCTTGTCGGGAACACGGTCAGACATGGTGGCAACAAAGGGGGCGAGCATGATATTGTATCCCAGCTGAGCCATAGCCCAGAGAAATACAATCAATCCAAAAGACCTGGTCAGACCAATCAGACCAACATTAATACCAGCAATAAAACCGCCAGAAATAATCCACCAGAAACGCTTGCCGCGACTGGATCGGGTCAAATCTGACAGAGTTCCGAAAATTATATTAGCCAGCAAGGCAACCACAGCGCCAACCGAGTTGATAGTTCCCAGCAGTGTGGCATAATTTCCAGGACTAATCTGGTTCAGCACTCGGGGAAGAATGACGGAGTTCAAAGCTACCCAGGGAATGGCGCAGATCACAGCATTGATGGTAAACCCAATTCCCAGACGTACTATCTCAGTTTTTGAAGGCACATGACCGGAAGCATCAGCCATAGGGTTGCGCATATCATTCAAGGCGGAGTCCAGATTCAGAGCCTGAGCCTCAGGTACATCAGCCAAGACAACGGCAGGAGCAGAGGACTCTGCACTCATGCGAACATTCTGCACATCAGGATTCCGCATTGTTTCCGGTTGGGCAGGTTGAGCTTCCGGGATCGGCTCGGCTAATCTTTCTATGTTCTGTTTCTGTTCCGGACTCAAAGCCTCGTTCAAATCTGGCCGGTCGTCAATGCCGGGGCGAACGAAATCGTTGAAATTCATACCAAATCCAGTAGGGTTCGAACTGCCTCCATTTTCCTCATCAGAAGTCATCAGTCTCCTTTCAATTATCAAATTATCAACTTACTCTGTAACTTTTATATTTATTATTTTATTATATTTATATTTAATATTTATGATTGGTACCGATGATTGGTACCGAAACCTGCTGGGCCGGGTACCTGGTCTAGCACCTGGTCCAGCAATCCACACAACTAGGCCACTACTGAACTAGGCCACTACTGGAGGATTCGCAATAATATCATCCGTAAAGTGCTGACCTGCAGAATCAGTCCAGGAGATGGTGCAGACAGGCGCATTCTGACGGTCAACCCCTTCCCCTGGAGTGAAGGTCAATGTGGTGCTGGTATTTTGACCGGTCCAGGTCATAGTCAGCGACAACCCATCTTCTGCAAAGGAGAACTCTCCATCAAAGGCATCGAGGGTATTGCGGAAGCGCCCCAAGGCATTCAAAGCCTGGACGACAGGACGCTTCATATTCTGGTCGATCTCTTCAACCGTGTAATAATGACGGTTAATATCACGGCCCACATTGGTCCGCCTGAGCAAATCCATATCGTTCTTGCCGGCCAGAGCGCCAACATAGTAAACCTGAGGCACGCCAGGCATGTAGAACTGAACGGCTCGGGAAGCGATATACTTCTGATCGTCACAGCCCAGGGCAGAACAGTAGGTGCAGTTAATCTGGTACAAATCCAGGTTGGAGGCAGCGGCGCCGGTTGCGGCTGCTGACTCACCATTGGAGTTCTTCTTAATGGTCTCTACCAGCTGATCAACCTCTTCATCCGGAACCAGTCCCTTCATAGACCGATCCATCTGGTCTGAACCTACATCGATCACCCCAATGCCATCATGAGTGTCAAGCACATTCACAGCATTGGTCGGCCGAACGCCCAGCCAATGAGCCAGGGGGCCGATCTTGCCTGTACTCAGCGCATGGAGCAGGAGAGCTGGAATGGCAAAATCATAAACACGGTCTACCTTGTTGGCAATCTCCACCTGTTTCTTGTAATAAGAATGAACTTCAATCAGGGTTTCCATCCCGCGCTTGGCTGATTCTTCCTTAATCCGGCCAATCAGATCAAAAGTATCGGGAGTCATAAAGCAGCTGGTCTTGGCTTTCTTTGCCCCATATCCAACTGCATCCAGACGGATAAAGGACACATGAGACTGGGACATCTGGTCAAGAATAGACATGAGATAAGCCCATCCTTCATCGGAAGCAGTATTGATATCAACCTGCTGTGGAGTAAAAGTGGTCCAAACCAGTCGAGTTTTGTCTCCCCAAGTATAGTGAGTAAAGGGCAGACCTGGTCGCGGGCGATAAATTCCAGCCAAATCCTCTTCAGTAGCCCCGTCCGGGAAGACGGCAGACATAGTCAGAAACATAGAATAATAGGGTGATTTCTCGCCATTGCGCATGACATCCTGGAATTGCTTTGACTTCCATGACATATGGTTGACAATGGCATCCACCATAATGTCGTGAGTCTTGGAAAGCTCAGCTACATCATCCCAGGTTCCCAGCCGAGGATCAACAGCCGTGTGATCAATGGGATCAAAGCCAGCATCAGCTCCATCGAAAGGAGTAAAGAAGGGAAGGATGTGAACTCCTTCATAGACACCATTGAAACGGGTACGAAGTACCTCGGTCAATGATTTGATGGTTCCCTCGCCTAAGCGATCGGCGTAGGTAATGAGTTGGACTTTATTCTTCATCAGACCTCCTTGCCTGAGTTTTTGCAAAAATTATTACCTGCAGCAGTCGATTTTTGCTTTATTGATAACCACCTAGAACAGCCTCAGACTATAAGTCGCACCGGGAGTGCAGAAGCCCCCCCGCAATTCAAATAACAACATGAGACTTAATCTAAGTATGAAGTTGTGCTATATACTACTCTAACACTTATTTTCTATCCTAAAGAAAGAAACACGCCAATATGATCTTTTCACTTCAGAAGTCTTCCGGGTCTGACAGCAAAATCACTGATAAAGGTGTTATTCGGAAGCTGATTGCATACGCCCTTAACCCGGATTCTTTTCATTTCTTTTCCAGTCTTCAGATTAATGAAGTAAAGAAGAAGATCTCCATCTGGCACTCCCCTGGTAATGACCATTGTATGGCCAATAATAGCAATGCGACATGTATGGTCTGTAAAATCTATCCGCTGATTATAGAACGTCTTATTTATTACCCTGGTTATTCCGGTTCTCGTATCAGTTTTGAGAATACGGCTATCCCCATGAAGCCAATAAAGAGTGCTGCCAATTAAAGAATTTTGCACCTGCTTCGAATAGTCAAACCCTTCTCGGGGAGAGGTAAAATAAGATCCATCAGGATTGATCAGCGGTATAGATTCCCGCTTTCCTGTTCGAATATTAATGACCTCCACGGTTTCAGTGAACCTTCCTCCTTCTTTGTGCGCCTGCTGAGCGGCAAGCAGCCGTTTGGTCACCGCATTCTTCTTGATTGCCAGTCCTTCGACAGCAGTATGCATACCCAGATAAACAAAGGTATTGTTTCTGCATGATCCGTCAGACACACCCCCCTCATCCCCCAGAGGATCTTCCCACTGCTTGACATGCGAAAAAACAAACTTTTGATCTTCTGCCAGGTTATCAAGCCTGCTGAAACCAAAGCCGTTTGAGCCTATGTCACTAGTTATACCGTAAGCTCTGTTCCTGCAGGCAATAACCATTCCATACTGATTGTGAAAACGGAGCCTGCGGGAACGACCCTTGTTAGAGATAACAACTTGTTCGTTATAACCTTTTCCACCATGAGTATAGCCTCCATTGTAAACACCAACTCTGGTGCCGCTATCCTCCAAAGTTGCTATTCCATCCTGGGTATTTGGTTTGCGTGAATATATCTTGTAATTCTTACCCCTGTCTGAAAGCCAGTAATCATATTTCTGGTCTGCATAAAAAATTCCATCCTTCGTCCACGAGAGCTTCCCACTGTCCAATATATCGTGCTTATGGATGGCATAATCTCCATTTCGGGTAATAAAAATCGTTAATCCCCGAGAAAGAAATGTTTTTCTTGTCCAATCAGGACTGGCATAAAAGGCAAATTGATAACGTTCAAGTTTAATGTCTGAAAAATCTACTTCATGTGAGGAGTTCTTCAGCCTCACACTGCAGGCTTGAGAGCAGCCAAGAACGAGAGCCAGGGCGAGAAAACAAATAAGATATCGCCCCAGCTCTCGGACAAACCTTGCTAAAAGATTACTTTTCATTAGGTATTAACTACTTAAGGGTTCTGTAAGTTCTTACAAGTGGAGAATCTCGAATATCGGATGGATAGACGCCGGTGCCTCCATGCAGGCATGCTCACATGCTTCCTTATGCTAATCATGGCACTATCGCCATCCTTTCCGTCCCTCATATGCACCATCGCATACGATCTTAAGGACTACACCTAGTATAATCGCACAAGAAACAGAAAGCAAACTGGAATCAGTACCAGAATAAACCGTGTTGATTGTATGAAAAGAAGAGACACGATCTGAGTGATCGGTATCCGTCTGCTATTCTGGAGATAATCTCAAAGAAAGATATGAGTAAGCTTGAGTAAAAGGAAGGGACGTGCACATGTTCACTCAGGCAGTTAAATTTGCAGGACGCAGGGGCTTAATTCTGACTGCTGCAGTTCTGTTTGCCGTAACCGTCATCCTCCCCCTGGTGGTTTCCCTTATTTCTTTCTCTTACAACCCCTATACCGAACCCGGGATTGTCTATCTGGGATATACAGCTGTCACAGCACTGACGGCCTGCATAATATGTATTAAGTATCCACGACTGCGCATGGCTGGCTTTATAGGAGCGGTAACAGCCGCAGGCATTCTACTGGCAGGGATCGTTTTGACGATAGTTCTCGCCTGGGGCCTTCGCGATTTTCTTTTTTATCTTCTCTTCGATTTGGGGGCGAATCTTCTTGCCTTGCTCATGGGCAGTGGCCTGGGCTGCCTCATACGTTTCGCAGCTGCAGATGCTTCAGCAGTTAACCCTCCTTACCGCACAAATATCAGCCACCTCGCCGTCTGGGCTTTAACAGGGAAAGATTTGTCTGCTCAGGAATATGCTCACTGCGACAGTAGGCTGAAGTCTTGGGGAAAAATCCTTCGCCAGAAACTGCAAAAAATCAGGCCCCTTCACGCTTTAATTCTGATAATTGGGCTCCTGCTTCTCTACCCTGGCTCCGCTCTGCTAGGGCTTCATAATTCAGCATTAATACGAAACAATATCTGGCGTATCCTCGTCCTTACTGCCTGCCTGGTCCTCTTCATTTTTTTCTTTATGGGACTCAAAAAACACACTCTCAGACCCTACATTATTCTTCTCTTCTTCAACGCCCTGGCCAGCAGCATCACCTACCTCTACCCCAGTGGAGGAGAGCCCTTTTTCGCGGGGAGCATCGCAGTGCTTTTTGGGACTTTTGGTCTGGCGATGGGACTTACCGTTGTTGCCCTGGCCAAGCAGCAACGGTAAGTGGGAGGACAGGATTTACCGCTGTGCCGCCTGCATTGGCTGCCACCGGCGCACCGGCTGTCCGCCCTGTGCTGCCTGTTCTACCTGCTTTCTTGACTGGGAACGCTTGATCAAAGAGCGGATTCCCAGACCAATTACCGTGCCTATTACTGCGGCAGCGATGGTGGAGCAGGGAACTGAGCAAGGCTCTCCGCCAAGAGGAACGATGTAGGTAAGAAGAGAGACACAAGCGCTGATGGCCATCAAATTGAAGCAGACCCTCAGGCGGCCGCTTATTCCGGCTACCAGGGCAAAAATAATCACAGCTGCTGGAAGCACAAAATACAAAACCGGCTGCTGATATCCATATTCACGGAGATTTTCATTGTTGACAGCAATCAGCAGAATACCGGGGTAAAACACCAGCAGGAGCACTGTCGTAAGAATTGCAGGCCCAGGCTTGATCTGTGAAAAAGCCTGATCCAGCACTGACTTCTTATCAGAGCCGGTAGCCTGCTGAGAATATTCCTGAGCAGACAGGTTCTTGCCAGTGAGCATGAACACGGTCAAATGCCTAATATCCTCCTCACGGGGAGGATTCTCCTTATTCACATGCGCTCCCAGAGCCCGCATTGCTGCACCCAGTCCGGCTCCAAGGAGCAGAAATCCTAAATATAGCCCCAATGTTGTCATGAAATACCCAAAGGGAGCAAGATAGGGAAGGAAGATGAGCCAAACGATCTCATCTATAATGATGCCGGCCAAGCAGGCCAGACACATTAAGCCTACAGTAGACCAGTGAGGGTATTTGACGGTAATAATTATACCGGCCACCAGCTGGGGAAGAACATAGAGGGCTATAACAATAGTCGGAATAGGGTTAATTTCAACCGCATTGTCAATAAAAACTGCAATCATGGGCAAAATTGAGGTAAAAACAACGGAGACAGCAATAAGAACCGCACCTTTGCTACCTGCCCGTTTAGTTATATCCGAGAACATTTTTAATCCTCTCTGTTTATAACAACTCGATTATGCATATCTTTGTGCACAACCTGAAGTTTCACCTCCATTGTAGCAGAAAATTAAAGTCTTATTGTCAATTTTTGAGTATATTTATTGAAGTTTCTGAGAATTTACAGGAGGCATGGGGGTCCAGTCAGGGTCGTGAAGAATCTTGTGCTCAGCTGCCCATCCGCGGCAGATTTGGACAAGACCAGAAGAAATGCTCTTGCGGTCTACCGTGACCAGACGAATGATTTCTTTTATAAAAGTTATAAGGTTCCCCAGGAAGAAGGCGGCAGGATAATAATCCCCGTGAACCATGTAGTAGCGGGCCAGGAAGCCCCGGTTCCGCATCAGATAGAATCGCTTAATGTCTGACATGGAATTGATCTGAGGCAGACCAGCAATGTCCAGATTTGCCAGGGTACGGGTTCTGCGAAGAATCTTATCTTTAATGATGATGGGTCTGGTCACCTTGCTGGCCAGATAGCCAAAGTTGGCATCATCCCAGGCAATGAAGAAACGGGGATCGGGGAAGCCAACCTTTTCCACAACAGTTCTCTTGAAAAGACCGCCTTCAAAGCACATGGAATTCATATAGTGAAAACCGGAAGGGCCAAATTTAGGCGGAGAAAAGGGGTTGGGAATACCCAGGGGGACGATGGTCTGGTACTGCCAGTAGAAATCTCCCCCATCAAAGTCATAGCGGCCGCCCTGAATAGCTTCAAACTTACTCATCCAGGGGGAAAGCTTTTCCAGGGCATCGGGCAGGACGGCAACATCATCATCCATAACCCAGAACCACTCAGCCCCCAGTTCATACGCTTTTTTTACTCCCCGGTAAAAGCCTCCCGCTCCGCCGGTATTGGCCTCAACAGGCAAGTAAACCACGGATTGCCCCCTTTTCTTGCTCTGCTGAAGAGCAGCGTTCAACTGATCGGCAATCTGCCGGGTCTGTTCAGAATTCTCGTTATCCACAATCACCACCAGCCAAGGCTTGATGGTGAGATTCTCAATGGATGTGCATAGCTCTTCCAGCAGGTTCTGTCGCTTATAGGTAACAATGACCATAGCCAACCTCTTGGTGGGAAAAGCCCTGCCCTGAGAAGAAGTCGCAGACCCCAGTAAATCTGAAGCTGCTGTGATTACCGGACTCACAGCAGCAGTCAGATTTTTATGGGCACGAGTAAAAAAACGAGATGTCATAACTCCCTATGGTAGCAGGTACCTCTAGAGCAGGTAAACAAAAGCTTCCCAGGCAGACAGCTTGCCGATCAGGAGGGAGGCTGTTGTCTGCTCGGGCTCGTAGGTCGAAATGAGGATATTGTCAACCCCGGCTCGACCGTTGATAAGGCTGCGGGTCTGAGGAGGTATCTTAGCCGAGGACGAAGAAACATTGACCACTACTAGAAGCTGATGTCCTTCAATCCCGGGCAAGCCCTGGGCCTGATCCTGCGGGAGGCTGCGGGTAAAGGCATATACCTGGGGATCATCTTTATCGAGCAGATTCCACTCTCCTGCCGACACCAAAATATTGTCGTGACGGAGCTGAATCAGCTTCTTATAGAAGGAATAGACCGACTGCGGATCTTTCACCTGATCCCTGGCGTTAATAACATCCTTATTAGGATTTACTGAAATCCAAGGCTCATGTGGGGCATAGTCAGCAGTAAAACCTGCAAATTTGCTGGAATCCCACTGCATGGGAGTGCGGGAATTATCCCGGCTCATGGCGGCCAGGCCCTGCATCATCTCTTCCCTGGTAGCCACCTTAGCCTGGTCTACCCGCTGATGATAAAGATTGATTGATTCCAGATCCCGGTACTGGCTGAGGCTGGTGAAGCCAGCATTGGTCATGCCCAGCTCCTCACCCTGGTAGATGTAGGGGGTTCCCCTATGCAAGTGCATCAGGAGAGCCAAGGCTTTGGCAGAGCGAATTCTGAGCTCATCAGTACTGGTATCTCCCCAGCGGGAAACAGACCTGGGCTGATCATGATTATTGAAGAAAAGGCTTGCCCAGCCAGCCCTTCTGACCGCATCCTGCTGGGCGCCAAGGGCCTTCTTCAAATCAGTCAATTTCCAGGGGACAAGGGACCACTTGCCATCGGGGCCGTGATCTATGTCAGTATGGTCAAAAATAAAGAGCATATCAAGCTCGCGGTGAACCGGATCGGTGATGAACTGATCTCGCCCGGGGCTGATTCCCGGCGCCTCTCCCACAGTCAGATAACCGTGGCGGGAATCGAAAACTTCCCGATGCATTTCTGCCAGGAACTCATCCAGCCGGGGGCCATCCTGGCAGAAAGGAGCAGGGCTGGAATAGCCTTCAGGCCCAACGTCACCATCAGACAGGAAGGAATCATCTACACCGGGAAGCTGCCCATAAGCGTCTACCTGTTTAGAAATCAGGGTGATGACATCCATGCGGAAACCGTCTATCCCTCGGTCCATCCACCAATTCATCATGTCATACACAGCCTTCCTGACCTCAGGATTCTCCCAGTTAAGATCAGGCTGCTTCTTGGAAAACTGATGAAAATAATACTGACCCCGCTGAGGATCAAACTCCCAGGCAGAGCCTCCAAAATATGACCCCCACCGGTTAGGTTCTGCTCCAGCAGTTCCCGGATCATGCCCGGACCGGGCCGGCCGCCACCAATACCAGTCGGCGTGGGGATCATTCTTGTTCCTGGAGGCCTGGAACCAGGGATGCTCGTCAGAAGTATGATTGACGACCAGATCCATGACGATCTTAAGACCCTTCTGGTGGGCCTGAGAAATAAGCTCATCCATGTCGTCCACAGTGCCAAACATAGGGTCTATATCCTGATAATCAACAATATCGTAGCCGTTGTCGTCCTGAGGAGATTTGTATACCGGGGAAAGCCAGATCACGTCCACCCCTAAATCAACCAGATAATCCAACCGGGATGTTATTCCCCTCAGATCGCCAAAACCATCGCCATTGGAATCCTGAAAAGATCGGGGATACACCTGGTAAACTACGGCATTTGACCACCAAGGATTAGGAGAAGCCCCATTAGTGCGGACTTGCTGAGGAATAAAATTTGTCATCATCAATCCATTACGAAAGAAAAATCACAATCCTACTTGACAGCTCCGCGCATAACACCGGAAACGACCCAGCGCTGAGCGAAGATGTAGACAATCAGTACCGGAGCCATGGCCATCAAATAGGAAGCAAAGGCAACCGGATAGTTGGTGCTGAACTGAGAGGAGAACACATACTGTGACAGCTGAATAGTCGAGTTGGACTGATCAGTCAGGATAATCAAGGGGAGCATGAAGTCATTCCAGACCCACAGGACGGTCATAATGGCAATAGTGGCATTAATCGGTCCCATCAGGGGGAAGATAATGGTCCAGAAGACTCTCCATGTGGAAGCACCATCCATACGGGCAGCTTCCTCCAGGGAAATGGGGATGGAGCGGATGAATCCAATCCCAATAAAGAGATTGGTCCCCAGGCCCAGAACGGTGTAGAGGATGATTAGACCCAGCTGGTTATCCAGGTGGAGAACCCCCATCTGCCTTGCCAGGGGCAGCATGATAACTGTGAAGGGAACGAACATGGCAGCTACGAAGAAGTAGTACATGAACTTAAAGAAGGGACGGTCCATGTTCCTGGCAATGGCGTAAGCCACGAAGGTATTGGACAGGAGGGTCAAAACCGTGGCGCAGACCGTGATTATCAAGGTAGTCCAGGCGGCATGAGGATAGTTTACCAGATTCCAGGCTTGACCATAATTGGACCAGTTCCATACCTTGGGCAACTCAAAGCCGCCGATAGTGGCGTTTGTCTTGACCGAAGAGATAAAGGCAAAGTAAAGGGGAACCAAAATAGTCAAGGAAAGGACGGCCGTCAGAATAGTCAAAGGCCAGCTGACCCTGTTCTGCTTGGAAAGCTTCATCTTTTCCTTAGTTGGGTCGTAGCGCTTGCCTGCAGCTACATTCCGCCCTTGCCGGCCCATGGATCCCAGCTGTGATTTTTGCGTCTGAGCGCTTGATTGTGCATTACTCATCAGATCTGCTCCCTGTTCGAGAAGAACTTCAACTGGATGAAGGCGATTATTGCCAGAAGGATGAAGTAGATAACCGCATCCGCCGTCTGATAGGCATATTCGCCGCCAGTAAGACCGTTGTTATAAATCAAATAGGAGACCGTTTCCGTTGCGGAATCAGGACCGCCGGCGGTCAGGGCCACAATCTGGTCGAAGGCGCCAAGGGTATTCTTGAGCGACAGCACAGCATTGATGGTCACGAAGGGTCCCAGGAGGGGAAAAGTGATCTGCCAGAATCCTTGCCAGGCATTGGCTCCATCAATCTCAGCTGCCTCATAGATCTCCTGATCAATAGTTTGAAGGCCAGCCAAATAAAGGAGAGTGTTGTAAGCAACCGACTGCCAGACAGTCAGGAAGACAATGGGAATCCAGGCAAGCTGGGCATTGGTAATCATAGATGTACTCAGCCAGTCAATATGGAGAGCCTGGCCCAGGGCAGGCAGGGGAACCATGAAGATGTACTTGAACACATAACCAATAACCAGGACGGCTAAGGTGTAGGGGATGAAGAAAATAGCCCTGAAACCATTCTTAAAAGCGATCCGTGAATTAAGAAGAACCGCCAGGAACATGGCAATCAGGTTGATGAGGATGGAGCAGACAAGGGCAATGAAGATGGAAAAGCCATACGCATGCCACACCCGGTCATCCTGGAAGAGGGCCTTGTAATTGCTCAGACCAATCCACTTATACTTTCCGAAACCTTGGGAATTTGTAAAAGAGTACAAAATGCCCTGAATGAAGGGAACATAGAGGAAGAAAGCAAAGATAATCGCTGCCGGAACAGTCATCCAGTAGTAGGTACGATCAAACTTCAATTTCTTCCCGGGGGCAGCAGCCCTGGGGACTGCGCGCGCAGATGATGCAGATGACATAACGTTACCTCCTAGTTGAAGTTCCTGGCCTGGACCTTATTCCATTCCTTCTGCATGGAATCGGTGAATCGCTGGGAATTTCCGGTGGAAACCAGAGTCTGAAGGAAGCCAGCGAGGTTAATAGAAGAGGGAATCTGATGATCACAGAAATCAACAATTCGATTGGACTTGAAGAAGGGCAGAACGGAGGCAATTTCTTTGCCGCCGGCCTGAGTTTCTTTCAGGGGCGTGAAGGCATACTGAGCTTTGGCATATTCCATTACGTTCTTCTTTTCCAAAAGGAACTCAATGAACATACGGGCTTCTTTTTCGTGCTTGGTGGTGGCCCCCATGGTCAGAACCACGTCATCGCCGGCAGTCAGCTTTTGGGCAGAAGCCTGGTTGTTGGCCGGCATATTGGCAAAGCGCAGCTTGATCTTCTTGTTGACAGAGGTGATCTGCGGAATAGCATAGGTTCCCAGGGGAAGAATGGCAGCCCTGCCATTAGCAAAATCCTGAGTAGCCTGCTGGTAGGTCACTCCCTTGTTAGACTGAGCGTAGGTGAAGAGGGTGTATTCCTTCTTGGCTGTCTCAGTCCAAAGCTTGGCAAAATTAGTGGTCCCCTTTTTCAGATCGGTATATTTGCTGAGGGGAACAAGGGTGCCATTTAATGAAGCCAAGGGTGCCTGCAGAGTCCAGGTATCGGCCCAGGACGCTTCTACCGGAGTGATTCCTGCAGCTTTGATTTTTTTCAGTGCGGCAATAAAATCATTCCAGGTCTGAGGAGGTTTGGCTGGATTGAGACCAGCTTTCTTCCATAAATCAACATTGATAATGTAACCGGAAGCATTGCCCGCATAAGGCAAAGCATACAGCTTCTTCTGGGAAGGATCGGTAGTTTGCACTAAATCGCGGGAAATTTGAAGCATACCTTTGTTAAGCTTCTTGGTAATGGGGTCTCCCTCCCAATTGTGGTAGACACCGGAAGCCGCAAACATACCGTAAGAGATGTCTCCATTGAGGGTGATGACATCGGGAACACGGCCCTTAACCAGGCGGGTGCGCATATCTGTCTGCGCGTTGGCTGTGTTGTTGACATTAATTTTAATGTTCGTATGCAGCTTCTCAAATTCACGGGCCTTGGCCGTAAACCAGGAAGCAGCTTCTGCCTTAAACTGGAAAAAATCAAGGGTGACCGTGCCTGAGCTAGAGGTTCCGCAGGCACCAAGCAAGGAGCCAGTCAGCGATACAACAGCTGCAAGCGCAATGAGTCGACTGATGAATTTTTTCGTTTTAAGGGTGCCATTCTTCATAATGACTCCTTTTGTCAAGTTATGGCAAGCTGGCCATAACTAACTGATATACTTTTTCTATTTTAATTTCTTTAAATAAGTTTTCTAGCTCCGGCATGTTTGCGCGCAAAAGAAAGTAAAAAATGATATTTTATAATTTATGGAAAAAAATAGGATCCCTTTATGGTTCTCCCTGTCGGACAATACCCACGACATTGTTGTGGATATTATGCGAAACGGCCCTGTCTCCCGGTCTAAGCTGGCCCGGGACCACCGTCTTTCTGCCGGTACCCTGTCAAAAATCACCAGCGAGCTGATCTATCAGAAAATTATTGATGAGCAAAAGACGCCACAGGAAGACAGGAAAAACGCAGATCAGGAAGAGGGAAGTAAAGAGAGAATTAAAAAGGGAATTGACTATACAGAAGAGTTGGAAAGACAGGTGGCAAGGGACGGTGCAAACGGCCGCGGCCGTCCTCAGGTGGGGCTGATGATTCATGCTGAATCCAGAACCTATATTGGCATTAATGTTCATACCTTTGAATCCGTCATGATGCTGACTGACGCCATGTGCCACCCCCTGACTGATCCGTTGATTGTTTCCTACACAGATACCAGACCCACAGCGATAGTCGACGCCCTGTCAGGAGGCATTAGGCAGCTGATTCAGAAAGCTGAACAGGCAGGGCTCAGCAAGCCCAGCGCAGTGGGAATCACCGTGGGCGGCCACATTGTGGAGGATAATACTGTTACCTATGCCCCTTTTCTGCGGTGGAATGGACCAGTCAAGCTGGGAGATATGATTCAGGATCGATGCCAGATTCCCACGGCAATTTTCAATGATTTGGATTCCCTGCTGGTCTACGAAAGCTGGTTTGGATCCGGCCGGGGAATGCAGCGTTTTGCCCTGGTGACTATTGGTCTGGGCATTGGATACGCCCTCTGCGAAGGCGGGCAATCAGTTGATTATCCGGATAAGAGTTATGGTCTGGCCGGGCATGTGCTGGTGGATCCTGACGGCCCTACCTGTTCAGCCGGCCACAAAGGCTGCTCTCAATGTCTGACCTCTCCTTCCCTGGCCATGGAGTACTCCCAACTCATGGGTCAGCCCATGAGTTTTGATGATTTTGCCGCCAACGTGGAAGCGGGGAAACCCATTGCCAGGCATCTGATTGAGAACTCCTGCTACCGCCTGGGGGTACTTCTGTCCACAATTGCCAACATGGCCATGCCAGAGAAAATTCTCATCGGCGGAGAAGCCGCCCATCTGGCTACCACCGCCATGGAATCAATACGAACAGGAATCACCCGTTACAGGCACAGCCAGGCTCAGCCAGTTGCATTTGAAATTCTCAGCTATGAATGGGAGCAGTGGGCCCTGGGAGGAGCTTCCCGGGTAATAGCCCTGTCCATCCTCAAGTAAGGTTCAAAAGCAGAACCTGCTTGCTGTCCAGCAGCAGAAGACAGGAGTTTACCCCTCGTCTACACTGTGCGAGCAGAAAAAACTACAGCCTGAGCCGGATGCAACTGAGGAGGCCTCACTCCATACGTCTGCAGGGCTTCCCCGTTGACTGTCAGGCCCTGCTGAGACCACCAGGAAAGAGGGGTCTGTCCATTGCCAATCTGGCTTAAATCCTGGCTGACCGGCAGGGGGCAAATCCGGTAAAGAGCCTGAGGATCCAAACCAGGCAGACGGATAGGAGCAGCAGGATAATTCACTGACGTGGTTACCTGGGTAAAGCGGAAAAGGGCCTGAGTTTTATCCGCAGAAACCAGGCCATCCAAGCGGACAGATGGATCAGGGCTATCGGCGTGAACAAGCTGAGCCTGTCCATCCGCAACCAGGAGACGTGACTGTTTATAAACAGCAATCCAATCACGAAGCTGCTCCAGCTGATCCTGACTGACCGTATTCAGATTCCATTCCACCCCCAGGTGTCCCAACAGAGACATTGCAGCCCTCAGGGGCAGGGAGGTTACTCGAGCTGTGGAATGAGCGGGAGAATCACCGATATGCTCCCCCATCATTTCGGGAGCAACCAGAAGGGACGTGTAAGGCTGAATAGTTGCTCTTTCTACCGGATCCACGCAGTCTGAAACCCAAATGCGGTCGCAGCGGGTAAGAATACCCATATCTACTCTGCCGCCTCCTGAACTGCAGGACTCAATCTCCAGGCCAGGATGCCGCAGTTTAAGAGCATCAATAATAGCATAGACAGCCTCTGTCTGTCTGTGCACGGCAGGCAGACCAGTCAGGCGGGAAACTGGCTCAGACACCAGCTTATTGTGGTCCCATTTGATGTAATCGATCCCAATCTGCTCGACCAGGGAATCCATGGCAGAAAAAACATAATCCAGGACCTCAGGGTTAGTCAGATCAATGACCTGCTGGTACCGTCCCTGGACAGCAGACCTATGGACCGTTGGCGACAGGATCCAGTCAGGATGGGCTCGTGCTGTGTCAGAATCAAGATTAATCATCTCCGGTTCAAACCAGAGGCCAAATTCCATATCTTTATTATGCACATAATCAGCCAGAGGCTTCAGACCCTGAGGCCAGACTTCAGGAGAAACCTGCCAGTCCCCCAGGCCGGAATGGTCACTGCGGCGGGATCCAAACCAGCCATCATCAACCACAAAACGCTCCACTCCACAGTCAGCCGCTTTGTCTGCCAAAGACCGAAGGGTAGGAAAAGAATGTTGAAAATACACGGCTTCCCAGGTATTCAGGATTACCGGCCGTGGTTTGGCAGCCAGATTGGGATGCAGCTGCCTGAGAAGATCATGGAAGCGATGGGACACCTGGTTGAGACCGTGGCCATAACTGCCGTATACCCAAGGACTGGTGTATTCCTCTGATTCCCCCAGGTCAGCCTCACCTCCAAACAGAAGTTCTCCCCCGCCCAGGACCGGGCTGGCAAAGGGGATAGCTTCCACGCTGACTGTGCTGTTCCCGCTGCAACCCACATGAACGCTGTAAATCTCACCCTGTTCAAAACCAAAACCGCGGGTACCAACATTCATCAGAAGGGTGGCATCAAAATCAGGCCGGCCCATCAAAGAATTCTTTTCCAGACGACCCTTGACCAACTCCTGCCGCTGAGGAGACCGCTCACGCAGATGATGCCCGGTTGTGGTCAGGACTTCGCTGACCACCGAGGGCAGATTGTAACCCAACTCAACGGTTTGAACAGACAGGAGGTCTGACTGACTATTGACAACTTTTACCCTCTGCCGAACCAGGCCGGAGTCCAGAAGCTGCAGCTCCCAGTACAGGCAGACCCCCTGTTCAGCGTCTTCAGCCTGAACAATCACATGAGGAACATTTTCCTGCCGGGGATAGGTAGGGCTTGACTTCATAGCCTGCTCCAGCTGAGAAGGCTTGTAGGAGATCAACTGTGTAGCAAGAGGAGACAGGGGGTCAACCAGCTTGCCCTCCTGATCTGCCGTCAGAGAGGTAACAGAAAAACGACAGAAGAGTTCCACCCCATGGCGGCGAACTACAAACCGGCTCCTTCCCGACCATGACTCAGCCTGGGTAGGAATGATGCTGGGGAAGAGGGTACCATCCAGATTTCCCGAAACATTCTGCGGAGCCAAGGCATCATACAGATTGGAGGCCGACTGAGGATCAGCCAGGGGGCGACCCCAGTGAACAATCCAGGGAAGCCCGTCGCAGGGGAAAGCCAGGGCAAGACCAACCGAGCCATTTTCCAGGTAGACAGTGGTCAAATTACTTCCCCGAATTGTCGTTGTGGTGAAGGTACGAACCAGTCGCTGATTATGTGCCGTAACAGTCATGGGTAATGTTCTCCTCTGTTGAGTTCAAGTTCAATAAGTTAAGTAAATCCTGGCTGTTCCCATATCATAACTATATATCGGCAGGTGAAAGCAGGAGGATTATTTTCCCTGCCCGGGCGTGGCTAAATCATATAGAAAATAAATTAAACAACTTGAGAGCTACCAGGCAAGCTGAGGCGGCGCTCGCACTGCAGGAGACCTGCCTATTCGTTCTGAGAACGAGTTTTCTGGAAGAAATGAGATAAAAGACGAGAACAGTCCTGTCGGAGAATTCCTCCCACAACTTCAGGCTGAGAACCAACATGCGGATCGCGGGGAATATCCCAGACCGACCCGCAGGCCCCCATTTTAGGGTCCCAGGTTCCAAAAACAATTCTGCCCAGATGAACACTTACCGCTGCCCCGGCACACATAGGGCACGGTTCCATAGTGACAATCAGGCTGCAACCGGCAAGATTCCAGTCGCCCTTGACCTGACCTGCCGCTCTGAGCGCTTCTATTTCCGCATGCGACAGAGGATCTGCCCGGGCCTGACGTTGATTGTACCCCTGGGAAATCAGCCGGCCCCGATTATCAAGCAGAACAGCCCCCACGGGAACATCACCAGCCTGCGCAGCCCTGACAGCATTTTTCAGGGCCAAGGCCATGGCCTGCTCATCAGACAGGCTCTCCTCAGGTAAGCCATCACCAGACAAGCCATCGTCAGACAAGCCGTCCTCCGACGAGCCTTGCGCAGATACCTTGCCTATTCCTACTGTCATACCCTGATTATCTCATCCCTTCCCTACTGGTCCGCCACAAGCGACCTATCCGCCCATGCTGGGGGGTATCATAAAAGTTATGACTATGCATCTTACAGTTCTCGATCATCCCCTAGTAGACCACAAGCTCACTGTTTTAAGGGATAAGGGTACCCCATCTAATATTTTCCGTGACCTGATCAGCGAACTGGTCACTCTGGAGGCATACGAGGCAACGCGGGATCTGGCCGTTGAAGACCGCCCTATTGAAACACCGGTTGCTCCCACAGTAGGCAAGTATCTGGCCGGCCCCAAGCCCATGGTTGTGCCCATCCTCCGCGCCGGTCTAGGTATGCTGGATGGAATGACCCGCCTTCTGCCCACAGCCGAAGTAGGTTTTCTGGGAATGAAGAGAGATGAAAACACCCTTGATATTATTACCTATGCCAACCGTTTACCTGATGATCTGACCAACCGTCAATGCTTTCTCCTGGACCCCATGCTGGCAACCGGAGGTACTCTGGTAGCCGCTATCCAGTATTTGAAGGAACGCGGAGCTAAAGATATTACTGCTATTGACATCCTCGCTGCCCCCGAAGGCTTGAGCAGGCTGGAAAAGGAAGTCGATCCTGCTATTGATTTCAAGGTTGTGGTCTGCGCTGTGGACGACAAATTAAACGACAAAGCATATATTGTTCCCGGGTTGGGTGACGCCGGAGACCGCTTGTATGGCCTGGTGGATTAAGCGGGTTAAGAGGATTAAGAAGACTAAGAAGATTAAAACCAGCTTGTAGTCTGCTTTACAAAAAGTACAGCATGACAATGGGAATTTACCACTCCGTAAAATTATCACTCCATAAAAGGGGAAGCGAATCGCGCCTATGCTCAGTATTTTTGATATGTTCACTATCGGTATTGGTCCTTCTTCCTCCCACACCGTTGGCCCCATGCGGGCAGGGAAAGCTTTCGCCCGCAGCCTTGAAAATAAAGGCCTGCTAAATCAAATCAGCAGAATTCATGTCACCCTGTATGGATCCCTGTCGCGCACAGGGAAAGGCCACGGAACAGACAGGGCAGTAGCTGCCGGCTTGGAAGGCTGCGATCCGGAAACAGCAGACACAAATCATGTTCTGACTGTCCTGGATGAATGCGACCGTCAAGGGAAGCTGACACTTGCTGGATCAAGAAAAATTCCCTTCTCCTCTTCTGACATTGAGTTTGATTTCTGGACCACCCTCCCCTACCATCCCAACGGGATGAAGCTGGAAGCCTATGGGCAGAACGGCCAGGTTGTGTTCACCGATACCGTCTACTCGGTAGGCGGAGGTTTTATTGTACATCAGGCAGATATTGACAATCAAACTCAGCAGCAGACCTGTGAGACAGCAGTTCCCTATCCCTTCACCAGTGCGACTGATCTAGTTGACATCTGCAGGAAGGAATCACAATCCATAGCTGACATTGTCTGGGCCAACGAACTTGCTCTGCGGCCGGAAAGTCAGATCAGAGAGTATGCGGACACCCTGTGGACCATCATGCAGGAATGTGTAAAATCCGGCTGCCACAGCCAGCAGAAAATTCTGCCCGGGGGCCTAAATGTGCGCCGGAGGGCACCTGGTCTCTACACAATGCTGAAAGAAACCCAGTGCAAGGGGAAAAGCCTGATCCATCCCATGGAATGGGTTGACCTTTACGCCTTAGCAGTCAATGAAGAGAACGCTTCAGGAGGACGAATCGTCACTGCTCCCACTAATGGGGCAGCCGGAATCGTTCCGGCTGTTCTTCATTATTATTGGAACTTTGTGGAGGGGGCAAATTCGGGGGGAGTAATGACCTTCCTGCTGACCGCCTGCGCTATTGGATATCTTTTCAAAACCAACGCCTCCATATCTGGAGCTGAAGTGGGTTGCCAGGGGGAGGTAGGATCTGCCTGCTCCATGGCGGCAGCAGGCCTCTGCGCCGTTATGGGCGGAAGCCCCCAGCAAGTAGAAAACGCAGCTGAAATTGGGATTGAGCACAACTTAGGCCTCACCTGTGATCCCGTGGGAGGACTGGTACAAATCCCTTGCATTGAACGTAACGCCATGGCTGCCAACACTGCCATCAACGCAGCCCACATGGCTTTGCTCAGCGATGGCTCCCACCTGGTCTCCCTGGATTCAGCCATAGAAACCATGAAGCAAACTGGTCATGACATGATGGCCAAGTATAAGGAAACCTCCCAGGGAGGGCTGGCCGTTAACGTCGTGGAGTGCTAGCTTAAACCACCTGCAGGTTGTACTTATCTGCCAAGGAGTAGATATGGGGAACCCCATATTTTTTCACTATCTGAAGCCATCGTTCCTCATTATCTTTCCCGAATCGGGCCGATCGGTGCTGGTAATTCTCAGCAGAAACAAAGGTGAGCGGGTCTGATTTACTGTTGAATTTGTCCGCATACATGACGATTTCCTGCTCGGGAGTTTGAGGAAGATAATCATCAGGAGGAAGATCCAGACCCTGATCATGAACGGCTTTCCTGCTCAGGCCTAGGCCAGTATGGTTACGGGCAAAGGCAGCTAAAGATTCGTCGGCTCCAACCTCCAGAAGATAGCGATATCCCAGAATCCCATGCTGAATATAATTATGGTGGAAGGTGACCTTCCTTCCCTCCTCCTCAGCTTGTTTTCCAGTCAGTCCGGGGGCATAGGAACCGGGATCGTCAACCAGCTGATAGGTTCCAATGTCGTGAATCAGGCTTCCGGCAACGGCCAGTCTGGCATTTAAACTGTTCCCGGCAGGATCGGTCTGGCAGAGTTCCTGGGCAAGGAAAGCAACTATAGCGCAGTGAGAGGCAATCAGGTAGAAAGCCCGCGGGCTGGGAGCCTGATCTTTATGCAGGCCCAGGGCCCAGTTGATGGTTTCATCCGGAAGATCAAGCCGGGGAAGAAGATCATCCAGAATCCGCGAGCGCCAGGGATCGGCTTCGAATTCGAGAGCAAATTCAGTTTCAGTCACATCTGGTCCGGTCATATTTTCATCATAGGACTGATAATCGAACGTTTCTTGCAGGATGAAAGAAAAGGTGGAAAAGGAGGAGCGTGAGAGGGTATGAGGAGCGCGAGGGAGTATGAGGGAATATGCGGGAGATAATGACTGCGCAGTATAATAAAAACAATGATGAATCTGATGAAGCCCTTCCTCTCTTTGTGGCATCGTCTGCGCTGCCGTATTTCCAAGGATCAGGCAGTCCTCCTCTTGGCTGTTCTTGTAGCTGTCTGCATCGTAGGCGGGGCCTTGCTGGGACCGGCTCTCACAGGAAGTCCCACTTCCAAGGGGAAGAATCAGACAGCCGGGCTGGTGCAATCAGGAAGTCAGACTCAAGAGAGCAGTACCAAGAGGAAAGCGAAGAAGTCCAGGCATCTTCCCCGCCAAAAGGGCGAAAGCTCTGCCACTACTTTATCAACCACAGCTATAGACTGGGCCAAACCCACCGGCGGACCCTACCCCCAGTTAAGCAAACAATCAGCGATTTCTTTAGAAGTAGATCTGGCCCGGCAAAGAGTGTACATTAAGGCAGATGGGAAAACCATCTACACGATGGTGGCAAGCACAGGACTGGACGGAAGCACTCCCCGAGGGAACTTTACCATCGGCGGAAATACTGACATTACCAGGGGAGAATCCTTTTACAATCCCAGCGAAAAAATGGGTGCTAAAAACTGGGTCAGAATAACCGGGTCTATTCTTTTCCATTCGGTTCCGACAGACAATAAGGGGAACTTCATCACCAGTGAGGCGCAGAAGCTGGGATCTCCAGCCTCTCACGGCTGCGTGCGCCTGAGCGTTCCCGATAGCAAATGGATTTATGACAATATCAGAACCAGCACCCCTGTTCGAATTTTTTAAGCCTAGGCGGCGAAAAGGGCAAAAGAAAAAATATTCCCAAAATCGTTCTCCACTGTGCGAGATAAAGGGCTGTTCGCAGCCGTTTTCATCCAGGAAAGAAGTAGGATGGAACCATGACTACAGATTTTTCAGAAAAGACTGAGTGGTCCAACCCGCTGCGCGATCCCAGGGATTTAAGGCTGCAGAGGATTGCCGGCCCCTGCTCCCTGGTCCTCTTTGGCGTTACCGGTGACTTGTCAAAGAAAAAGCTGCTGCCAGCCGTATACGATCTCGCCAACCGGGGACTGCTGCCAGCCGGCTTTGGCTTAGTAGGATTTGGCCGCCGCGATTGGTCTCATGATGACTTTGCCAACTTTGTCAAAGAGAATGTTCAGGCTCACTGCCGCACTCCCTTCAATGAATCCACCTGGAAGCACCTGAGCGACGGCCTGCGTTTTGTCCAGGGAACCTTTGACGATCATGATGCTTTTGTCCGCCTGAGTGACACCGTGGCTGAACTTGACCGGGTCAGGGGAACCGAAGGGAATCATGCCTTCTACATGTCTATTCCTCCCCGGGCGTTCCCGGTGGTAGCTCAGCAGCTGGCTGATTCCGGTCTGGCTAAGTCTACCGAAGAAGCCTGGAGGCGGGTCATCATTGAAAAGCCTTTTGGGCGCGATTTAACCAGCTCCCGTCAGTTGGATACAGTCGTGGCTGAAGTCTTTGACCCGAATTCCATTTTCCGCATTGATCACTACTTAGGCAAAGAGACCGTTCAGAACCTTCTTGCCCTGCGCTTTGCCAACATGATGTTTGAACCTATCTGGAACTCGCATTATGTCAGCCATGTGGAAATCACTATGGCTGAAGACATTGGGATTGGAGGCCGGGCCGGATATTATGACGGAATTGGTGCTGCCCGCGATGTGATTCAAAATCATCTTCTTCAACTGATGGCCCTGACCGCCATGGAGGAGCCTGCCAGCTTTACGGCTAAGGATCTGGCTATTGAAAAACTGAAGGTTTTGTCCAGCGTGCGTCTGCCGGATGATCTTGCTGCTCACACTGCCCGCGGGCAGTACGCAGCTGGCTGGCAGGGTTCTCAGAAAGTAGTAGGCTATCTGGATGAAAAGGGCATCAGCCCGGACTCCACGACAGAAACTTATGCTGCTGTCCGCCTGGATATTGATAACCGCCGCTGGGCAGGCGTTCCCTTCTATCTGCGAACCGGTAAGCGCCTGGGCAAAAGGGTAACGGAGATTGCCGTTAATTTCAGGAAAGCTCCTCACCTGCCTTTTGAATCCAGCGCCACCCAAGATCTGGGAGAAAATGCGATTGTGATTCGCGTTCAGCCTGATGAAGGCATCACCCTGCGTTTTGGATCCAAAGTACCGGGAACTGCCATGGAAGTTCGGGATGTCAATATGGACTTCACCTATGGAAATTCCTTCACTGAAGCTTCCCCTGAGGCCTACGAGCGCCTGATTCTGGATGTTCTGCTGGGAGATCCGCCCCTCTTCCCTACTTCTGAAGAGATTGATTTGTCCTGGAAGATTCTTGACCCGATTGAGCATTTCTGGGAGGCTCAAGGCCAGCCCCAGCCATACCGGGCAGGTACGTGGGGACCGGCCGAGGCTGATCAGATGCTGGCAAGGGACGGACACAGCTGGAGAATCCCTTAAAAAACCTGGTGCCATGTTTGCGCCCGAACCATATCCTGAACCCATATATACACGATAGATACACGATAGATATATACAAGCCCTACAAAAAGAAACAGCCATGAAACTTAAACTGAGCAACTGCACAACATCGCAGATAACCAATAAAATCAATGATCTGCACGAAGAACGTGGGGAAGCTGCCGAAGGCCGGGTCTTCACCATGCTTATCAGAACTACCGAGGATGAGCTAGAGGACTCTTTGGCTGCTGCCAATGTGGCTAGCCGGGAACATCCCTGCAGGATTATTTCCATTGCTACCTGTCCCCATGCCGATCCCTCCATCCCCCTGGACGCTGAAATCCGTTTTGGGGCTGACGCCGGGGCTGGAGAAATTATTGTCCTCTATCCCACAGGCGGCCTTTTAAGGCACTTGGACACCCTGATTATCCCCCTTCTGGTTCCTGATGCGCCTGTTTTGGCCTGGTGGCCAACAGATGCACCGGAGAATCCAGCCTCTGACCAGATTGGCCGCATGGCCCGCAGCCGTATTACCGACGCACAGAGGACCGCCAATCCGGAAAAAACCTTTGAAACCCTACGCAATAACTGGACAAAGGAGGACACTGACCTGTCCTGGACTCGCCTGACCGTTTGGCGGGGACAGATTGCAGCCCTGGTTGATCAGCCTCCTCACACACCCATCACGTCAGTTCGCATCAGGGGCGGCAAGAATTCCCTTCCCCTGGATCTGCTGGGTTCCTGGCTGGCCTGGGCGCTGAAGGTGCCCGTCTCGATTGAGCGCGAGGCTGACACCAGCACTATTGCCGGAGTCTATATTGAACGCAGCAACGGCGCTGCCAGCCTGGTGCGGACGGGGGCAGAGGAAGTGCAGGTTCAGGAGCCTGGCCGCGCCCCACAGACTGTATCTATGCCGCACCGCACGCTGACCGACTGCATCAATGAAGAAATGCGGCGCCTGGACCCCGACGCCATTTATTCAGCAGTCATTAAAGAAGGCTGGGATCTTGTCTCCCACAGCTGAGGTTCTGATTCGGAGCAGACCGATTACCTTTTTCGGATCAAAACACTTACACTGGAAATATGACTGTACATACTCACGAATTTGGTTCCAAAACCGCCCTGATATACCCCAGCCGAGATGACGCTCTCGCCTCTGTCACCGCCGCAATGCTGAAGCGGACTGCCCAGCTTTTGGATAAGCAAAATCGGGTTGATATTGCCCTCACCGGTGGTACCGACGGGATTGCCCTCCTGAAACTTGCCCGAACCGTTGTCGACGGCAAAGATAGCGGAGATTCCCTCTCCTGTCTGGTGGCATCCCTAGATTTTTCCCGTATCCATTTTTGGTGGGGGGATGAGCGTTTTGTTCCTCAGAATGACCAGAACCGAAATGCCCTCCAGGCGAGGAAGGCCTGGCTTGATAATCTCACCAACCATCATGGGCTGCCGGAAGCTAATATTCATGAGATGCCTGCCGAACCCCGCGATCCTGAAAAAATCCAAGCTGACAGAAACGATACTGATGCCAATCTGGCTGTTTTGAAGACGGCAGCCTCAACTTATCAAGATGAGTTACTTAACCAACTAGGAGATAAAGGTCACCTGGATATTGCCCTCTTTGGCATGGGACCGGATGGCCATTTTGCCTCTCTTTTCCCCGGCTATCCACAGATTTTTGTACAGGACAACAACACTCTGGTTTTACCAGTGGTGGACTCTCCCAAACTTCCCCCTTTGAGACTGACACTGACAGCGCCATTTATTCAATCCACACCTTATGTATGGGTTGTTACCACAGGGACAAGCAAGGCCACAGCTGCAGCCCGAGCCCTTCGGGAACCAAACAATGGAGATTTCCCCAGTTCTTTTGCCCAGGGAACAGAGGAAACCCTCTGGTTCCTGGACAAAGATTCTGCCTGTGAGCTCAGCTGAGCTCACAGTTCTGCCTTGTGCTTATTCCTCCTGCGACCTGAGCACATCTTCTATAGACAGGGGGGCATGACCGGTAACCAGCTCAATATCATGCGTCACCCCAGACAGGCGGCCAGAGGCAATGGCCGTGTAGCTTGATACCCAAGCATCCAATTCCCATTGAGGAACCTGGTATGCCTCCCGCCGACTGGCGTAGGCCTCTTCCAGGGTCTCGTTCTTGTAGGTGGTCTTCCTGCCAGCTTTGGTAAGGCGGTCAGCAAACTCCTGCAGAGTAAAAGCTTCGGGTCCAGTCAAAGTATAGGTCCGACCAGAGTGAAGACGGGGGTTGCGCAGAACAGCTGCTGCCACAGCAGCTACATCTTTCTGAGAGACCGCAGACACCTTTCCGTCGCCAGCCGGTCCTGCGATGGTTCCGGGCTGGGCCCAACTGATCAGAGCTTCCAGATAAAAGTTATCCCTGAGGAAGGTGTAGTCAAGACCAGACTTTTTGATGTATTCTTCGGTAGCATAATGATCCCGCCCCAGGGTGAAATCAGCATCATCAGATGCAGCATCAAAGGAAATGTAGACAATCTGACGAACACCGGCAGCCAGGGCAGCATCGACAAATCCCTGATGCTCCTTGACCCGGTCAAGACTCTCCCGGGCAGAGACCATAAGAACCGTATCCACTCCCTGCAGAGCGGCACGAGTAGAAGGATCGTCTCCATAAACAAAGGGACAACGGGGGCAGCCCTCATACTGGGGAAGACGGTCCAGAGAAGCCTTACGGGCCAACATACGGAAAACATAACCACTGTCTGCCAAAAGACGGGCAACCATACTTCCTATGTGACCGCTGACCCCGGTTAAAGCCAGGGCAGGACGAGCAGTATCTGTCATAAAGATTCCTCCAGAGTAGTTTTATAATTATAAAATTTTATCTTTTTGTTATCCGTCTCAGAACCAGATCCAGTCCTTTAACAAGCCAGCACGCAATCAAGGCTCCGGCTAAAACCACCAGAATATTGCGGATTGACAGAAGGTAGCCTATTTTGGGTACATTGATAAAACCATAGGGGTATTCTCCTGTCTGCCAGCCGTAGAGAAAGATCCACCCTACCCACATCATGGGAATAAGTATACAGCGCGGAATGACCCCCTTGCCCGATAGGTCTCGAGGGCCCCAGATAAGCCATACAAACCAAGTCAGAGCCGGGGTCACTATGTGCTGCCAGGGATTAGTAATCCGCGACCAGCCCTGCAGGTGATTATAGGGGGCAATAACGGTTGCATAAACTACGGCTGTTACCAGAATCATGATCAGGGCAGACAGATGCAGCCCCTTGCGCCAAACTGTGCGTTTTGTCGGGTTTACTACCAGCATAAGGGTGACCAGGGCAACCATGATATTGGACCACATGGTGAAGTATGACAGCTGCTGGATCAGACGGCTACTCCATGTGGCTGTTACCTGAGGGTAGTAGCCGAAGAGACCAAAGCTGGCCTTTTCATCTTTAAACTTTCCCAGGGCAGACAGGGTATTGGTCAGGATAACCCCGCCCCAGGCAACTATGGTGTTAATCCACAGGGCAGGGCGGGTACCTGGGATCAAGCCCCGGCGACTGCCGGATCCTGATCTCCGTGAGGACTTTCCTGATGGTCTTCCTGTTGGCATAGGTTTCCTTCCACTGCCCCAGTTCCCCTTCCAGTTCCCCGTCGTGAGAAAGGCTTTGCAGGGGATGCCGGGAGCTGTTTCGGTCTCTGGCGGCTTGCTTGGTAGCCCTGCTTAGGCTTCCTGGATCTCCTGGCGGCCTTCCTGAGCCCAGAGAGTGTGGAAGGTACCGGGCTTATCAACCCGCTTGTAGGTATGAGCTCCGAAGAAATCACGCTGCCCTTGGATCAGGGCCGCAGGCAGACGGTCAGACCGCAGGCCATCGTAGTAAGACAGGGAGCTGGCAAAAGCAGGAACCGGAATACCGGCCTGAGCGGCCGCAGCTACCACACGGCGCCAGGATTCCTGGGCATTTTCAACAGCTTTCTTGAAGTAATCATCAAAGAGAAGGGAGCTGAAGGTCCTGCCAGAATCATATGCATCAGAAATCCGGTTCAGGAACTTGGCCCGAATAATGCAGCCTCCGCGCCAAATGCGGGCAACAGCCCCTAAATCAATATGCCAGCCATACTCCTGGGCGCCGGCATTGATCTCATCAAACCCCTGGGCATAAGCCACGATCTTGGAAGCATAGAGGGCCTGACGAACAGCCTCGACAAAGGCTTCCTTCTGATCATCTGTCAGGTCAATGGTTCCATCAGGACCAGCCAGAGGATTCCGGCGGTTCTCCTGACGCTGTTCTTTTTGTCCAGATAATCCGCGGGAAAACACGGCTTCAGCAATACCGGTCACAGGAGTGGCCAGGGAGAGAGCAGTCTGCACCGTCCAGGTGCCGGTTCCCTTCATGCCGGCCACATCAAGAACCACGTCCACAAAGGGCTTGCCGCTTGCAGCATCAGTGTGGTGCAGAATGTCAGAGGTGATCTCTACCAGATAGGAATTCAGCTCGCCCTTGTTCCACTGATCAAAAATATCTCCGATTTCCTTAGGGGTAAGTCCCAGGCCACGGCGAAGAAGATCATAGCTTTCACCAATAAGCTGCATATCAGCATATTCAATGCCGTTGTGAACCATCTTAACAAAGTGCCCGGCACCGTTCTCCCCAATGTGGGTCACACATGGTTCCCCTTCTGCCTTGGCAGCGATCGATTCAAAAATCGGCTTCAGATAGTTCCAGGACCAGTCGGTTCCACCGGGCATCATGGACGGTCCCTTCAAAGCACCTTCCTCACCGCCGGAAATACCACAGCCTACAAAATGCAGACCGTGCTCGCGCACATTCTTCTCCCTGCGCATGGTATCTTCAAAGTAAGCATTTCCTCCATCGATAATAATATCGTCCGGTTCAAAAATTCCCAGCAGATCATCAATAACGGCATCAGTTGCCCGGCCAGCGGTGATCATCAAGATAACCTTGCGGGGCTTGGCCAGAGAATCAGACAATTCCTGAAGAGTAGCTGCGGGGATAAATGAGCCTTCTGCCCCGTACCGCTTCATGAAGTCAGCAGTTTTATCAGTATGACGATTATATACGGCAACAACATTGCCCTGATGGGCCAAATTCCGGGCAAGACTGGCGCCCATAACTCCCAGGCCAATCACGCCAATATTTGCCTTCTCGCCGTCTGCAGCAGTGGATGTCAGTCTTGGTGCTGCACTTGTTTCTACCATAAGGACCTCCTACTAGTCGCTGTTCTCATTCTAATGAAAGCAGCGGAAACAGAAAACTCTTATTCTATTTTTCGGCTGTGAGAAATTTTATTCAGCTGCGGCAGACGAGCCGGCAGACGAGGAGTTGACAGCTGGGGAGCCGGCAGCTGAGGAAGTAGGCGAAACCTCATCCATTTCCTCGGTGTCGTTCTTGTGCTTCTGTGCCTTTCGGACAAGAATCTCATCCAAAGTAATCGGTCGCTTGGTTTTGCGCAGGGCAACCTGAGTCAAAGGAGGAATAGGCTGAACCTGAACGAAGAGGGGCTGAACCTCAATTCTGGGGTTAAAAGCAGCCAAACCAAACCACTTGACCGGAGAACCCGCCATATGGCGGATAGCATACTTGATTCTCAGAGACAGAGCTCCCCTGACATCCACTTTAGATTCAGGCATTAAGGCTTTGTGAATCAGCACATAGTTGATAGTGCCAATCTGTGGATCGTTATCTACCTTAGGATAAATGGTTTCCTGAGGAGGCAGGGTCCCCTGATCAATCAGCTCATGCATGATCTGATGCAGATAGGTGGATACATTTTGATTCACCTTGAATCCCAACCGCATTCGAACTCGGAAAAGAAAATCCGTGCCGAAGTTTTCTACCGAATATTCCCGGGTATAGGGAGCATCGGTCACCTGAACCGATACAGCCCACCAGGCGTGAGCCCTCTTGGGATGATCTGCAAAAATGGAGTAGAAAATATCGGTATCGAGACGACGGAGTTCGCTGTCCGAGGTTAGATAAACCAAATTATCTGCATACAAAGGAACGGATTTATCTTTATGCAGAATATTCAGGGCAGGCAGGAAGTCTTCAGGCGACATGTGCCGGCGCTGAGACCGCTCAATCCTGGTGCCTGTATCCCAGGTATACATGATGGTAAAAATCACGATAGTCAAGATGGTGGTAAACCAGCCGCCGGTGAAGAACTTAGAAAGGGAAGAGATGAAGAAGAGGGATTGAATAGCTAAGAAAACCACCCCAAAGATCAGGGCCAGGACCCGTCTCTTCTGGGCATACCACATGTAAGCCATGAGAAGAACGACAGTGGTAATCATGGTAACGGTCAGGGCCAGGCCGTAAGCGTTGGTGATACGTTCAGAATTCTGGAAAATCATGAGCACCACCAGGGTTGCCGCGCAAAGGACAAAATTCACTGTAGGGATATACAGCTGACCCCGGGTCCTGGCTGGGTACCGAACCTGCAGGTGAGGCATCCAGTTAAGGCCGGTAGCTTCCGAAACCATAGTGAAAGCGCCGGTAATCAAGGCCTGCGAAGCAATTACGCCTGCTGCTACTGACAGGATAACGGCAACGTAGCGCAGGGTGGGATTAATGGTCTGGAAGAAGGGGTTGACATTGGGAGCAGACCAGAGGGCCTTGTTGTTCTGGTTGCGGATCATCCAGGCTCCCTGCCCAAAATAATTGAAAATCAGGCAGATAAAAATAAAGGGCCAGGTGGCGTAAATATTTCCTCTGCCCACATGGCCCATATCGGAGTAGAGGGCCTCAGCACCGGTGGTTGCCAGAAAAACAGTTCCCATGATAGCCAACCCAGCCCTGTTGGCACCATTCAGATTCAGCAAGTATTCCAGACCATACCAGGGGTTAAGAGCAGCAAAAATAGACCAGTCGTTTCCAATGGCAATGATTCCCACCACAGCCATGAAGGTGAACCAGATAGCCACCACTACCCCGAAAACCCGGCCAATCCGTTCTGTTCCCCGGGACTGAACAGCAAAAAGAATAACAATAATGATTACAGTAATAGCCAAAGTTAGCTGGGGATTAACCGTAAACACATTTTCAAAAGCCCGCAGGGTCCTTAATCCTTCCACAGCAGAAGAAATAGAAACAGCCGGGGTCAAAACAGAGTCAGCTAAAAACGCAGCCCCACCAATCATTGCTGGGATCCACAACCATTTGGCAAAGCGTTTGACCATGGAATAGAGGGCAAAAATACCGCCTTCACCCCTGTTATCAATCCTCATGGCAATAAGTACATACTTGACAGTAGTGATAAGGGTAATAGACCAGAAAAGCAGGGAGAGCATACCCAAAACAGAAGTGCGGTCAACATAGCGGATCCCGCCCTGGCCGGAAACAAATGACTGAGCCAGGTAGAGAGGAGAGGTTCCGATGTCTCCGTAGACCACACCCATAGTGACAATGCACATTCCCAGAGAAATCTTATCGGGAGAGGCCTGAAGCTTATGCCACCAGCGGCCAAGGGGGGTGCGGGCCCGGGCATTCTTCAGTTCAGCTGATTTACGCGCTTCCTCCTTAGCCCGCTTTTTCTCCTCCACCTCCTCAGGAGAGATAGCCTGATCGGAGATGACAGGAGCGCTGGCAATCCCCTCACTAGGAATAATCGGTCCGGTCTCATCCAGGGCGGCGGCAACAGCCGCAGGCTTGGCTTCCTTGGAAGCCGGAGAAATCTTTTTGGATCCTGTTGAAGAACCCTCCTGAACCCCATCTCCTGTTGCGGAAGCGGTCACCGCCCGAGCAAGGCTGGTATCGTGCACCAGGTGGCGAAGACCCTTATCGCCAGCGTCATTCGAACTCACAGGAGAATCTGCCTGGTTCCGGGAATCAGACCCACCCTCACTGCTGCTGTCAGCAATAATCTGTTGGAAAGACTTCCTGCCCTGCTGCATCATATAAACTCCACCTATCTGCGCCAGACCATCCGGCATCTGTCAGCGTGTTTTGCACCTAGAGATAATCAACCCGCTACTTTATCACGGTATATACACAATCGGCAAAAATACTGCATTGCACCAGGTCTCCGGAAGTCAAAAACTCCCAATCACAGACCTCCAACCCACAGGCAACCCACAGGCAACCCACAGGAGTAATCAGCGGCCCTGGACAGGAAGATGATAGACTCTTCTGGTGTTCCCTTCTACCAATTCAGCCAGAGCTTCCAAGGGCATATCCACAGTATCCGCCATGGAAGCCAGGGTATAGGGGATCAGGTAGGGGGCATTGGTTCTTCCCCGATAGGGCATGGGAGATAAATAGGGAGCGTCTGTTTCTACCAGGATGTGATGCAGATCTATAGTTTGTAAAGCCTGACGAATCCGATCATTGCCTTTGTAAGAAACAGTCCCGGAAAAACTCAGGTACCAGCCCTGTTCCCGGGCAATCTGAGCAATTTCAGGGCCAGCGGAATATGAGTGGAAAATAGTGCCCTCAGGAGCCTTATCTTTCAGAAGGATTGAAACAACATCTTCATGAGCATTCCTGTCATGTATCTGCAGGGGCAGACCCAATTCTTTAGCCAGGTCTATATGGGCTCGAAAAGCATCAATCTGCAGGCGGCGGGCTCGGGGCCCCGTCCGGTAATAGTCCAATCCGGTCTCCCCTATGGCAACCACCAAGCCCTGATTGCTTCTGGCCAGCTGTTCCACCCGAGACAGAGCTTCATCGAAAGACAGATCATGCCAGGGCTGATATGTAATTTCCAGCCCATCAGGACCAGGGTCCCCATGATGCCCATGAAGAACAGCCTCATTGGGGTGAATCGCCAGGGCTGCATAAACCTGTCCAGAATGAGCCAGGGCCAGATCCACAGCTGCCTGCAGATGAGGGAGTTCACAGCCCACATCAATAATTCGGCCAACCCCTGCCGAAGCGGCCTGAGAGAGAAGCTGGTCAGGACTGTAAACGGGGACTGGATTCTGTCCCCGATCCCTGGCCTGCTCATCCATCTGCCGGGAAAACCCCACAACTGATACCAAGTGAGTGTGGTTATCCGTTACTGGGACAGGCAGGGCCGGGGGAGATGGGGCCCAGGATCTGTCCCTATGCTTTTTCTTAGACATGCTGATACTTCTTATGAGTTATGCCAGCGCAGATTATTCCTATTCTGCTCCTGAACCGGCAGGAATCCGGCCCCAGTCAGTAGGTCATCCCCATGGCTTCCCGAACCTGGTCCAGGGTTTCCTGAGCTATCTGATTGGCCTTCTTATTGCCTTCGTGCAGGATATCTCGAACATAATCCATGTCAGCAGCCAGTTCCTGCCGCCGCTGCCGGTGAGGAGCAAGGAATTCATTGACCGACTGGGTCACATACTGCTTCAGGGCCCCAGCACCGGCATTGCCGATATCTGAAGCAATTTCCCGAGGATCGCGGCCTGTAACCAGGCCGGCTGTTGTCAGCAGGGCAGAGACCTGAGGACGGTTCACCGGATCGAAAGTAATCATGCGCTGCGAATCTGTGGGACTTTTTTTAATAAGCTTGGCAGTCTCTTCAGCGGTAGCCCCCAAGAAGATAGCATTTCCGTATGATTTGCTCATTTTGCGGCCATCAAGGCCAGGAATCTCCGAGGCATCAGACAAAATGGCGGTGGGCTCAGTAAACACAGGTTTTGTGGGGGAATACCGTTCATTAAACCGGCGAGCTATGGTCCTGGTAATTTCTATATGAGGAAGCTGATCTTTGCCAACGGGGACAACGTTCCCCTTGCAGAATAGAATATCACAGGCTTGATGAACCGGATAGGTCAGGAGGAGACCGGTTAAAGCATGACCGGAAGCTTCCATTTCGGATTTCACAGTAGGATTGCGGTGCAACTCAGCCTCAGTCACCAGGGAAAGGAAGGGAAGCATAAGCTGATTCTCAGCGGGAACAGCCGAATGGGCAAAAATCATGGTTTTAGTGGGATCAATTCCAGCAGCCAGATAATCCACCACAAGATTAAGAACATTATCTTCAATATGTTCAGTAGTATCCCGGTCTGTAATCACCTGATAGTCAGCAACCAGAATATTAGTATGAACGCCCAAGTTCTGCATACGGACTCGCTCTGTTAAGGTTCCAAAATAATGCCCCAAATGCAGGCGGCCCGTAGGCCTGTCTCCGGTCAGCATAATGAATTTCTCTGGCTGAGCATTAAGTTCAGCCAGAGTCTGATCAGACCGCCTTTTAGCTGCTTCATAGCTGGCGCTGATTTTATTTCCCGCCGCAGTCACCTGTTTTTCCTTGTCTGCCATGAGTCAGCTCCTTATAAAATTATAAAATTAGGGCAGCAGAATAAATCCGACACCCTCAGAAACGTAAAAATCTGGTCAAGATGATGCTCTCATCATAAAAATTTCTGCAGACAACCATAGTTCGTGGTATCCTACTTGATGATGATTATATACGTATCACAGTAGCCAAGTTGGCAAAGGAGTTTTTTTATGGGCCGGGGACGTCAGAAGGCAAAACAAACAAAGATGGCTCGAAAACTCAAGTATATGACCACAGATACGGATTACAACGAGCTGGAGAAAGAGCTGTCATCCCAGGAAGCCGAAGAAACTGAAAAGGACGACAGGCAGGAAGACAGTATAAGCCAGACAGATAAGAACAGTCTGCGGGAAGATGACACCACTCCTGATTTGGATGATTATGCTGCCTGGGCAGCCGAGGCCGCCAAAAAAGCTGAATCTCAGGCTGCTAAAAAGCCTGTTCCGCATAAGCCCTTTCCCAAGATTCCTATGCCCAGTGCTTTAAAGCCCAAACCTAAGTCCAAGCCCAAGCAGGACTAAACTTTAGGTTTCACTTTAGGCTTCAAGCCTTTATACGTCGTACCGCCAGCTGCGGTCGGTCAGGATTCGAGCTAGAGCCAGGCCAATTGGTAGGCAAACTACCACGAGAACCGCCCTGAAAATCCAATTAAGAGCTGCCCCTGAGTTCAGCTGGCCCAGGTAATAGACGGCCTGATACATATACAGTCCCGGAACCATAATCACAATGGAGGGAACGGTCAGAGTAATACGGGGAAAGCCATACTGCGGCTCGATCAACCCATGCCGGACCGCAATCCTCCAGGCAGAAGCCAGGAGTCCTGCTGCCAAGGCTCCCAAAAAAGCAGCAGCTTCAATGGGAGTATGCCAGTAGTCAATGATTTCCAGGCGGAACGTGTCTGCCAAGGCACCAATCACTGCCGCTACACAGGCCATCCGCTGAGGAGAATTAAAGAGGACGGAAAACCCCCAAACTCCCCCAAATGCAGTGATGAAGCGCAGAATTAACCTCAGCCAGGGGTTCATGGAAAATTCGGCAAAACCTCCTGGAGTCAGATGAACAACGTCAGCCACAGCCCAGGCAGCTAAAGTAGCGGCAGTGATGATAGCCAAAAAATACACAGCCCGCTGAACGCCGGAAGAAATATCCAGTTTGGCAATATCCAGACCCCCGGTAATGAGAGGGAAACCAGGCACCACAAAAAGAATAGCCCCAATGTATGCAGTATCGTGAGCCAGGGCAGCTGGATAGAACATGCCCAGAAGACGCAGAGAACCAATGCTGACAAAGGCTGCGATTACTACTGCGAGGGCAGTCACAAAAAACTGATTCATATGGCGGCCGTTCAGCCGGCTGCGAACAAACTGACCACAGCCAGCTCCAATAAAGGCAGCGGCCATGTCTATTGGTCCTCCCCCCAGGAGAAAAGTAAAGGATGCGCAGGAGACCGCTGCCGCCAGTACCTGCAAGGCTAAGCTATAAAGGTGGTGACGGTACTCGATGGCGTCCAGACGCTCATGAATCTGGCGAACAGTGACAGGGGCGGGTCTAACGGTTCGGACAGATTGGCCGGGCTGAGCAGGATTGCAGCCTTCCGCAGCCGGAGCTGAAGCATCCCCCCTGTCGGCATCGCCGATAATATCAGGGATGGGGGCAATACTGCTTTTCTTTTCATTGGTCAGACGGGCAATAAAATTCTGGGAGGCATCAGCAGCCCGGTGGTACGTTCCCCGCCTTCCCAAGCTGACGCTGAGCCAATCGGTAAAATGTTCCATAAGCCAAATCCGCTCGGTATTAACCCCCACGGTAGGCAGATCAACCACCTCAGTTACCCTGTACGTCCCGTCAGAGCAAGAGGCTTCAATATCGGTTAAGTTAACATCTGCCCGCACGTAGACCCCCATTGTGGCAGCAATGCGATCCATGAGCTCTCGAACCCGGAAGCTCCCTGTTCCGCTGGCCAGGTCAAGAGCCCCTGCCCGTACAATCACGCTGGCTTTGGCGGGCAGGCCAGCTTCAGTCACCGATTTATCAAGGTCGGCTACCACGTCATCCATGTCGAGGGGGATGGAATGACTGTGAAATCTCCGGTTGTCGAGCAGTCCTCTCTGACGGATGTTTTCTTTGCTGTACTTCTGCCTATATTTTCTCGCAGAGTTGCTTATAAAATCCTTGAATCCCACTCCTTCATTGTGAAGCCTTGTGACGACAGGCCGGGAAGTGATTATAATGAGCTCTTATGACTCAGACACCAGCCTCTTTCGACCGGGCTGCAACCCGAAAGCAGCTGTTCCATCTGGCCGTTCCCACTTTTGGTCAATTGATTGCAGAGCCTGCTTTTGTTCTCATTGATACTGCCATTGTGGGCCATATTTCAACCAGTTCCCTGGCCGGTTTGTCTGTGGGATCGACCATTATCCTGACTGCTCTTGGCCTCTGCAATTTTCTTGCTTACTCCACCACCTCCCATGTGGCCATACTGATGGGAGCCGGCAAGGTCAGGGCGGGTCTACGATCAGGTATTAACGGTATGTGGCTGGCCCTGGGAATTGGGTTGATTCTTGCAGCCGGCCTCTTTGCCGGAGCCAGCCCCCTCTGTTGGGCGATTGGGGCGAGGGGCCAGGATCTGACTCAGGCTGTCATCTATACCAGGGCTGTAGTCCTGGGAGCTCCGGGAATGCTGTTGGTTTATGCGGTAAATGGTATTTTTCGCGGCTTACAGAAAGTAACCGTTACTTTGTGGGCAGCAGTGGGGTCAGCCGCCCTGAACACACTGCTTGATTTTGTCTTTATTTTTGGGGCTCACCTGGGAGTACTTGGTTCAGGTTTGGCCACCTGCCTGGCCCAGTGGGCTATGGGTCTCTTCTTGTCTGCCCTGGTCATCCTGCACGCCCGGGTTCGATCAGTACCGCTGAAACCATCAAAGGAAGGTCTGGCACAAAACATAGGCGATGGATTCCCCTTGTTTATCCGAACTCTAGCTCTGCGGGCAGCTATGGTAGCTACTGTCATGGCCGCTGCGGCCATGGGGACCCAGGTCCTGGCCAGCTATCAGGCTGTTAACTCTGCCTGGAATTTTGCCCTTAACACCCTGGACTCAGTTGCCATTGCAGGCCAGGCTCTGGTAGGCAGGTCCCTGGGAGAAAAAGATACGGTTACCACCCGTTATCTGACTTCTTTGATCGCTCAATCCGGTGCCTGGCTGGGGGTCCTGGTCGGTCTGATTTTTTTCTTCCTTGGTTTGTGGGGGCCAGCTTTCTTCAGCCCTGTTCCCCAGCTGCAGCATCTGATCAGTATCTCTATGATGGTCCTTGCCCTATTTTTCCCTCTGCAGGGCTGGATGTGGGCTTTGGATGGGATTCTCATTGGAGCCGGAGATTTTGTTTATCTGGCTAAGGCCTGTTCTCTGGCAGCTTTAGGCCAGTTCCTTGGCCTGACCCTTATGCAAGCCAGCCTGCGTCTGTTCCAGGTCCAGTCTGAAGAAATAAAGATTGTACTCCTCTGGCTGGTTTTCAACCTTATCTTTATGGGTCTGCGGGCTGGTACCAATGGCCTGCGGGCGAAGAAAGGTGTTTGGATGCTGTCAGCTATAGAAAAATCAGAAAAGAAGAACTATTAATAAACTGCTACCCAGGAAACAGCAGCCTGCCCGCTTAATCTCCTAAGATTCCATCTACGAATGATTCGGGATCGAAGTCAGACAGATCGTCCGGCCCCTCTCCCAGCCCGACCAGCTTGACAGGCACTCCCAGAGCCTTCTGAACAGAAATGACAATGCCACCCTTGGCTGAACCGTCCAACTTAGTCAGGACAACACCGGTGATGCCTATTGCTTGAGAAAAAACCCGGGCTTGTTCTAGCCCATTCTGGCCAGTAGTTGCATCCAAGACCAGAAGAACTTCATCGACAGGCAGGGTCTTTTCGGTCACCCGGCGGATCTTGCCCAGTTCGTCCATGAGATTAGCCTTATTCTGCAACCGGCCTGCTGTATCAATAATGAGCACATCGGCGTGACTATCCCGGGCTTTCTGCGCAGCTTCAAAGGCAACAGAGGCAGGATCGGCTCCCTCATGGTCACTGCGTACAACAGGAACATTGATGCGGCTACCCCAGGTTTCCAGCTGATCGGCCGCTGCTGCCCTGAAAGTATCGGCAGCGCCAAGGATAACGCTCTTCCCCTCGGCAACAAAAAGCCGAGCCAGCTTACCAGCTGTAGTCGTTTTTCCAGATCCGTTGACTCCTACCATGATGATGGCGGATGGGACAGTGGAATCATCCTTCTGCCGGTGGGCTGCAAGGGATCGATCCATGGTGGAGTCTACCAGATTCAGGAGTCTGGAGCGTAACATGGAACGAACCACTGCTGGATCTTTCTGGCCTGTTATACGGGCATCAGTTTTAAGCTGATTAACCAGGTCTTCGCTGGTATCAGCCCCCACATCAGCAAGAAGAAGAGTATCTTCCACATCTTCCCAGTCTGATTCAGACAGATTATCCCTGGTGAGGATAGAAAAGAGGACTTTTCCGAAGGGATTGGCGCTGGCCGCAAGTTCGGAGCGCAGTCGGACAATGCGAGACTGGGGTTTTTCAGGAGCTTCGAGTGTTTCTAAAACCGATGCTTCCTGTGGGGCTGCTGCTGACGGTGGATTAGCTGAGCTCTCAGAGGCCTCCGACTTTGCACCACCTGCTTCTGCTGGTACAGCGCCTGTTTCTGCTGGTAACTGAGACCCTGGAATTTGCTCTTGCCCTGTCTGCTGTTCTTTCTGCTTCCTAACGCCTGAATGCTTCACACCTACAATGATCCCGGCAGTAATAGCTGCCACGAGAAGAAGGGCCACCAGGGCTATGACAATAATTGTCTCAGTGCTCATTTCTCTGTCTCCTTACACTGTGCAGGTCTCTTACCTGGGAAATCGTGTAATATCAAAACTTATCCAGGTTATCATATCGGACAATTCTGTCGAAAGTGCTGGAGAATTCCTCATCAGCAGAAGCTGTGGACCCATCTGTACCAGAAGAAGCAGAGTCATCTGGACGGCTTTCCTTATCTGCCGATGCCCGATCGTGAGCCCCTGTTCCCGGCTCAACTGCCCTGACAGATACAGCTGTCGATCCCTTGCCTAAATAAACCGGTGACTCCATTGTTGACTCAGTCGATACCTGTTCCCGCTCCTGTCGGGCCCACTCATGAACCCCGGGCTGAGGAGCAAAAGACATTGGCTGTCCCGCAAGGCGGCCAACCTGGTTATCGGACTGATTGTCACTGTCATCGCTGTCTATATGCTCAACAGACCCAATACCGGAAGATAAACCGGTCCGCTTAGAATCACCCTGGGCTCGCCAGAGGACATAACCGAGTACTGCCACCACCACAAGCACCCAGAAGATGATTACAAAGAGACCGTTCATACTTTGTATTGTACCCACCTATCCATAAGTAATCCATAAGTAGGCGCCCATAAGGGGGATTCATCCATGAGACTTTTTACATAACCCCGCTGGAAGCGCCAATATCCATCAACCACTGGCGAATATCAGTGCACTCATCCAGGCTGACGGAGTGATCCAAAGGAGCATATTCTCTCATTTTCAGATACGTATTTTCCTCCAGAAAGGCGGCCAGAGCAGATGACTCAAATTTAGCAACCACCTCATCCTTCAGTCCATAACCATAGAAAACAGGCGGAGCCAGAGCCGTCAACTCCTTGTCTGCCGGAGCGGTACCATCAACTATAGCCGGGGCAAGGAAACCGGACAAGCAGACAGCAGCCGTATATCGCCGGGGATTGAGCCGTAAGAGGTGAACAGCCAAAGCCCCGCCCTGAGAGAAACCGAAAGGAAGAACTTTCCTCTCCGGGGGGATGGATTCCTCCACCCATAAATCAATGGCCCTGGCAGCCTGAAATATATCTCTATCCAAATCTTCTCCAGTAGGAATTGATTCATGAAACCAACTGTAGGCGCCTGGCTCATTATTCCAAGAAGAGGAAAGGTCAATCCCATCCATACCGGACAGAGGATCCTGATCGTGAGGATCCAGAAGTGTCAGAGGAGCTCGAAGGGAGGCATAGTCGCTGAAAGGAGAAATATAGCTGCTGAAAAAATCCGCAATATCCTGCTCGTTGGATCCCCACCCATGCAGGAGAAGAAAGAGAGGACGGCGGGGATTATTCAGGCCTCGTCCCCTGGACCAGAGCACATCTTCCACCCGGACCGGATCACCAAAATGCCCCCTGACCACATGTGATTCACCGCCGGGATCAATATCCCTGTAATCTGCCATAGTGCTACCATAGCAGTTCTTGACGATTGTCTTTGTCTAAAAAACTGGTCTCTCGGCTAACCATGACCGGCCTGAATACCGGAAGACAGGCGGCATAAACTCAGGCAAAACTTGGCACCGATGATTCCCGTTCATGGTTGCAACATAGCCAATTCAGAAATTTTCAAGCTTTTTCAGTAAACTAAAAGCAGAAAGTTTTTTAAGATAATGAAGCTACCGGCCTGAGTCCCCATTCAGCCGGAACAAGACAATCAAGGATACCAATTATGCTTCTTTCTGACCGCGATATTAAGCAAGCACATGATCAGGGCAGAATCAACCTCACTCCTTGGACTGAAGAAATGGTTCAGCCTGCCTCGATTGATGTTCGGCTCGACAGATTTTTCCGAATTTTTAATAATTACAAGTACACATATGTGGACCCTGCAGAAAATCAGGGGGATCTGACTCAGCAGTTTGAAGTTGACCCCGGCCAGCCCTGGATTCTTCACCCTGGCGAATTTATCTTGGGCTCGACCTGGGAGTATGTCAAGCTGGACCCAACTATCGCTGCTCGCTTGGAAGGCAAGAGTTCCCTTGGCCGTCTGGGTATTCTGACCCACTCCACAGCTGGTTTTGTGGATCCCGGTTTTGAGGGTCATATCACTTTGGAGCTGTCTAACGTGAGCAATCTGCCAGTCAAGCTGTGGCCTGGAATGAAAATTGGACAAATGTGCTTCTTCGATCTGTCCTCGCCTGCACAATTCCCTTATGGAAACGGAAAAAATGGTTCCCACTACCAGGGTCAGCGGGGACCAACTCCTTCCCGATCCTATGAGAATTTCTACCGGGCAGACGTGAGCAAATAAACAGACACCAGCAAGTAAACTGCTTGTGACATACTAAGAGCATGGCTTACAGGATTCACTATAGTCAGACCCGGGCAAAGTATCCTTCATCGGTACACCCTGTGCGCACCATTCTGCCACAGGCCATGATTACCGTCGGTCTGATTGTTGCTTTTATTGACATGTTAGCTTTGGGAACCTCAGCATCAAAACCGCTGGATACCGGAGTTGTCCGCACCGTTGCAGCTTTCCGTTTTGGACCTATGGTACTTCTGTCAAAAATCTTTACTTTCCTAGGCTCGACCACAATGACTGTGCTTTGGGTAGCCTTGGCTGCTCTCGCATTCTGGCTGACCAAGCATAAAGTTCAGGCTGCATTTATCGTCTGCTCCATCGTTGGATCGGGAATTATCACCTGGATTCTCAAGCATATCGTCAACCGGCCGCGGCCGGATATCAATTATCAGGTTGGCAAAGTGGAAGATCCCTACTCCTTCCCTTCAGGGCACACTCTTAATTCAACTGTTTTCTACGGAACATTAGCCCTTATTGCCCTGTATGCAACCATAACTACGGCACAAAAAATCCTGATTACTGTCCTCTGCACTGTGATGCCCCTCATGGTCGGTTTTAGTAGGATTTACCTGGCTCAGCATTGGGTAACAGATGTTCTGGGAGGCTTAGCAGTAGGTCTGGCCTGGTTGGGCTGTGTTGCCCTGGCTTATGCCTGGATTGCCAAACGCCAGGAGGAAAAACCTGAGGCAGACGCGCACATAAGCGGCCGACAGGCACCAGGCGGGCGCAATATAAACGGACAGAAGGAAGCGAGGCCGCATACTGCCCGGCATATTCACAGCAATCTCGAGCATTCTGGAGATTCCCACCACCCCCAGTATATTTCTTCGGGAAATACAAATAATTAAAAAATCCTTCCCCTGCGATGACCCCTGCGGCAACCCCTGCCAGAGAGCCGATCATAGAGGTTTGGACCAAAAAATATCCTCCTTCTATCTGGAAAGACAAAACTGAAAAGACAAGATTCGATAAAGGAAGACCAGCTATCTGCGACATCTGTTGGGAATATCGGAGAAAAACAAGAGCAAGCCGATCAGCAGAGAGAATATCAGGGATTCATAACTGACTGCCGAATCGAGTGGAAACTGCCAAAAAAGGAACTGTCGAATCGCCATTTAAACCGACAACAGAACAAAGAAAAATGTAAATAAAAGGGAATGCTTCACCAAGCCGGGGGCTGCTCCATCTTGAGGCCACAATGCCCATGCCGGCCAGGCAGAAGAAGGTTCGAGCCGAGGCAAAACAAGCGAGAGCAATTTCCTGATTAAAGGTGCATATTAACCCCTCCAGAACTATTACTGCCGTCAAAAAACAAGAGCAAGAGCATCAGCAATAAGAAGATTCCGGGCAGAGGTAAGCTCCAACAGCATATCTCTGCCAAACTCGTGGACAGAAACAAAAACAGATAGATTTTTTGCATTTTCCGGCCAAACACAAACCGTGACTGACTCTGCCCGCTGACAAACAGTTGCTGTCGTTCTTGCTTCCACTGGAAAATCTTCAAAATCTTTAACTAGACCATAAGCAGGGAATACTGCGATTAAACCAACGGCAGTAGCAATAGCAGCAGTCTTTCCTATCTTCAGCGCAGGTGCGGCTGTCCGTTGATTACGAATAACCGCCCAATCAATACATAAAAACCCCACAATACAATTGTGTTCCGCTTAGCCTCAACTAGTTATTAACTTAGGACATTTGTCCTGATACGCTCGCTATCTACCTCGCGGGGAGTGAAAGTCTCTGTCGTTGCGCCAAAAATAACCCCGCAGCAAGGAAGGAAGCCTTCCGGCAGCTCCAGAGCGGAAACCAGATCAGGATTCTGATTCAAGGCAGCAACGGCTCCCCAAATATAGCAGGCTCCTAGCCCCTGATTTTCTGCTGCTAACACCATATTGTGAGCAATAATGGCTGCACCTGAATAAGCCACATTCCCTTTCTGCTCAGGATCTTTAGCGCTGACCAAGACTAGTTCCGGAGCACCGTAAAGAGGATGAGCATCAGGCTTACCAAGCATTAATGCTGTTGCCAGCTCAATCTGCTTGAGTATCTGTGGATTTTTTATAACAGTCAGATGAAAATCTTCGAACCGCCCCATACCAACCGGAGCAAGCTCGGCAGCACGAAGAATCCGACTCTCCTGTGAACCAGGTACCGCTTCACCTGTGTATGTACGAACAGATTTTCTACTTTCCAATAATTCATATGCATCCATTGCATACCTCCCTATTGGCAATTTTATTAATGGTTTAGAGCTCAAGCTGCCAACCATAGTACCCTTATTGTAGTCGCTCTCTTGCGAGAGAACAACTTTTTTTCTTCTGCTTTTTCTCCTGCCTACTCTTCTCCAATCTGTCTAACCTATTCGGTTCCGCCAAATTATTTTAGGCTCCAACAGATGATGCCACTTTTTGTCAGCTGTAACCTCTTCCCCCTTGGACATATCAGCAATCATACGGATTAATATGCCTGCAACCTGGTCAAGTGGCTGCTCAGCAGAGGGGATAGAGAAAGCCTGCGCCAAGGACGAATTATCGAAACCGGTTACCACGGTTCTCTGCGGCAAGGGAATCTGAGGAGAGGTGCGCTCTAACGAAGCCATATAGCTCTGCTCAAAAAGCCTACCCATAGTAACAACTGTTCCTACGGCCAAGGTATCTGATGCGCAAACAACCGCATCTATGGCTTCATGTCGCGAAAAGAGTTCCAGAGCAGCCTGCGAACCAGCGTCAACTGATTCCTGAGTTCCAATTGACCACGAATCCAGCTCATCATCATAGAGGTGGTTGGCCAGCATAGCATCACGCCAACCGCTTTCCCGATCCTGAGCTGTACCAGTGCCGCTATCCCAGCCTAGAAAACTGATTCTCCTACAACCCTGGCGAATCAGCTTCTCCGTAATCTGCCTAATTCCCGAATAACCATTGACATCCACCCAGGGAATACGTTGAGCAGTCTCTTCAGGAAGACCCCAGGGACGGCCAAAAAGCACAAAAGGCTGATTGGTATCTAAAAGCCACTGCGGCCTGCCATCTTTCTTTTCCAGCTCATTAATAATAATGGCATCTATATCAGATTGTTCCCGAAGCTCTGCAATATGAGCAAGCTCGCTTTGTTCATCTTTACGAGGATAGAGCACAATTCTCTTATCCAACTCATTGGCATGTTCAGCGAGAAGATGCAAAAAAGCGTCGAAGATAGGAGACGGAGCGCGATTGCCTCCAATGGCAATCCCCAAAGCGATGGTGTCGGTTTGCCCGGATCGCAGACGCCGGGCAGAAGCATTGGGCCTGTAGCCCAATTCACGGATTGCATCCTGAATTCGCTTGAGCTTTTCACGAGAAACGACTTCCGGCGAATTAATGGCATTAGACACCGTCTGATGCGACACGTGTGCCAGCCGCGCTACATCCCGAATGCTCACCATATTCCCAAGCCCCGTTTCACAAAGTGCACAAGAGGTACATTGTACACCAGCAATCACTGCCGGATTGATAGTAAAAATGAACGATTTCCCCTTGTACGACATTCATCATTGCTGTCTTTTCCTATCCTAACAACATTGGTGAACGTACAAACCCCCACCCTCCAGCGTGTTGAATCTGAAGGATGGGGGTTGTCTGATCTTGGCTAATAAATCCTGGCTGATAACAACGGATTTATTAATTTATTACTACTCTTCTCTCTTCTTGGCTAGACTCCGCATAATCAGCTTATAAAGCTCAGAAGCAAGCAGCACACAAGCAGCCAGCCCTAGAGCCTCAAACCACTGATGCCAATGAAGAGGAGTTGTTCCAAAAGCAGTATTAAAAACAGGAATATAGATCACGGCAAGCTGAAGAATAATAGAGAGAGCGATAGCCCCCCAGAGCCATCTATTGGTGAACATGCCACTAAAAGCAGATTTTGTAGCTGACCGGGATGCCAGAGCGTTAAAAAGCTGAGCGAAGACCAGAATAGTAAAACCCATGGTTCTGGCCATGACCATCTGCTGCTCATGGGATCTGCCTGCAACTGTCGCCAGGGCGGGACCATCAGTGAATATTCCGCCCGGAAGATAGAGATCCATGCCGATCAAGGTAACAATAGCCATTACAATTCCAATGAAGGCTATATCTCCCCACATGGGTCCGTCGATAACTCTTTCCGTTGTTTTGCGCGGCTGACGGGACATGACATCATCAGTCTGTCCGTCAACCCCCATGGCCAGGGCAGGTGCTGCGTCAGTCAGAAGATTAATCCATAGAAGCTGGGTTGCTAACAAAGGAACAACCACACCTCGTGATTGAGGAGAGGTAATCCCCAGAAATCCTGCGAAAACAACGCCAAAGAAAACAGTGAAGACTTCACCTACATTGGAGCTCAGCAGATAGCGAAGGAATTTGCGAATATTATCAAAAATAACCCGTCCTTCCTTCACTGCCTCCACAATGGTGGAAAAGTTGTCATCAGCCAGAATCATCTTGGCAGATTCCTTGGTAACTTCAGTACCAGTGATTCCCATGGCCACACCAATATCAGCAGATTTGACAGCAGGAGCATCGTTCACACCATCTCCGGTCATAGCTGCTATATTCCCTTGTTTCTGCAGAGCTTCGACAATCCGCAGCTTGTGCTCCGGAGCAACCCGGGCATAGACAGACACTGTGCTGACAGCCTTGGTGAATTCTTTATCATCCATGGAATCAAGCTGATCGCCGGTAAGGGCAGGAGGATCATCAGCTGAAATGACCCCTAAATCGGTAGCAATACGGCTGGCGGTCAAGGGATGATCGCCCGTAATCATGATGGTCCGAATTCCTGCCCTATGCGCTTCAGCTATAGAGCTGGCAACCTCTGTACGGGGAGGATCAATGATTCCTACCATACCAGTCCAGATATATCCTTGTTCAATCACATCTGCCTGAAGGGAAATATCGGGAACATCGCCGGTGGAATCAGTTCTGATCCCCTCAATCTGCCCCAGGGACCGTACATGCAGAGGTCGGTAAGCCTGGCCTAGAGTGCGGTAGGCCTGGGACGACAGGTCTTCCACCCGGGCCAGTATGTCCTGTCTGTCTCCTTCGGTCATCCGCCGAACAGCACTGCCCACCAAAATATGAGAACAATGGGCCAGAAGAACATCAGGTGCCCCCTTGGCCAGGGCGGAGAGCTCATTGTTGCTGGACTTATCGCGGAAAATAACAGTCTGCATTTTGCGTTCAGAAGTAAAAGGAATCTCCCCTACCCGTTCATAACCCTGGAAATGATCCAAAGCTTTAATTTTACGGGCAGCAACAATCAGAGAAGCTTCCGTGGGGTCTCCAATAATTTCCCAGCCAGCATTACTCCCGGTCTGAGACCTATGAGCACCACGCAAATCAATGGAACCCTGTGTTCTGCCACCGTCTCTTGAATCACGGGACCTGCCGGAAGAAGAAGCCTCCTGAAGCCGGTCAGGTGACACTCTGCGAAGCTCGGCATTGTTGGCCAAAGCTCCGTCAGCCAGAGCCATCACAATTTCATGGTGGAGATCGCTGTTAGCAGGAATCTGCGAACCATCCACAGACGACAGCTGACCCACGGGCGCGTAGCCGGAACCGGTTAAAACGGCTTGGCCGCTGAGGGTGATGACCGTCTGCACTGTCATTTCATTACGGGTCAGAGTCCCTGTTTTATCTGAACAGATAACAGAAGCAGACCCCAATGTTTCCACCGATGAAAGCTTCTTTACAATGGCATGATGTTTGGCCATTCTTTGCACGCCCAGGGCCAAAACCACTGTCATAATGGCAGCCAGACCTTCAGGAACAGCAGCAACAGCAAGGGAAACGGCCAGGAGAAGAGAATCAATCACATCCTGACCCGACCTGAATCCTTCAATTATCCACAGGGCGGCCAAGACAACAACCGCAATGATCACGACAGCCAGTCCCAGGACTTTAGTTACCCGATCCATCTCCTTCTGCAGCGGAGTAGCATCTTCCTCAGTCTGAGAAAGCATATTGGCAATCTTACCAACCTGAGTCTGCATGCCGGTACTGGTTACAATAGCCCGTCCGGTGCCTTGAGTAACCGAGGTGCCGTTGAAGACCATATTGGTTCGATCTCCCAGGGCCTTTACCGCATCCAAGGCCTTGGATTCCTTAGCAATCGGCAGAGACTCACCGGTCAAGGAAGCTTCAGCAATCCGCAGACTAGCTGTGGTGAACAGGCGGCCATCAGCTGACACCGTATCGCCTTCGCCCAACACCAGCACATCCCCGGGAACGATTCTAGCGGTGGTAATGGTTTGTACCCGGCCGTCGCGCAGCACTGTCGACTGTGGAGCCGTCATCTTGGCCAAAGCTTCCACGGACTGTTCTGCCCGGGCTTCCTGAATATAACCCAAAATCGCATTAATAATAAGAATCAAAACAATAACAATACAGTCAAAAGGCGCTGGCTCTGCGGTCTGCGGGCTGGTTTTGGATTCCACAATCCAGGCTATAAAAGATATGACCGTAGCGGCCAAGAGCAGATAAACCAAAGGATCTTGAAACTGCTGCAAGAACTTCTTCCAGGCAGGATCTTTGGGAGCAGAAGCCAGCTGATTGGGACCGAATTTCTGCAGTCTTCGTGCAGCTTCCGCTGAGCTCAAGCCCCTAGTAAGATTGGTGTTCAGCGCTTCTTCAACACTCTGAACCTGCATAACAGAAGGATCAGAATCAAGGTGTGCTGCATTAGAATTGACAGACCCAGGCAAGGTATTTTCTAAAACCTTGTCCTCGAGTACGTCTTCATCACTGGGAATGCCAGCCATTGTTTCTCCATGGTAATGCCGCGGAGTAGTCAGCATCCAAGAGGTAAACCCATACCTGCATGCTGCGCGGATATGAATACGTAGGTCCCTATTCTAGTTGTTGACTGTGACTGTTCTCCCTCCATCGTTTCCAGTTTTAGGGTTCCGGGAGGCTCATTGCTACAATAGAAACAAGAAAAGAGGAACTATGGAACAGATCTACCCTATCTATCAGCACTATCAGGACCCCTGGGCGCCCAACCAGCCCATGATACCTGCGACAAGAGTCATGGTTCAGCAGCCCAGAAACAATAATCAGCTGCCTCGCGATCGTGGTATTTTTCATTTTACCAATCAAATAAATTATTTGCGCACAGTTAAGGGTTACCAGTGGTGGAGGCCTCTATTCACCCTCTTTCTTGTTCTGGGCTGGGTTGGTCTGGCCCAATATGTAAGCCTCTATCTGTTGATAAGTCTGAACTGGGATGTATCCGTCGCAAACCCTGATCTCTTCCGGAATATGACTTTAACTATGGATAATCCTCACTGGATAATTGTCCTTTCTACTTTTGGTACCACCGCCCTATCCTTCTTGCCCCCAGTAATCTTTGGAACTATTCTGGGAGATGGCCGACCTATAAATACTGTGACCAACCGCTTTGGGAAAATGCGATGGAAGGTGCTTTTCATTTGTGCAATCCCTGCATATTTCTGGACGTTCATCTTTATATGGGGCCCCAGTCTGCTGTCCGGCGGGTACCATGGTCTTCCAAAAGGAATAGATACAATAAATTTTATCCTTGATTTTCTTGTGATTATGACCATTATTCCTCTGCAGTGCGCAGCTGAGGAATACCTGTTTAGAGGTCTTATTTTACAAGCTTTCGGACGATGGATACCCCAGCGATTTGTGCTCCTTGCACCTATTGTTCCCGGTCTGTTTTTTGCCTCTATGCACACTCAGTATCATCTATGGGGTAAGGCCCAGATCTTTTTCATGGGATTAATCATGGGCTACCTGGTTCTTTTTACTGGGGGGTTGGAAGCTGGCATCGCTTTTCACAGCGCCAATAACAGCATGATAACTTTGGGATATCTTTTTGGTGTTTTCACCGCAGGCGGATCAGATGAATCCAAAATTAGTGTCCCCGAGCAAGCGGCAAATTTGGCTCAGGATATGGCCATGATCACCCTTTTTGCCCTCAGCGTTCTACTTCTTAACCATTTTTTGGGTTGGTATAAGCAGGCAACGGTTGCTCCCTATACATTGAAAGTGTTCAGGAAGGCCCCTCAGCTGCACCTGGCACAAACTCCTCTTCCTCCCTACCCTTACTACCCAGCGTATCAGGGAGCTCCTGCATATTCTCCGGCCTATCAGGGATATCAAAACTACCCAGCCTATCAGGCTTATCCGGCTTACAGCGGGTATCAACCCCAGTACCAACCCCCGTATCAGCAACCCCCGTACCAACAGCAGCCTTATCGGGCACAGCCTTACCAGGCCTACCAGTACTATCAGCCGTATCAGTCCTATCAGCCTTACCAGGGATAAATCTGCCCTCAGCAGCCTCCCGACTGCCCCCTCCCAGGTGCAAGCATAAAAGCCTCAAAACATAAAAAGAAATGGGCGTTGACGAGTACTATCTTTCGCGTACTATAAAGACTATGGTTTCACAACAAGGTCCTAAAAAAGGTTCAGGCGGCAAGCATCGTGCCAAGCTACGGGGGCATGGTCCCACACCTAAGGCGGAAGACCGCGTCTATCACAAGGCTTACCGTGCCAAAAAAGCCCTTGAGCGCCGCAAAGCTGCTGATCCCAGACTGGCTGCACGCAGACGGGTTGCCAAATTTACCTCTGATTCCGATGATTTTGTTATCGGCCGCAATGCAGTTCTGGAAGCTTTGAAAGCCCATGTTCCCTCCAGCGTCCTCTATATTCTCAACCGAATTGAGCATGATGACCGAACCCGCGAGATTATCCGTCTGGCCGGTCTGGAAGGGTTGAAAATTTTAGAGGCTGACCGTCTGGAAATGAATAGGATAGCCCGCAGCGTCAATCATCAGGGAGTAATCATCAAGGTAGCTCCTTACCACTATAAGTCTCTGCAGGAGTTGGTAGACAGGGCAGAGGCGAAAGCTCAAGCCCTGGGATCAGCATCAGCAAAAGCCAAAGCTCTGGCACAGCCGCTTTTTATTGCCCTGGACGGAGTTACAGATCCGCAGAATCTGGGTGCGGTTATCAGATCTGCCGCTGCTTTCGGGGCCAGCGGAGTCATACTTCCTGAACGCCGCAGTGCTTCTGTGACCGCAGCTGCCTGGAAGGTATCGGCCGGCGCTGCTGCGCATATGCCAGTTGCCCGGGTGGTTAACCTGACTAAAGCTATCGACAGTCTCAAGGAACGAGGCTTCTACTCCATTGGCTTAGATGGTGGCGGCACCGCTCAAGTGGGATACAGCGGATTCGAAACTGATCCTCTGATTGTTGTTCTGGGGTCTGAAGGCAAAGGAATCAGCCGGCTTGTGCGGGAACAGTGCGATGCCATAGTTTCTATCCCCATGACATCTCTAGTAGAGTCTCTGAATGCCTCTGTGGCAGCAGGAATTGCCCTCTTCAGCGTTCACACTACCCGCGCTCAAGCACAGTAATGGAGCGAATGCCAGCAGATATGCACAGACCATACCATACATTTAGCCAGCTGCTTTAGCCCATGACCACCATAGGTCAGCTGGCCGCCCAGACGGCTGCATCTGGGTCATCTTCCGGATTGTAACCGTCTTCGTTTTGCTGGTAGCCGTCAGCCCCATAATTGTCAGCGTCATCCACCACGCCCGAATCCTGTTCTTCAGTGATGGCCTTCATAACCTGAGTATCAATCTTATAATCAGACAGATAATCATCGATGTAACTTTGAATTGCTACCCCCATGGATACATCGTGGCCGGCTCTTTCGGCCAGATACCAGCGATGAGTCAAGACTTCATGGAAGAACTGAGCGGGCTCAATCTGATTGCGGTACTCAGCAGGAATCATACGGACAGTAGGCTCAAAAACCTCCCGCATCCAATCAGTAGCCACAATTTCTATAGGCTCATCCTGTCTCCAGGTTGATGCTCTGTAGGCATCCAGGTCATTTAGCAGACGCCTGGCCTGATTTTCCTGCACATCCAGGCCGGTCAACCGCAGAAGTTTTCGGGAAGCATAGCCGGCATCCACCACCCGGGGTCTTACATGAACATGGGCTCCATCCTCATCAGTGGTCACTTCCAGCTCATCAACATAAAATCCCAGTTCATTGAGGTCATTGACCCTCTTCTCGATTTTCCACATCTCATCAGGGCCAAAAGTATCGGTACCAGTCAGGGCTTGCCAAAGGCTGTGATAGCGCTCAACCAGGCGGTTTCCGACCTCTACCTCATCCACCTCGCTGGGTAAGAGGGCACCAGCCTGCAGATCCATCAGCTCACCAATAATATTGGTTCTGGCTAAGTCAATGTCGTATTCCCTCTGCCCTTCAGTTAAATTGCCATAAAGAGCACCGGTTTCCGCATCCACCAGTACTGCAGTGAAAGAGTCTGCATCTCGCAGAAAAAGTACGTTTGACAGGGAAACATCCCCCCAGTAAAAACCCTGCAAATGAAGACGAACCAGAAGAACCGCCAGGGCATCAATCAGGCGCTCAGCCGTGTCTTCCCTAATATTGCGGGCAAATAATGCACGGTACGGCAGGGAAAATTTGAGCTGTTCCGTTACCAGAATGGATTCCAACGGCTCCGACCGGGAATCATGCCTGCCGGAGACAACAGCCACGGGCTTAACTGCCGGCAAGTCAAGCTTTTCAAGGCTTCGCAACATCTCATATTCCCGTTGAGCCACGGCCATGTTGATTTCTTTCATAGCCATGACCGAATCACCCACACGAACAAAGCGGACAACATGCCGGGAAATTCCCCGGGGAAGGTTCACCAGAAGATCCTTCGGCCACTTCGCCAAAGGTAAGTACCAGGGCAGGGTAAACATCTGAGGATTAGCAGTTGCAGCTGTAATAGTAAGGGCCTTGGGCTCACCTGATGAACCCCTCCCTGCTGTGCCACTGGCAGAGGATGAGGTTGTACTGTCTGTAAGTTTGCCGGAATGAACAGAAGTAGCATTCATCAAACGGGGATCCAGGGACTTTTCCATACTATTTATCATAGCCTCATAGAAGATAATACGAACTTTGCTGATTCAATAAGAAGTCCCGGTCGCTCTTATAAGCGGCTGGGACTTCTTTTTCATTTGACAAACTGTCGTGAAAACTGGTGTAACTTACCTACTTGTTTAGTTCAATTTGTCTAGTTTAACAGACTTTCCTAGTTCAAACGCAGCTCAGTGGCCGGGGAGAACAGGTGCATCTTGGTAGGATCAATGTGAATGCGCACAGTGTCGCCTACCTTGGGCAGCTGGCGGGGGTTCACACGAACTGTTGTCATCTTATTCTGATCAGACATCATGGTGGCGTCAGAAGCATTTTTTTCACCAGTTACGATGTTGCCATAGATATAGCCGTCAGAACCCAGATCTTCCACGTTAACAACCTCAAGCTGGAAAGCATCGGGATCTGCTTCAGAAGCCAGAGAAGCATCTTCAGGACGGAAGCCAAGAACAATCTTGCCTTCATCCTCAGGAGTCAGCTTGTTAACAACTTCAGCTGGCAGGGTGATGGTGTCATCGCCAATCTGAGCCTTGCCATCAACTACTGGGTGAGTGTTGATATTCATGGAGGGAGAACCGATGAAGCCTGCAACGAAGACATTAGCCGGGCGATCATACAGCTCGGTAGGAGCACCGACCTGCTGAAGAATACCAAGCTTAATGACTGCGATGCGGTCACCCATGGTCAGAGCTTCGGTCTGATCGTGAGTCACATAAAGGGTGGTAACACCCAGCTGACGCTGCAGGGCAGCAATCTGTGTACGGGTCTGTACACGGAGTTTGGCATCCAAATTAGACAAAGGCTCATCCATCAGGAAGACCTTCGGCTTACGAACGATTGCACGGCCCATAGCTACACGCTGACGCTGACCACCAGACAGAGCCTTTGGCTTACGATCCAAATACTCAGTCAAATCAAGAATCTTGGCAGCTTCTTCAACGCGCTTGCGAATCTCAGCCTTGGGAGTGCCGGCGATCTTCAGAGCGAAGCCCATGTTGTCTGCAACTGTCATGTGAGGATACAGTGCATAGTTCTGGAAGACCATAGCGATATCGCGGTCCTTAGGCTGCATATTGGTGACGTCTGTATCCCCAATAGTGATGCGGCCCTTGTTGACTTCCTCCAGGCCGGCAAGCATACGAAGAGTCGTAGACTTACCGCAACCAGAGGGACCAACGAGAACGAGGAATTCGCCATCCTTGATATCCAAATTCAGATCATCAACAGATGGCTCTGTGTTGCCTGGATAAATTCGGGTCACATGTTCGAATTTTACTTCTGCCATAACTTTCCTTTCATAGGCAGGTACGTGCCTAACGATCCGTTGTGAGAGGTTTCACTTTGTTTGTTATGACCAAGACACACTCGTCCTAACGTCGGAGCACATCACTGGTCCGCTGGTTCACGAAAGTACTCTTCCTTGAGCCACTGTCCACTATACACGAGGAAGAAGAAAATGCAAAACGTTTCATGGTGAAATTGAAAATTTTATGCACTTTTTTAGCAGCCTGCCTCTTGACCTGCCCCCTCCTTTAGAATAGAAGAACTATGTCGGATTTAAATACTTTCAATCTGGAACCCGGAAATAATGTGGGTGGTTATACCCTGGTCTCACGCCTGGGAGGCGGAGCTATGGGCACTGTTTGGCGAGTCAGGGATGACGGCGGACAGATATACGCCATGAAAATTCTGCGCGATTCCTTTGCCCAAGAAGACAGTAATAATCCAAACTCAACCGATGCCAGGGAAAGAGCCACCGCTCGAGAAAGATTCCGCAGAGAAGGGCTGGCTCTGCAAAAAATCAAGCATCCAGGAGTCTGCCAGATTGTTGATATGGAACTTGACGACTCCCTTGCTTTTATTGTGACAGAACTGGTAGAAGGCTTAAATTTGCGCGATGACGTCCGCGACAACGGCCCCTATGTGGGAGAAGACCTAGCCCGTCTGACCAGTAAGCTTTTGGATGCGGTGGATGCGGTCCATGCTGCAGGTATTATCCATCGCGATATTAAGCCGACCAATGTGATGATTTCTTCCCGGGGTCCTGTTTTGGTTGACTTTGGAATCGCCATGGGAGAAGGCGAATCTCATGTGACCCGCACCGGCCTGGTTATGGGGACTCCCGGATTTATTGCTCCTGAAATTATTGAAGGAGCCGAGTCCGATGAAGCGACTGACTGGTGGAGTGTAGCTAGTGTTCTGGGATTTGCTGCCATGGGAGAGCCAATTTATGGAACCAAACCCATGATGGCAGTGCTGGAGCGGGAAGCCGCCGGAAACGCCAATCTGGCAGGACTGCCTCCCCGTACTACCTATATGCTTCGCCAGGCTTTGAACCCAGATAGAAACAAACGATGCAGCGCTCAGGAACTTCTGAGAGTTATACAAGAGGACGCTGCCCAGGGCGCTTGGGACAGTATGACTGATACAGATAGCGGAGATTCAGCCAGCACAGGTCCAAGAGAAAATTCTCAGGGACAGGTGGTGCCCCCTTTTTACACAAGGGGTAATGATGCCTCTCCCACTGAAGATGGCCAGACCCAGCCCCTTTATACCGCAGTTCCTCTGAATCCCCGGAAATTATGGACAGATCCGGTACCCAATCCTCAAGATTCTTCCAGAACCCAAGTCCTCCCTTCGGAACCAGATATGGCAGCTACCCGGATAATGTCATCCGCAACCCTGCCGGGCAGCACCCGCATTCTGCCTGCCTCTGCCCAGTCAGCCGATGTCACCAGTCCTCAGCTTCATTATTCTTCTCTGTCCTCTCCAGAATCCCAGGAGACTTCCGTCCTGCCTAATACCTCCTCCCTACCCGAGACTTCCGTCTTACCCGGGACTTCCATCCTGCCAACAACTCCACCAACCTCTGTTCTCCCTACAGTTTCTGGTCCAACAATCCAGCCAAATCCGGATCTTTCTTCCGCACTTGGGCTTCTGACAAACCCAGAAATTCCCACCATTCCTGCTTTCAACGTGCTCTGGTGGTACAGGCGCCACAGCTTCCTTCCGCTTGTACTAACTACTATTCCTATGACATTTCTGGCATCTGGAGCACCAATGGTAGCAGTCCTGATCGGTTTCCTTATTCTCTGGATTTTCGCTACCGTTGGTTATAGCGCCAGAGCCCGCGAGCGCAGACGAGAGAGGAACGGAGGAATCTTCAAAAAATCTGACTCGGCTCTTACCGCTTTGGGATTGCCCTGGAATATTATCAAAGGCTTCCTTTCTGCCGTAGGGTCAGCTCTGATAGGTTTTGTTGTGTCGCTTGCAGCAGGTCTGCTTTTGTCTCTCTTTTTTGGTCTCCCCTCCAGCGGTAGCAGCGCTCACCTGGCACTAAGTCTGCCTGACCGAAATTTTATCCTCCCTCTCCCTGGCGACTCAGCTTTCTCCTTGTCTGGACTGACTCTTACCCTCTCTTTCCTGACTGGATGGTTCTGCTGCCTGTCTAGTCATCTGGCTTCCATTATTCGCGTCGGTTTTGGCTCAACCAGAAAAGCTGACATTCCTGGATATCCCTCTAGATCGGGATCGGAGACCAGGAGATGGGAAAAGAAAACTCTTTTAGCCCTCGTTCTTCTTGCCATCCTGATTGTTGTTGCTATCATCTACGCTGGGTCCGGCTCTATTGACTGGACTCCCCTGACTGTGACCTATTAGATATAACTGTGACCTACTTAACCCCGGTTGCGGTCTGGCTCATAAAGTCTGTCTCATAAATACTGAACAAGTACAGAGAACTACAACAAAATTTTATATCATTCCTGACATCAACAATCCCTCCCAGCAATATTGAATGTTCAGGAGTCAGGTATCGTGTAGACTGAGGACAGATTGACATGACTGCTGACTGTCACCAGATTAACTATACAGATCTGATGGCTATCGAAGGACAATAAGGAGCAGCAATGGCACAGACCAATAACAACTGGCAGGAAACCAAGCGCAAGGAACGGATTAAATCCCGCCGTAGACAGCGGGAGGCGGCCCTGGAAAGGGAGCGACTCATTCAGGAGCAGCGGGACCGTGAGCGCAGACAGCAGACTATTATTGGCGCTGTAACCGTTGCTATTATTGTGATTGCTGCCCTGGTCATTGGCGGTGCCCTTATTTATAACAACTATAAGAAGAATCATCAGGATGTTGCCAGTGGTCGACAGGAAAGATATGCAGCCGTACAGGCTGTGAAAGTAAAGCCTTCCTATGCCACTTCCGAAGGGGGATTTGTTCTGTCTAAAAACGGGATTGGAAAGAAGGCCGCCGGTGCTCCCACCGTGGAAGAATATATGGACTTTATCTGCCCTGGCTGTGGCTCTGCCAATCGTGCCCTTGACGCCACTCTGATAAAAATGGTGGATGCCGGTCAAATCAACCTGGAAGTTCATCCTGAAGGATTCCTCGATGCCTCTTCCACTGACAACTATTCCACCCGAGCTGCCGCAGCAGTAGTTTATGTGCTGGAAAATGATCCTAATCACGCCCTGCAGTTTATTACGTCCCTCTTCAGTTCAGAAAATCAACCTGGGGAAGCAAGCAATTATGTACCTGTTACCAATGCTAAAATTCAGAAGATTGCCCGCTCTGCCGGAGTTGATGCCACAGTAGCCAAGAAGAGCACCAGCGGAAAGTATACTGCCTGGGTTCAGGCGATGGCCAAATACACTCCTTACCGGTCGGAACTGTGGAATGTCTCCGGTAGCAACAAGGGAGCCATGACCACTCCCACCTTCCGGATCAATAAGCATTTCTGGGATTACTCTGCTTCCAGCAAGAGCGGATCCGATTGGAAAACTCTTTTTCTGCATGCCATTGGCATGAATAAGGCAAATATTGGTGTGACAGGTAAGCTTCCTTCCATCGGGGCCAGTGGTAAGCCGATTGCCTAGCGCGTCCTGAACCATCCATCGAAGCATGGCATACGTTATACAGCAGTCGCATTTGTTGAGCCGTGTTCCTCTGTTGCGACATTTCTTTGTTGCGATATGAATGCAAGAGGTCGGCGTGTTTTCCTGCCAATCCGCTATTGTATATTAAGTCGCAGGGTTTAGCCCTCTAATCTAGACCCTGCGCACTGCCTCCTTAGCTCAGCCGGCTAGAGCAGCTGATTTGTAATCAGCAGGTCGACGGTTCGAATCCGCCAGGAGGCTCTTCTTTACTCTTTTTCTCCGCAGGAATAACGCTCATCCAGGTTAGATATCTGTTTCTGGTAGCTGAGAGAAATATCATCGCGCCGCTGCTCCACCGCACGGACTTGCTGACGATAATTTTCTACCTCATTGTCACACATATCCTGAAAACGTCTGACTGAAATACCAACTTCTGCCCGATCAGCCTCAAATCCTTGAGGCAGAAGGCCTTGATAGATGCGATCTCCTGTCCGATATATCTCCTGTTGAGCCATATCAATACCTAAAGATGCTTCCTCCATGAGTCTATGAAGATCGGATTTTATGCGGTCAGAGTCTTTTGTGCATTTTTCTAGTTCTCGATTTTTTTGATGAATAAGCTCATCGCGCCGCTGCTCGTAGTATTCTTTATTCACTGCTTTTCCTATTCTATTGAGCTTTTTCATTTTTACTTTATTTTTACTTTTTAACGAAAGGCCGCCATCTTATTTGGCAAATGCCTTGGCACTGTTCCGATCAGCCTCCTGTAGAGAGTTATCGATATCAGTAATCCCCTTGCCGTCCTTCGCAATGAGCTGAGAGAAAGTTGTCGCGGCAGTCATTATTTCTTTGGACAGTTTTTGGTAGGTCTCACTGCCAGGAACAGGCGCAAAAGTACTGAGCTTCTTGGCCTTAATATGATCATACCCACGTATTCTTCTGACTAAATTTTTTGATGCTTCCTCTGCTGAAGTTGTACTGCTTCTTTTAGTTCCGCCACCATGGCTATCAATCATACTTTTCATAAAGATGACTACCTCCATTCTTCAGCACTCGCGATAGGCAATGTACCTAATCCAGCTTGCACCACCAAAAATACTGATATCACTGAGCCAACTCCCAAGCATCAACAGACGAATCATGCTGATACTCTAACTTAAGAAACTCCCAATGAGTCCACGCTAAACTAACCTTCCCAGTACGCGTATTCCTCACACGAGCAGGCTTAGCAGTCCACGAGATAAAAGCAGACACCCATTGTGGCACCACTATTCTTCCAGGAAAACTCGTATACCGCACTTTAGAATCCAATTCATACGAAGGACGATATAACCACTCCACCAACCTATCAGCCGAAACATCCACACCAGAATACCGACCATACACAGAAACAATACCAGGAAGCAACCGCCTACCCTCACCAGTAAGCACAAACCCATAACAAGTAAAACCATCACCACAAACAAAAGAACGAACAGAGACCACATCACCCAAACCCGAACTCTCATGCCCATTCAACAAAGATCGAAAACCCCTCAACCCCTCAGTAAAACCATCAACCAGCACATCCACCTCACCCTGAACCCGGGCATGCTCCCGCGCAGCAACACTCCGAGACCGCACCACACCACCAACACTAACACCAACAACCACAGCACCAATCAACAACACAGCAACCACATACCGCCACCAACGAGACCACCACGCACCAGACACCATCACTTCACTAACTCCCAATCACTATACACAACAACACCTTTCTGCTTATCCTTCAAAAACATCCACCGAGAAATATCTAAAACCTGCACCTTCCCAGTACGCGTATTCCTCACACGAGCAGGCTTAGCAGTCCACGAGATAAAAGCAGACACCCATTGTGGCACCACTATTCTTCCAGGAAAACTCGTATACCGCACTTTAGAATCCAATTCATACGAAGGACGATATAACCACTCCACCAACCTATCAGCCGAAACATCCACACCAGAATACCGACCATACACAGAAACAATACCAGGAAGCAACCGCCTACCCTCACCAGTAAGCACAAACCCATAACAAGTAAAACCATCACCACAAACAAAAGAACGAACAGAGACCACATCACCCAAACCCGAACTCTCATGCCCATTCAACAAAGATCGAAAACCCCTCAACCCCTCAGTAAAACCATCAACCAGCACATCCACCTCACCCTGAACCCGGGCATGCTCCCGCGCAGCAACACTCCGAGACCGCACCACACCACCAACACTAACACCAACAACCACAGCACCAATCAACAACACAGCAACCACATACCGCCACCAACGAGACCACCACGCACCAGACACCATCACTTCACTAACTCCCAATCACTATACACAACAACACCTTTCTGCTTATCCTTCAAAAACATCCACCGAGAAATATCTAAAACCTGCACCTTCCCAGTACGCGTATTCCTCACACGAGCAGGCTGTTGACCCCAAGCAAGAATATGTTTAAGGTCATTATTAATGCCCTTTTTAACCACTAAACCTGGGCTATTCAACTGGTCAAGGAACCATTGAGCGTTATAATCAGACTGATTCGCCTGATTATACTGCTTAAGATAATGTGAGAGTAGGGTGGGGTCCATCCCCCACCTTAGAACTATTTTATGAGTCATATTGCTCTTCCCCTTAGTCCGTATGCTAAGATGAGCATCCTTAAACATGTCGTATTTATCAACCAAATTAGCTAAACTGGTGTACTTATTTGCGGCTGTCTGACCATTATATTCTTTAAGCTGCTTCTCATATTCATCAAAAGCACTTATAAAATTTCTTAATTCTTTAAAAGTTATACTAACAATTTCTGGTACACCTGTGAAGCTAAAAGCATCATCATAAAGATGATCAATTGTATCTTTTTCAATCTCTCCAACCAGTACATCTTCGAAAACCGGCTTCTTATGATCCGGATGGGCAATGTTGGATGCCAGAGTATAGCAGTCTTTCGGATTACCCGTCAGATGCATACCAGAACTATACACCTCGGGAAAATCATGAGAAGACCATTGCATCTCCCTGAGAACCCTGCTTGCCTTTTTATCATCTAATCCATTAACTGTTGCAAGCACCGCGCGTGCATTATTTTGCGAATATTGATTATTAGACGATTTTTGCCCGAATATTTCGACAGTAAATTTAAGCTTATTGCCAGCATTAACTTTAATTCCATGACTTACTAGCTGAAAACATTGCATCCAAACAGCATCAGTAGTATATTCATCTAATCGGATAGGCCTGCCATCAGCATTCACTGCTAATCTATTACGATTATCCATATAGTCATTAACCTGCGCCATAAAAGAGGAGGGCATATACTTAGTCCAATCCCAATTCCTCTTTTGAAGTACGGTCGCTTCTTTACCATCACTAGACCAGATTTTCTGGCTTTTTGCGTATCCAGAGGTTCCTCGCCCAGATTCATGCATTTGAGAGGCCAAAACAGCCTGCATATTCTTTGCACGCTGGGCAGCACTAGCATTCGGATCAGTACCAATCTTATTAAACGAATCCGCTGTAGCAATTATTATTTGTTGACTGAGCAAAGGCGCAGGTATGCGCCCCAGTGCACGAAAGAGCACAAGATTTGGTTTGTGCGTCGCCGCATCATATAGTTCATTCACTGTTATTTTTCCGTCCTTAACAGCATCCTGATATGCCTTTAGCCCTTTGCCATGTAAATAGTCAGCTAACAACATTTTAGTAGCTCCGGCACTGACCTTCATCAAATCATTCACCCATGTCATACTCGCGTAGCTATTATGAACAGCTGCTTTCTGTGATTTAGCCATGGCTATTAATGTTGGTTCTAATGAATTTGCTAGAGTATAAAAAGATTCTGATTTATGTATATACTCTTCAACAAGATGTAGTTTACGCTCATACTCGTTTATTTCATGCTGCTTAGACTGCACTATCGATTCACACATATTTTCCCACGCCGAACCTATGGAACCGCCCAGCACCTCAGTAAAAAAATGATTATGCGAACGTTCCTCCCACTTATTCTTCTCCTGAATGGCATAAAAACGGGCACTGTTTAATCTTCCAGTATCTACAGACCCATCCTGTTCTGACGGTTCTAGCTGCTCTGCAGCTTTTAAATTCTGAGCGCATCCTGATGACAAAGCTTGCATAAACAAAGCCTGCGACTGAACATATGCAGCATGCTTTTTTATACGCTGATTGATTGCTCTATATGCTTCTCCATCCAAGCCTGCAAAGGTGAGATCGAGATTCCCCATATATTCCGCAATACGACGTGCTTGTGCAGCTTTCGTATTCCACTCTTTCGTATCCTGAGATAAAGCTTCCTTCAAACCGTTAATATCAATCCTCATAAAAACATCTTCTCGCTTAAAGGTACCAGAACTTTTTGTGCAGTTTTTTGCTATTCCAGCATAGCTTCATCACTGGCATGCTCATAGAGATTGGAATCATTAAATTCGAAAGGTACAGAGCCTGATTCTCCTTATCTGTGTACAGTCTGGTAATAATTCTGCGCATATGCCGATAATTCTTTTAATGCTTCTACGATACCGCTTAGTACCAATCTGTCAACGTTGGTGTCAAATTGGTGACAAATCTAGTGAGTAAGACCCTGCAGATGGGATTCCATTTCTGCAGGAGTACCCACGGCCACAATATGCCTATTGTCAACAAGAATTACCTGATCCACATACTGCAAAATGTCAGAATCCAGGCGGTGCGACACATAGACAAAACCATCAAGCTCATCTGCCAGTCTTTTTTCAACTTGCTTCACTGTTTTCATATCTAACCCGGCAGTTATCTCATCAAGCAAGCCAAACCGAGACTTGTAAGCGAAGAATCTGGCCAAAAGAATGCGCTGTTTTTCTCCGCCAGAGAGAGAAGTCAAGCTGAGTTGTCACACGAATAAGGCTAAATGAATCCTCGAATTTGGCTTAGTCTCTAGAAATTAGGCCTGATTCCTGTAATGTCGGCTTTTCCTGCACTTCTCGATTTATACAATCTTTACATGAATTGTATTCTTGCACAATTCGTTATATATCCAATATTTTAATAATCCAAGAAAAAGATATATCTTCTTTTACCCTTCACCCAACTGCACACTTCGGAAGAAAATAATCATGAAAAACCGCAGAAACTAGCGGAAATTGAAAAAGCGATAGTGCAGTTGGGTGAAGGGCTTTTCCCTATAAATCCCACAATTCACATTTTTTCGTAAAAGTGGGCAACACTTGATTGTCTAAAACCTCATAAATCTCATAAAATATAACAAATCCATAAATTTCTTCTTATTTTTGGCCTAACCTTTATTTATTTTCCGCACATGTTTTTATTTTTTACGAATATTCCTTATCTCAATAATTGATAAACTCGATTTGTTTTGTATGTTTACGCAGGTATAGTGCATGAATACCATACTTTTTTCTGGTATTTATTTCAGAAAGTCTTTGACTTTCTGTTTAGATATTAGTGCAAAAGCAGGTAGATGTATATAAAATCAAACCATTTTGCTGGAGGTGAGCCTTATGAGCATAGTCATTCGTACTGCGAATGTATTTAATATCACGAATAATCAGGTATTAAAAAATACATTGTTCTGGGTAGGTGAATATGGTTTGATTTTTACCTTCTTACCTGAGCTGGCAGCATAAGCAGGAGAAGAAGAATTTTTATAAATTTTCTCACTTATCATACGATCAGGTATACGATCAGGTATCTTCACAGGGGATAAGAGCTTCACACGCTAACAAATCTCACAGGGTACCACGCGTCATACCTGATTTAGGGTGTATAAGTGTTTGATATTTGTCACACCTGGCATATCTGCCATATCAACAATCGAACCATTCCAAGATCTGAAGATCAGTTCAGAGTCAAGGTATACAAGAAAGAAAGGAATAAAAATGACAAACCTCTTGAGCTTTCTCTATGTTATGGTTACCCTCTTTATTGGCGAGTGGATATCCAAACGCACAAAATCGTGGGTCCCCTCCATTTTTGTAACCGCTATATTTTTTGTGATCGGTTTCTGGACCTTTATTCCCAAGACAGTGGTGACGGACGCCTCATACGGAACCGCCTTCGTGAATATAGCCATTGGCATGCTCCTGGTTCATCTGGGTACGCTGATGAACATCAAGAAGCTTATTCAGCAGTGGAAAGCCGTCTGTATTGCTCTCCTGGGAGTGGTAGGAACCATGCTTTTCACCCTGACCTTGGGTGTGCTCTTCTTTGGCAAACAGCTGGTTTTTTCCACAGTGCCCACGCTGACAGGAGGGTTAATTTCCGCAGTGCTCATGACCCAGGGATTAAAGGCAGCTAAAGCCGCTGCCATCGTTGCCTTCCCCGTGACCATGTTTGTCATCCATGAAATCATCAGCTTCCCCCTCATCTCTTCCTGCCTGAAGTCAGAAGGGCATCGGCTGCAAAAAGTCTATCGGAAGAATCCGCAGGAAGCCAAGGAAATTGTGGCTGCAGACACTACGACTACCTCCACGTGGTCCCACTTCTTCACACCCGGTGAGCAGTATGATACTCCTGCATTCGTGATGGCTAAGGTTGCTCTTATTGCCGTCTTCAGCTTCTGGGTGGGAAATCTGACTCACAATACTATAAATTCCAACGTTCTTTGCCTGATTTTTGGGGTGATCTTCCACGCTTTAGGTTTCCTTGACGATGATGCCCTCAATAAAGCCGGCGTCTTTAACTGGCTCATGTATGGTCTGCTGGCATACGTTTTCGCCCAGCTAAGTACGGCAACTCCAGGGACGATTGCTAATATTCTCCTCAAAGTTTTGGTTCTGATTGTTCTTGGCCTCCTGGGCATGTTCTTGGCCTCCTGGCTGTTGGCTAAACCCTTTGGCATGAGCCGACCCATGGCTTTTGCCTGCGCCCTCACTGCCCTCTGCGGATTCCCGGCCGATTATGTGCTGACTACTGATGTGGTCAATAACATTTCCACAGATGACGATGAGAAGGCCTTTCTGCTCAACAGTATGCTGCCTAAGATGCTGGTCGGTGGTTTTGCAACGGTTTCGGTGGCATCGATCTTTGTTGCCGAACTTTTCCTGAGATTTTTGTAAATATTTTATAAATTAGTAAGTAATGAGGTAGGCCCAAAGGTTAGATACAAAAAGTAAATCCGCGATTCCCTCCAATTGATGATTTGCATCTGGCCTTTTCGGGCCTACCTGCCATTGAGCGAGTCAACTTGCCATCGAGAGTGGAAATTAACCCCAGATTAATCCCAGATTAACCTCCAGGGGAATAATAATTAATCAATAATCAATAATTAATTTGAGGAGGAAGAGCATGTATATGCTTGGCGGTCCACGATGGTCGAGAAATATAAGGATTACCTACAATAATAAAACGACGTAACCGGTCTCTTTCATGGGAAATTCCAATGCGAGCAGTTGCAGCAACTTCAAAATCCGGAAACGCATTTGGCGGGTCAACGTGTACAGAGCCGGATGATGGCATGCAGCCAGAAAAATCCTGGATTACCTCAAGTGGAGCCATATGCAGATCATGCCCATAAAGACTCTTATCAATGCCCAAAGCCTGGCATAATTTTGCAGGACCGTTGGTAAGTCCCACTCCAGGAACAGGTCTGTTTCCACGCATAAACTCTATACCGGAAACCGGCTCAACTGCTCGGATCAAAGCCCCAGCTCCATATCCATCCTGTCCGCAGGAAATATTCATACAAAAATATCGGCCATGAATTTGATAAATATAGGCATGCCCAGAAGGCCCAAAGAGAGCCTTGTTCCGCTCACTCTTGCCATGAAAAGCGTGGCTTGCCTGGTCGTCCTGATCATAGGCCTCAGTTTCAACTATACGAACGACTGCCGCCGGATGCCGATTCTGATTATCATTATCAGGATAGCGAATCAGCAGGCAACCCAAAAGATGGGAAGCAACATAATCTGCATCGCGGTCAAGAAAATCAGGGAAAACACCGCATCCGGGGGAATCGACACTGACACCGCCAAAGGATGCGCGAGAATCAATTGAATCAGGAAAGGCTCCATGCCCTGAGGCGGCTGACATCAGTTAAACCCCACGAAATAATTGGTCAAGGCATATCCCCCGCGAACCATAGCCCTTCCCAGCGGTCCCGGCATATTGATCGCCCGGCAGAGGATAGTTTTACGAACGTCATGGCAAATCTGCGGTGAATATTCATACAAATTATCCCACATCAAGGCTTTGCGGGAATAATTATTCTTCTTCCTCGACAGGATCAGGAAAATCGATGTAACTACACAATTGATAGACAAAAAATGAATCATATATTTATACAAACCTCGGGAAACAGTGGAAGCGTCGGGAGTAACATGAACCATGAGTGAATTGACCCGAAGGAGCTGATCAACTCTTTTAATCATAGTTTCTTTGGCAACAGACTGGCCTTGGCGTCCAATAAAATAACGGTAAAAATCTACATTTAAATATGTCATCGTTTTGATATACGGCAAGGGTTGATAAGCATAAATAAAATCAACATAAAAAGTGTGCTCAGGCAGCTTTAATCCTGCCTGGCGGACAACTTCGGTCCTGTATATAATGGCATGCATCAAAAGATATTGATTCATATAAAAGGTTCTCAAATCATCCCAGGTAAGCACCTTGTTGGGAGTAATTGCATGTTTATAATTTATTACAGTTTGAATATCTTCAGATTTCTTCTCATAAACATAATTGGTTAATACCATATCAACCGGAGTCATATTCATAGTTTGCAGGCGCAGAAAGCTCAAAACCTTGGCGTAGGCTGTCGGATCCAGCCAATCATCTGCATCAACAATCTTCAGGTACAGTCCATGGGCGGCAGCGATACCAGTATTTACTGCCCCACCGTGACCCTTGTTCTTTTGGTGGATAACCCTGACAACCCCGTCTGACTGGCGGGCGAGCGCATCTGCGAGCTCAGGAGTAGAGTCTGTTGAGCCATCGTCCACAATGATGATGTCAATATCGGCTGTACTTTCGCAGTTCAGCAGAGAATTGACACAACGCCGTAGGCAACCCTCGACATTATAAGAAGGTACTACAATAGACAGGGTTTTCTGCCGAATAATAGGAATTTCAGGATGAGGAGTCAGATTTTGATCTGTCTGCTGAGAATCCGGTAAAGTCATATAAATTGTAGTCCCGTCGCCTTGTGCCATTCATGGCCTTTTATATGCTACGTCCCCGGCCAGACTAGATCTGGTATTCTAACCTCTACTTATCTCACAAATAAGCTGCGGAATAAGCATCCTGCTGGCAGCGGGGAGGTAGCATTTTTCTATTTTCCATGTAGTCCTAGTACCCCAGACAGCTCGGGTTGCCCGGGAATCCAGGTATCCAGTTGTTACCCAGAGCAGATCTATCTATCCCTGCTGCTCCAGAGAAGTAGATTGCTCTTTCGCCTCCTGCTGAGCTTTCTTGATCTGATCTTCATGCTCCTTGCTCTTGGGCATAATCCACCACTTGAGCAGGGGGTAAGAGACAATAACAGCGGCCAGAGTATTCACCACGGAAGCTACTGTGGAGGAAACGGCATCATTCCAGCCCCAACTGTGGCAGAGAGAAGTCACCCAGCTGGGAAGGGTCAGATTGACTACCACAATGATTACAGCCAGAATGGCATACTTCCAGGCAGCCTGCCTGAAGGAAGAATCAGACTTGAAAACCCACTTCATCTGAACAAAGAAGTTTACAACCTGAGCTGCCACTTCTGCAATGAGGAAGGTAATAAACCCTCCCAGACCATTGGATTTTGCATCACTGTAGTTGAAAATCAGGAAGCTGAAGGGCTGGGTCATATGCAGGCCGTGCACAAAAATGGCTGTACAGACCCACACCAAGACAAAGCGAGTGATGGTGGAAATATTAGACAAAATACTAAACAGAATGAATTCCCATAAATTGGGGTATGTGTCAATCCACCGCCGGAAAGGACCCTTAGCCTTGGCCTGATCAGACGGCTGGGCCTGTCCTGGTATCTTTCCCGGGTCAGACGCCCCGCCCACGTCAGTATGTGCATCACTCATTTTTCAATGTCCTCCTGAGTTTTTTTATTGTCTTTTTTGTTGCGGAAGTAGCCGGAAATAAGATGACCGATTCCCCTCCACAAATGTTTATTGGGTATGTCAAGGATTCCTCCGGTCACCATATCAGGACTGATTCTGCCTCCGGTCATTTTGGCCATGGCCCGGGGAGGCATATTCAGCACGAAAAGTATGTTCAAATCTGGTGAACCCGTTTTTTTAACAGCTTTATCTTCTTTGCTCTGCAAGACCTTAACCACCTTGCGGGCAAGCCAGGAACGGGAATAAGCCCAGGACGATATGGCGTCGTTGGACTGAAAAACCCCGCTGTTAGTGTGTTTGCTGACGGTATGTCCCAATAGATAAGAGACCTCAGAATCAGTTACATGCCTGATATCAGCACCGATATAATGTCCCCACTGCTCAGACAGATGGCCTGGTTCTATGGTTCCCTGAACGACATGAGTAGCATGCAGACAGAGAGTGTTGGCATCAGATCCGATCCAGATATCCCAGGCTCCTGCTTCAACCTGCCAGGATGCGGTTCCCGGATCAAAGTGGCGGAAAGTATAGAGATCAAAGTCAAAACGAACCTGCTTGCTTTCGCCCGGCTCCAGATGAATTTTAGAGAAGGCCTTGAGCTCCCGGGCAGGGCGCAGGATACCGGAGGTAGCCTGATTACGGCCAATATACATCTGAGGAAGAGCATCGCCTGCAATCTGAGATGAATTCCTGACAGTGAAGGTTACTCCATTACCATCCACCTGAAGCAGGCTGTACTCGAAAGTAGAGTAAGACAGACCATATCCGAAAGGATAGCGAACGGGAACATGGGCAGTGGTGTAATAGCGATAGCCAATAAAGGGACCTTCCTTATAGACCGAGTCCCTGTCTGTAACCGGAAAATTGCCAGCAGAGGGCACATCCTCATAATGCAGGGGCCAGGTCTCGGCCAAATGGCCGGAAGGATTGACTTCTCCGGTTAATACCTTAACAGCTGCAGAAGCACCGGCCTGACCCGACAGGCCAATATAGAGGGCAGCAGATGTCCCTTCCAGCCAATCAGCCTCTACGGCCGAACCAGCAACCACGACAGCAATCACCGGCTTCCCTACCCGTTTCAAGTCGGTCAGCAGATCAATCTGAGCCTGAGGAATCTTAAGGGTACTACGGTCCAGGCCCTCAGACTCAGAACGCTCATCCAAGCCCATGCAGACGACAACTTGGTCAACCGTATCCTGCCGGGCAAGCGAAACAGCCTGAGCAATCAGATCTCTTCTCAAAGCCCCCTGCCGGTCATAGCCCTGGGCATAGCCCATAAGAGAAACCTGACTGGATTTCTTCAACTCATCCAGAAGATTATCCACCTGGGTTGCATTAACCTTCGATGAGCCAGAACCCTGATATCGGGCAGTTTCAGCCATGTCTCCAATCACAGCCAACCGGCTTCCCTTCTTAAGGGGAAGAGCCCTCTGACCATCAGCTACTGCCTCATTTCGCAGAAGAACCAGAGATTTCTCTGCTATCCGCCTGGCCGCCTCATGATGATCCCTGATCTGCTGCTCACTCAGGTAAGATCCGGGAGTTGAAGTCTGAGTTTTATCAATCAGATCCATCACTTCCTGAGCGCGGGCTGTCAGATCGTCCTCACTCAGATCTCCCTTTTTCACAGCATCAACAAGTTCCCGCGTCGAAGCCAGGCCGGAAGCCGGCATTTCCAGGGAAGCTCCAGCCTTTGCTGACTTGACAATATTGTTAGAGCCACCCCAGTCAGAGACCACCATACCCTTGTAGCCCCATTCACCGCGGAGAATATCTTTCAGTAGATGGCTGTTTTCGTGAGCATAGACCCCATTAACCATGTTGTAAGAAGTCATCAGAGTCCAAGGATGAGCCTGCGTAACTGCTATTTCAAAAGCAGTCAAATAGATTTCCCTCATGGTTCGCTCATCAACAATGGAGTTGGAGGCCTGGCGGCGTAGCTCCTGGCTGTTGACGGCAAAGTGCTTGGGACAGGCAGATACCCCTTGAGACTGGACTCCTTTTATAAAACCAGAAGCCAGGTAGCCGGCCAAAAGAGGATCTTCAGAATAGTATTCAAAATTGCGGCCGCACAAGGGGTTTCGCTTCATATTGATACCGGGACCTAGCAAAACCTGGACACCCAGGGTTTTGGCTTCTTCCCCTAAGGCTGCCCCCATTTTTTCTACTTCTTCAGGATCCCAGGAATTAGCTACTGTTCCTGCTGTAGGAAAACAGGTAGCAGGTTTGGAAGCCCCCAGGCCCAAATGGTCTCCTTCCCCAGTCTGACGCCGCACTCCATTAGGACCATCAGAAAGGACGATGGGTTTAAGACCGACTTTCTTAATCCGACGGGTCTCCCATTCAGATTGACCTGACAGGAGGGCGGCACGTTGTACTACCGTCAAATCTTGTGCACGCAAGCTCATATATGTTCTACCTTTCATAAGCAGATTAAGCCTCAGCAGCTTAAGCTTCAGTAACCTGGACCTCAGCAACTTTGGCTGTCCTGCGGCGCTTGAAGAAGCGGCGGAAGGCCAGGAACTCAAGCAGGAGAACGAGCAGGGCCACAACCGCAATAGCAGCATACACAGCCTGCCTCCACCAAGAAGCATCCATGCTGGGCTGGCCGTTCTTGTAGAGCCAACTGTTAACGGCGGTGTAGAGAATGTTGTGAGAAGCTGTCCTCATCAGTTGAACAGTTGCCGGATCATCAGTATTGGTAATGAAATTGCTGGTCTTGGTTGTTGCCAACATGGCATCATTACCACCCCGGATGCCCTCATCACCGTTCATGTATCCACCCATGAAATAATCGGTTTCCACGAATCCACGGAAGCCCCATTCTTGGCGGAGAACATTGTTCAGCAGGTTGGGGTTGGAGGCTGCCCAGCGGGGACCAATGTAGTTGAAGGAAGACATGACAGCGGTGGCGCAGCCTTTCTTTTCGGCAAGCTCAAACTGTTTCAGATAAATCTCACGGATGGCCTGCTCATTGGACCAGGTGCAGATCATGCTGTTGCGGTTGGTTTCCTGGTCGTTGAGGGCAAAATGCTTCATGAATGAGTAGACACCCTTATCCTTCGCTCCCCTAATCTGGTTGGCAGCCATGGTACCGCCCAGAACAGGATCCTCAGAGAAGTACTCAAAGTTGCGGCCTGCAAAGGCAGAGCGATGAGTGTTCATTGCTGGTGCATACCAGCCTGTCACATGCATTTCCTGAGCCATCTGACCAATAACATCGCCGTAGCGCTTGGCCAAGTCGGAATTGAAGGTATTGGCAACTGTGGTAGATGAGGGGAAGCCAATGGACCCAACACCGGTAAAGTTATTATTCAGGGCCGCAGGACCATCAACATCGTTCTGACGGGGCTTCTTAATACTGGTAATTTCAGCATTATTATAGCCGGCCATGGCAATCAGATTATTCATATCAGAAACAGTCAGTTCATCCAGGAGTTTGTTCCACAGGGGGTCGTCATAAGACTTACCATACAACTGGTAAAGATATACACGGTTCTTAGCCCCGGTAACAGGCATAGTGGCAGAAGAGTTGTTTGTGGGAACCTTGTAGTTGGCACCCATAAACTGCTTCTTATACTTGTCTGGCATGACAGTGGACTTCGGCTTGGCAGCGGCAGTCTTGAAGTTGGCAAAATGATCTTTGCGGGACAGGTAAGTAACATCGCCAGCAGCATTGTCAAACTGATTAGTTACATCAGCCTTATCAGAGGACCGATGGTTCCCCTTGCCATAGGTTACCGTTGAATCCACAGTAATGGACTTTTCATCAATCTGATTGTGAGAATCTTTATTGATGGAAATTCCATACCTGCCGGATTCCAGAACATATGCCTTAGCTTTCTGATAATCATAGGAGACCATGTCTTCGAGCTTGAAGGAGATCTTCACCTTCTGAGACTCGCCTGTATTCAGCTTTCTGGTTTTGATGAACTTAATGAGATTGGTGGAAGATTTCTCAATTCCTCCGTTAGTGTAAGGGGGATTATAGTAAACCTGAACCGTATCCTTACCAGCAGTTTTACCTGTGTTCTTAACGGTGACAGTAAAAGAAACTGTATCATCGTTGACTTCAGGAGTAGTCATGGTTTGCTTAAAGGAGGTGTAACTCATACCATAACCAAAGGGGTACTGGACAAGGGAATCATAATTGATGGCCCCTTCTGCAGCAGCAGTTTCGTAATACCGATAACCCACATAAATTCCATCAGAATAATTGACATAGGAAGGAATGCCGTTGGCGAAAATGCTGGGGCTGGCGAATTCCTTCATGTTGCTGTACTGCATGTTGCCAAAATTGTTCCACCAGGGAGTCTTGGTAAAGTCCTTGACAAAGGTATCAGTTGTGCGGCCGGAAGGATTGATCTTACCGGTCAGGACTTCGCCCAGGGCCTTAAAGCCGGTCTGACCGGCCGGAGGGCACCAGAGGACTGACTTAATCTGGGGGTGAGAGGAAACAAAACTCAGGTTCAGGTCATTGGCTCCGTTGTAGACTAACACAACTTTTTTGAAGTTTCTGGTCACATAAGACACCAGATCTTTTTCAGTCTGGCTCAGGTCCAGGTAGCTGTCCCCGGCTTTGTAGTCAGCATAATCAGAAGAATTATTGATGTAATGAGAGCCAGTGATGCCAAACTTGCCAGCTTTGACAGTGGTTCCGGCTTTGCCAATCTCAACCTTGCCCATATCAGTAGGAAGATCAGCTCCTTCTCCGCCAGAGCGGGCAATAACCAGAACAGCAGTGTCAGAGTAGGACTTGGCTTTGTTCAGCATGGAATCAGAATAGGTCTTGACTGCCGGTTCAGGCAGGGTCCAGTCCTGGCCAAACATGCCGATAGACGGACGATCCTTGCGATACTTGGTATAGAATTTGCTCAAGTCTGTATTATAAGAAATTCCAGCATCTTTCAGGCCCTGCAGGAGGGATGTGGTGGCATAGCTGGAATTCATAGAACCGGAACCAGTGCCTCCATAAATGGGATTAGTGGAACCCCAGCCAAAAACATTGACTTTTTTGGTTGACAGGGGCAGTTGAGAATCCTTATTCTGCATCATGACAATACCCTCGCGTTGAATGTCAACAGCAAGGTCGCTTGCCTTTTTGATGCTGAATTGTGACAAAGTGTACTTAGGAGTTGTCGCAGAAGCAACAATAGTATTCAGAGGGCCATAGATCATAGAAGCGATAGCAGCAAAAGCTGCAATCAGAGCAATGATCCAGGTCTGGGAATGAATCATCTTCTTGGCTGCTACATTCTTGACCGTTTTCTTGTTAATGAAAACAGTCAGCAGGATAGCCGCAAGAAGGACAACACCAATGATAATGAGCTGGGTTTGAATGGACTTCAGAACCCGGATAACATCCTCTGGGTTGATGCTAAGCATAGCCCTTTCCTTTCATCGATTTATACCGCCGCATCCACGCAGACCACGACGGACTCAAATTTCTCTACTGTGAGCCTGCTGCCCTCAGACATCTGTCTTTGACGCCGGAAACAGAGCAAACCCTACATCTTTTAACTGTAAAGGAGGAAAAATAAACGACTCGCAGACCCAGACTTTCTGCCGCATAAAATAAAAGAAATTCTGCACAAACAGCACTTTAACCGGCACAAACAGCACGCTAGACACTCTGGGCGGGCTGGAGCAAACATCCACAACAAACAAAAGCCCTGCAGCCACAACTGCAGGGCGACGATTTTCAGCAGGGAACCTTAACAGCCGGCCAGCCGGCCATCAGTCTCTGACCATCGGCTCTTGGCAAAACGGTTTTAGTCATCTCCCAGAGTCACATGAACCCCGCCAACCAGTCGGCTGGACACGTTGTAAAGGAAAGCACCGATTGCAGCCAGAACACAAATGATGACGATTTCAAAAACAGACAGGATGGTAACAGCGCCCAAAACCCGGGGCAGACTGATCATGTCGGTAATGTTAAAGGAAGAGCTTAGTTGAGTTCCCAGGTTGTTAACGGCGTCAAAAAGACCAGCAGCATTCATGATAAACCAGATAAGAGCCACAGCAACTAGCTGAATAATGGCTCCGGCGATAGAAAGCATAAAGGTGATCTTGGTGACTGACCAGGGATCTACCCGGGTGACAGACAAATTCATCCGCCGTGCTCTGGGAACACTGGCCTTATGGGAGGATCGAGCTGATGAGTTTGATGCTGAAGAGGCATGGCTACCGGAAGCATTGGCAGATCCGGGAGCATCTGCACGATTTCTGTTTACCGAATTACGGATAGGAAAAGGTTCAGCCGACCGGGACTGGGTCGACGCTGCCCGGGGGGAAGCCGCCGCTGCGTATGAGGCAACCTCCTGAGCATCATGAGCCGTGTATTCAGTTTCTGCGTTGGCAGATGCTGCTGCAGCTGCCTGAGCGTCAGCTTCAGCATTCTGCTCTGTCTGTGATCCAGGATTCTCGTTTGTCATATTATCTCCTACTCAGCTGAGCTCTCGCCAGCCTTGTTTTCTACCTGTTCTACCGGTTCCTGTGACTTCAGAATACCATCATCACTACCGTTTGAACCATCGCTGTTTAAACTCCTTGAGTTCTCAGACCCCGATTCAGACCCCGATGGTTCATCCTGATCTTCTGTTTCAGCGTTGCGTGCAACGGAGATAATTTCATCACCCTTATCCGGCTTAGCTAAGGTCACACCCTGAGTATTGCGACCAGTACGTTTGATTTCAGAAACATCGGATCGGATTACTTTACCGGATTTCATAATAGCCATGACTTGATCATCTTCAGCAACCACAATGGCACCAATCAGATTCCCCCGACCTTCTACCAGATTAATAGCTTTTACCCCATAGCCATTGCGACCCTGAAGCCTATATTCAGACAGGGCTGTCCGCTTGGCGAACCCTTCATTGGTCACTACGAGAAGATCAGAATCAGTCCCCTGAGGAACCACATCCATGCTCAGGAGGAGATCATCTCCCGGCTTCCCACGGAACTTCATAGCCTGAACACCTGCGGTCTGACGCCCCATAGGACGAAGGGTCTGATCATCAGCGGAGAATTTAACACTCATTCCCTTCTGAGAGACCACAATAATTTCATCATCATCGTTGCAGAGGGCAGCACCAATCAGCTCATCAACTAGTGGTACCTGATTACCTTCCTTATCTGTACGGAAAGCGCCTTCAATCTCCCGCAAACGAACAGCAATAAGGCCGCCTTGCCTGGCAGAATCGTATTCATCCAGCCTGGTTTTCTTAATCTTTCCTGACCTAGTAGCTAAAACCAGATAGGAAGCAGTCTGATAATCCTTAATGGACAAGACTTGCTGAATTTTCTCATCTGGTCCCAGTTGCAGAAGATTAGCAACATGCTGACCCTTGGAATCGCGGGATCCTTCTGGAACCTCATACCCTTTGATTCTGTATACCCGGCCCTGGTTAGTGAAGAAAAGAAGCCAGTTGTGAGTACTAGTCAGGAAGAAATGATCAACCACATCATCCTCGCGCAGGCGGGTTCCTTTAATACCCTTGCCTCCCCGGTGCTGCGCACGGTATTCATCTGCTTTAGTCCGCTTAATATAGCCAGAATGTGTCACTGTTACCACAACGTTTTCTTCCGCAATCAGATCTTCCACATTCATTTCGCCAGAGAAGGGAAGGATTTTAGTCCTGCGATCATCCCCATATTTATCGACGATCTCATCCATCTCATCGCCCACAATTTTTCTCTGCCGGTCGGGCTTGGCTAAAATATCATTGTAATCTTCAATTCTGCGCAGGAGTTCTTCGTGCTCATCAATGATCTTCTGCCTTTCCAGAGCAGCCAGACGACGCAACTGCATGGCCAGAATGGCATCGGCCTGAATTTGATCGACATCTAGCAGGTCCATCAGGCCGTTTCTGGCTTGTTCCACATCAGGTGAGCGGCGAATCAAAGCGATGACCTCTTCAATCATATCCAGTGCCTTCAGATAGCCCTGAAGGATGTGATCACGCTCTTCAGCCTCTCGCTTCAAATACCGGGTTCGCCTTTCCACAACCTGAAGCTGGTGATTGATCCAGTGACGAATAAAGGCATCGAGGCTGAGCGTTCTGGGAACGCCATCAACCAGAGCCAGCATATTAGCCCCAAAAGTTTGCTGGAGTTGGGTATGCTTATACAGATTGTTGAGGACCACTTTAGGAACAGCATCACGCTTGAGAACCAAAACCAAGCGCTGGCCTGTCCGACCTGACGTTTCGTCTCTCATGTCAGCAATGCCCTGAATCTTGCCGTCACGAACAGCTTCCTTAATGGAAGAAGCCAGGCGGTCAGGATTGACCTGATACGGAAGTTCTGTTACAACCAGGCAGAGGCGGCCATTGATTTCTTCAGTGTTGACCACGGCCCGCATGGTAATCAGTCCCCGGCCTGTCCGGTAAGCCTGTTCGATTCCCTTATGACCTAGAATGGTTGCTCCGGTTGGAAAATCAGGTCCTTTAATAATTGCTATCAGATTATTCAGCAGCTCTTCCCTGCTGGCTTCAGGATGGTTGAGGGCCCAATGCACCCCTTCGGCTATCTCTCTCATGTTATGAGAAGGAATATTGGTAGCCATACCTACAGCAATTCCAGCAGACCCGTTGACCAAAAGATTAGGGAAACGGCTGGGCAACACTGTTGGTTCCTGGGTTTTTCCATCATAGTTAGGAACAAAATCGACAGTATCTTTATCAATATCCCTGACCAGTTCCATAGCCAATGGGGCCATACGACATTCTGTATAACGCATGGCCGCAGCCGGATCATCACCAGGAGATCCGAAATTACCCTGACCGTCTACCAGCAGGTAGCGCATGGACCAGGGCTGGGCCATACGAACAAGAGTGTCATAAATAGCGGCATCGCCGTGAGGATGATACTTGCCCATTACATCGCCGACGACGCGGGAGCATTTGTTGTAACCCCTGTCAGGCCTGTATCCCCCATCGTACATGGCATAAATTACCCGGCGGTGAACCGGCTTCATCCCATCCCGGACATCAGGCAGGGCCCGCTCCACAATAACCGAGAGAGCATAAGCCAAGTAAGATTCGCGCATCTCCTGCTGCAGATCCATAGACTTAATTCTGGTTCCCTTCAAGAGTCCAAAATCTTCAGCCGTGGCCTGAGGGCTCAGCGGTTCCAAGGAATCATCTGTCTCATGGGCCTGATCAAAAGAGTTATTCTGTGAATCCTGAGCGTCCGAGTTCTCAGAAGTGATGTTCTTATCGTCTGCCACTGTTCTTTTCCTTTACCTTACCTTAAGCATCAATGAAACGGGCATCATGAGCGTTGCGCTGAATGAAGAGCCTGCGGGGTTCGACTTCTTCTCCCATCAGCATGGAGAAGGTTTCATCGGCCTGGGCTGCATCGTCAATATGAATCTGTTTTAAAATACGATGGTCAGGATCCATAGTGGTTTCCCATAGTTCCTGATAGGTCATCTCCCCTAGACCCTTATAACGTTGAATTCCTTCTCCTTTAGGAAGCTGACGGCCCTTAGATCGTCCTTCTTCCAGCACCCGGTCGCGTTCAGCGTCCGTATAGACAAAATCATGAGGACCCTTAGTCCACTTGAGCCGATAGAGGGGAGGCATAGCCACATAAACATAGCCTTCCGTAATCATAGGTCTCATATAACGGAAGAAGAGAGTCAAATTCAGGGTAGCAATATGAGCCCCATCCACATCGGCATCAGCCATGATGATGATTTTGTGATAGCGCACTTTGCTAATATCAAATTCTTCCCCATATCCTCCGCCAATGGCTGTAATCAGGGATTCAATGGTGTCAGACTTCATCATGCGGTCTAAAGAAGCCCGTTCTGTATTCAAGATTTTCCCTCTCAGAGGCAAAATAGCCTGCGTTAAGGGGTTACGGCCCTGAATAGCGGAACCACCTGCAGAGTCGCCTTCCACAATAAAAAGTTCGCATTCAGATGGATCTGATGACTGGCAATCCTTGAGTTTATCGGGCATACCGGCAGATTCAAAGATAGATTTCCGTCGAGTAGATTCACGGGCTTTTTTGGCAGCCAGACGGGCACGAGCGGCTTCCATCCCTTTCTGAATGATGGATTTGGCTTCAGAAGGATGGGCATCGAACCAGTCTGTCATCCTCTCGGTCATGACTCTTTGAACAAAGGTCTTGGCAATGGCGTTGCCCAACTTTGTTTTAGTCTGTCCTTCGAACTGAGGAACAGTCAGCTTGACTGACACTACAGCCACTAAGCCTTCCCTCACATCATCACCAGACAGATTATCGTCTTTTTCTTTCAGAATTCCCTTGTCCCTGGCATAACGGTTGACCAAACCAGTCAGCGCAGCCCTGAAGCCCTCTTCATGAGTTCCGCCTTCTGTTGTTGAAATGGTGTTGGCAAAAGTATGAACGGATTCAGAATAAGCAGAAGTCCATTGCATAGCAATTTCAGCTGAAATCCCCTGATGGGTATCTTCAGCATCAATATCGATGATGTCGTTCTCAATGGGATTGGCATTTTTTGCCTTAACCAAATAATTGACATAATCTTTGATTCCATTGACATACTGATAGGTAACGGTTCTATGCAGTTCTTCCACTACATTATCACCGTCAGATGCAACCTCATCACCAGCCTCGTCAATCGACCTCAGATCAGTTAAAGAAATCTTCAGCCCCTTATTAAGAAAAGCCATTTGCTGGAAGCGAGACCGCAGAGTTTCAAAATCATAATCTGTAGTATCAAAAATAGCCGGATCAGCCCAAAAAGTGACTGATGTTCCTGTAGTTTCTCCCTCATTCATAGGCTTACCCTGCTTCAAAGGAGCAAGAGGTTTTTGATTCACATACGTTTGAGTCCAGTGATATCCCTGCCGCCGCACTTCAACGTCCACCCGAGTAGACAAGGCATTAACAACAGAGATGCCCACACCATGAAGGCCTCCAGAAACGGCATAGCCGCCGCCGCCGAATTTTCCACCGGCATGAAGTTTGGTCATCACTGTCTCCACTCCGGACTTGCCCTCACCCGGCACTTCATCGACAGGAATACCACGGCCATCATCAACAACCTGAATGCCGTTACCGCTCAAAATGGTTACTTCAATATGGGATGCATACCCAGCCAGAGCTTCATCAACCGAATTATCAACAATCTCATAGACGAGGTGATGCAGACCCCTGGGCCCTGTGGAACCAATGTACATGCCCGGACGAATACGAACAGCTTCTAGGCCTTCCAGAACCCTTAAATCACTGGCATCGTAATGCTCAGGCTTCATTTCATCATCCAGCTGTTCACCGTTGCTGTTCAGCGGAGCATCTTCTTTCTGCTCAGTCACAGCAGTCTGTTCCTCCTGCGGATCAGTTGGATTAGTCATGTCCTCGTCGGCCACTGCCGTCCTCCTTAACTCCCACAGTCACACCATCCGTTTTCCGATGACTCTGGGGTTTCCGTAAACAATCATTGGCGCTAAAAAGCACAAAAAGGGCTCTTAAACGCATTAACCTGCAATATATATAGGGTACCAAAAGAAGGGGACGTTATCCGTTTCTTCCGGCCTGTGAACGACCGTGGAATCCCCGGTATTTTTTTCGAGCAGTTTGAGGGCCGGTAATCTTAATAGCATCGATAGGCAATCCGGGCAATCTTTTCCCGATAACCTTTTTCAGGTTAGGAACCATATAAGTTAACTGAGTAGCCCATACAGGAGAATCAGCCTTGATGATCAGTAATCCATTCCTGTATGACCCTACTTCTGTATGCGATCCTATGTGTTCCCCCACAACTAGAGACCATTGGTTATGAAGCTTGGCCAGCATAAGATTTTTCTTCCAGACCCCATCCTGTCCGGAGAAAAGTTTTTCCAAAGCGGATCCCAACTGCTTAGGATCTCGTCCTTTTTGTCCAAAACTATCCCTGGCTTTTTCGTTGCGAAGAGCATAATCAATTTTGGGTTTGAAAAGCCTTTGATATCGTTCGTAAACCTGGTTGGGAAGAACTTGTGCCGACAGATGCAACCGTTCACAAACAGGAATTTTATTAAGCCTCATAAGAAGTCTCCCCACTGGAAAACTCCCCGGTGATAGTTTCTTCCCTATCAGCATCAGCCTTTATTTCTTCTACGTTGCACAAATTTACCTCTGCCTGGCTGTTGGAAATAAATTCCAGAGGAATATCATTTTCAGATGCAGCCGTTACCAGGACCTGTTCCTGCTGCTGGGAAAAATCAACAATTTTTTCCCTTCGGGAGGTATCCAGCTGAGAAAAAACATCGTCTAAAATCAGAATAGGTTTGCCGGCTCCTGCAGAAACGCTGCTTTCAGAAAGCAGGTTTTCAGAAAGCAGCTGGAAAAGAGCCATTTTCAAGGCTAAAGCCATAGTCCACATTTCTCCGTTGGAGGCATATTCTTTAGCAGGCATGCCATGAAGGGAAAAATCCAGATCATCCCGGTGCGGCCCTATCAAATTCCTTCCCTGCGCCAATTCTCCCGGGAAGAGTCGTTGAAAATGATTACTGATTAAGGTGAAAGGATCGTCTGATTGATCAAAAATTTCAGCAAAAGAAGGATGATAGGCTAATTGCGCTTTGTGCTCAGAACCGGCCAATTGTGCATAAATTTCAGAAAAAAGTGGAGAAAGTTTTTCCACAATTTTTTGTCTCATAGTCGATAAGCTCAATCCAGTTGAAATAAGTTGCCCCGTCCATATTTCTAACCCGGTGTAATCATCAGCAGAACTTTCGCGCTGGCCGGAGCCCATATTTTTCAACAGTGCTACCCTTTGACGGGCTATATGGGAATATTTTTGAGACAAATCATAATACTCAGGTATTAACTGAATACCGGCATCGTCAAGAAAACGGCGGCGGCGGGATGGATCCAAAGATAGAAGCCATTGATCTTCAGGGGCAAAAACAACAGTTTTGATCTGCCCTACTATATCTCGCATATACAGGGATGAGTTATTATTAACCCTGACTCGATTGGCTCCCCTGATAGGAATTGTTACTGTAAAGCGTTCTGTTTGTCTGGCGGATTCCTGTCTGAAGGATCCTTGTTTAGAGGATCCTGCTTGAGATGGAATTTCCAGATTAGCTCTGATAGTTGCCTGTTTATACCCACGTTGAATTAAAGGCTGGGAAGAGTTTACCCTATGACTGCTGCTTGTGGATAAAAACTCGATTGCTTCTACAATGTTAGTTTTCCCCAGGCCATTGTGACCGTAAAGGACATTGACAGAATCTGTCAGATCAATAAGACAGGTATTCCAGGACCGATAATGATCCAGGGCGAGTCGGGAAATATACACAATCAGTAATACCAAAAAAGATGCGTGTTAATAATGCCTTATCCTTTAATCAACGAAACGAACAGGAACTAGAAGATATCGGTAATCAAGCGATTCTTCCCCGTCCTGATCCTGCTGACCATTGAATTCCACAGCCTTAGTGGGAGAAATCATCTTCATGCGCACATAAGGTTCATACACAGCGCTGAGACCTTCCACCAAGTAAGCTGGGTTAAAAGCAATGGTTATAGGATCCCCATCCATGTCAACAGACAAAGTTTCTTTCGCCTGGGATTCATCGGCAGAACCTGCGGATAGGGTTACCTGATTATTCTCAAAACTCATACGGATGGGAGCATTACGCTCTGCAACCAGAGAAACACGGCGGATAGCATCAATGAGGGCATTTTTATCTAAAACAACGTGAATAGGATAATCGGCAGCAAAAAGGCGGTCAACTGAAGGGAATTCACCATCAATCAGCTGAGCAGTTGATATCTTTCCTGCATTGTCAAAGCCGACCAGGGTAGGAGAATCAGGATTAAAGCCTACAACTACGTTCTGTGAAGTATCTAGAGACCGGGCTACATCTCTCAGGAGCGTTCCCCTTACCAGAAGAGAGGTATCAATATCGTCTGCTGAGGGAGACCAGGCAAAAGTTGATCTGGACAAACGAAAACGATCAGTGGAAGTCATCTGAACTTTTCCATCAGAAAAAATCATTTTCACGCCTGTCAGTACGGGTCTGGATTCTTCTCGAGAAATTGCCACCGTTGCCTGAGCAACAGCATGGGCAAAGGTATCAGCATCGACAGATCCTAGTGCATCTGGAATCTGAGGAAGCTCGGGATAGTCAGACTGTGGCATTAAAGGAAGAGAGAAGGTTGACTGACCTCCACTGACAGTCAGTTTCGCCCCTGACGTTGACAGGTATATCTTCCCTACAGGCAGAGCTTTGCCTATATCAGCTAAAAGTTTGCCCTGAACAACGGCAAGACCGGATTCATCAACTCCAGCTTCGATATGATGACGGGCAGAAACCTCGTAATCAAAGGCAGATAGTTGAAGGAGCCCATCAGCTGCTTCAAGCTTAACTCCGGTTAAAATAGGGGTAGCTGGTCTGGCAGGAATGACTCTAGTAGTCCAGGAGACAGCTTCAGAGAAAGCGGATGAATCAATTTCGACCTTCATCGATACCTCAATTTCAGACTGTTATTACACTACTCATTACCTAAGCTCAAGCTGTTCACTGCTTAAGATTCGTAGTATTTATATCTTATTTTATCTATTATCTACTAGCCTATAGTCTATTCCGGTATGCGAACAGACAGGAGGTACGAGTTGCGCAGACGGGAGCTAAGAAAAAACTAAAACTAGAACGACGAAGTATATAAATAACATTAGTAGTCGTAGTAGGGGCTGTGGAAACTGTGGACAAGCTGGCATATCGCACTCATAGCAAGTGTGAAGGTCTCCCTAGGATGGTGCACAAACAGTTGATAAAATGTGGATAAGTCTGAGATTGTACACAAGGAAATTATTTCCTCTTTTTTATCCCTCAAATGCTTGATATTATTCACTTTTTACCCTCACCTTATCCACTGAAAATTGAGGATTATTCACCTGCTTAGCCCATACGTGTGGAAAGTGCTGTGGATAACTTTCTTCACAAATGACTATCCTTCTTAAAAAGACTAACTTTAAAAACCTGACATTCCTGACTTCGTGGACATGAAATAAAAATAAGAAATAAAAATAAGACGTCCGACTCTAATCAGGACTTTTAGTTTCTTAATTTCTTAATTAAGGGAATTACTCTGCTTAATGTGCATAGTGATATCATTAACATTGTTATACAGAGTTCTCTTTTTGCCCATCTCGACAGCGACTTTTTTACAGGCATGCATAACTGTAGAATGATCACGACCGCCAAAAATCTCGCCAATGTCAACCAGGGAAAGACTAGTCATTTCACGGATTAAGTACATGGAGACCTGACGAGCTTCAGCTACATTTTTTGTGCGGGAAGGCCCCACAATATCATCAAAAGTTAGAGTGTAATGCTGGGCAACATTGGTTATAATGCTGGTCGGAGTTACCTCCACATCAGAGTTGAAAAAATCATGGAGGGTTTGCTCAGCAAGTGTCCTGGTAACCTGCTGATCATTCAAAGTAGCTATTGCAGTAACTCTGGTAAGAGCCCCCTCGAGCTCACGAACACTATCAGTTATTTTATCAGCTATATAATCAAGAACGTCATCGGGTACTGCAAGATTGCTGTTGGAAACTTTTAAACGAAGTATGGCCACACGTGTTTCTTTTTCCGGTGGGGCTACATCCACTACCAGCCCTTTATTAAAGCGAGTTCTCAAACGTTCGTTAAAACCCTTCAAATTGTTGGGGGCCACATCTGAGGCAATAACAATCTGCTTGCCTGTGCTGGTCAATTCATTGAAGGTGTGGAAAAACTGTTCCATTGTTTCTGAGCCGCGAAAAAACTGAATGTCATCGAGCAAAAGAACGTCAACATTGCGGTATTTTTTAGTAAAATTCGCCAGGGCAGCCTGTTTGCGGGCCCCTGCTGCCAAGGCACTAACAAAATCATTAACAAATTCTTCAGCAGTGACATATCTGACTGTCATAGTCGGATCTTGTTGAAGAACATAATTGCCAATGGCATTCAACAGATGAGTTTTCCCCAATCCGGAACCCCCATAAATAAAGAGAGGGTTATAGTCTGCCGTCCCTGGTGCTTCTGCAACTATGACAGCAGCTGATTTAGCAAAACGATTGGAAGTTCCCTGAACAAAAGTATCAAAGGTAGCAAAAGGGTTGAGATGAGTCACTGCATTTCTGGCTTCAAGATTCTTTGATACTTCCGCGGAGCCAGCTGATATGCTGCCTTGATTGCTTTTCCTGATGTGATCAGAGACTGGGGAAAGGGAAAGGGATGCCTGGGTAGGAATTGCATGCTGACCATAATGAGCATGCTGATAAGTTCTTCGATCTGGCTTAACGCTATCCACTTCATTTCTTCTGAACTCATTCTGTGGATTCTGTCGCTTCTCTTGTGAAAGATCGGGCAGAGATTGATCCTGAACAGCATGGTCGGCAGGGGAGAAATTTGGGTGCGCCTGTATAGTACCTTTCTTGTTATTGGTGTCATTATCTGCCTGGTTTATCTGATCTGCCGCCTCTGCCTGATCGTTCTGAGACCATGCATCTTCTGGTTTTTCTACCTTAATGACGAAGGTCATGGTTTGTCCGGCTACAGCAGAGAGACATTCAATAACATCAGTATGGAGTTTGTTTTCAAGAATGGACCGGGTTGATTCTGAATTGACACTAAGAATAATCATATTGTCGAAAAGACCCAGGGCGTGAATCTCGTTAACTAAACGAGTGTCTCTTGGACTCAGGTATCCCTGCGACTCCATGTATTCCTGGGTAAAGGACCAGAGGCGCTGAGCGTCAAACTCAACGGCATTATGACTATCAGTCATGATCCCCCCCATCAT